>JAKBCY010000005.1 GCA_021807445.1 Pseudomonadota bacterium
TCCGTGAAGGTGGCCGCACCGTCGGCGCCGGTGTCGTTGCAAAAATTCTCGAGTAAATCCGAGGCTTGCCTCATATTTCCCGCTCTTTGGAACTGCAATGCAAAGTCAAAAAATCCGCATCCGCCTGAAGGCCTTCGACTACCGCCTCATCGACCAGTCCGCGCTTGAGATTGTTGATACTGCAAAGCGCACCGGCGCCATTGTGAAAGGGCCGGTTCCGCTCCCGACCCGCCTGCAGCGATTCGACGTTCTGCGGTCGCCGCACGTGAACAAGAGTTCTCGTGACCAGTTTGAGATCCGGACGCATCAGCGATTGATGGATATCGTCGACCCCACCGATAAGACGGTGGATGCGTTGATGAAGCTGGATCTTCCGGCGGGTGTCGATGTGGAAATTAAATTGCAGTAAAGACTAGCCAGTCGTAAGCCAGTTCGGTATACTGGCGTGCTTTTCAACGTTGCCCCGGAATGCGCATACGCATTCCGGGGCAAGCAGCATCCAGGTTTTTGCTTGGTGTTGTGTGTGTCAAATCGCAGCTCCGTCTGCCAATGACGCCAGCCAATCGCAGCTGGCATGGAGAAAACAATGAGTACGCAAGCACTCGGCCTTGTCGCGCGCAAGGTCGGCATGATGCGAGTCTTTACGGATGACGGGGCTTCGATTCCCGTGACCGTTCTGGACGTTTCTCGCAACGCTGTGGCGCAAGTCCGCCAAGCCGATAAAGATGGCTATAGCGCCATTCAGGTGGCCTTTGGCTCGACCAAGCCTTCCTCGTTAACCAAAGCAGAAGCCGGTCACCTGGCAAAGGCTGCAATTGAGCCCGCCAAGTTGCTTTGCGAATTCCGCGTTCCAGCGGATGTCGCTGCTGCCTATCAGCCGGGCGCTGCCCTGTCAGCGTCGTTGTTCGCCGTCGGCCAATACGTCGACGTGAGGGGCCTGACGATTGGTAAGGGTTACGCCGGCGCCATTAAGCGCCACCACTTTTCCTCGAATCGCGCTTCCCATGGCAACTCGGTCACGACGCGCGCTCCGGGCTCGATTGGTATGGCGCAGGACCCGGGGCGTGTATTCCCGGGTAAGCGCATGTCCGGCCGTCTGGGTCACACCAATGTGACGATCCAGAATCTTGAGGTGGTCCGCGTGGACGCCGAGCGGGATCTGATCATGGTGAAGGGCTCGATCCCTGGCGCGGATTCAGGGTGCGTAACCTTGCGCCCCGCGGTCAAGAAAGCTGGAGTTCAGTCATGACCCAATTGCATTACGTTGCAGCGGATGGCGCTCAAGGAGCCGCCTTTGAAGCCCCCGATACGATTTTCGGGCGCGAATACAACGAGGCGCTGATTCACCAGATCGTGATTGCCTACCAGGCAAACGCTCGTGCGGGCACGCGTGCCCAAAAGGATCGTGCCGAAGTTAAGCATTCGACACGCAAGCCCTGGCGTCAAAAAGGTACGGGCCGGGCCCGTGCCGGTATGACGAGTTCCCCTCTGTGGCGTGGGGGCGGCCGGATTTTCCCGAATGCCGCGGACGAAAATTTCACGCAGAAAATCAACAAGAAAATGTATCGCGCAGGAATGCGCTCCATCTTGTCGCAGCTGGCTCGCGAAGGCCGGGTTGTCGTCGTGGACGAGCTCGAAGTTGAAGCGCCGAAGACGAAGTTGTTGGCGACCAAACTCAGGTCCATGGGCTTGGATTCTGTGCTCTACATCGCCGACTCGATTGACGAGAAACTGATGTTGGCTGCGCGCAATTTGCCCAATGTCTTGTTGGTCGAACCTCGCTACATGGACCCGCTGTCGCTGATCTATTACAAAAAGATCCTGATTGCCAAGGGTGCACTCGTCAAGCTCCAGGAGATGCTGTCATGAGCCAGCAACAAACACGAGAACAACGTTTGATGCAGGTGCTGCTCGCGCCCATCATTTCTGAGAAGGCCACCATGCTCGCGGACAAGCGCAACCAGGTTGCGTTTCGTGTGCGCCAGGACGCAAATAAGGACGAGATCAAGGCGGCGGTCGAGGCTTTTTTCAAGGTTCAGGTGACCAACGTTCAGGTGCTGAATCAGAAGGGCAAGGTCAAGCGCACGGCGCGTGGCGTCGGCCATCGCAATAACGTTCGCAAAGCCTACGTGAGCTTGGCAGCTGGTCAGGAACTGAATTTCGCCCAGGAGGGTGTCTAACATGGCAGTCGTCAAGGTGAAGCCGACTTCAGCCGGTCGTCGGGCTGTGGTGAAGGTGGTGCACAAGCATCTGCACAAGGGTGATCCCGAGAAGAGCTTGCTTGAGCCACAAAAGCAAAATGCCGGCCGCAATAACAATGGCCACATCACGGTGCGCCATCGTGGGGGCGGCAACAAGCAACACTACCGTGTGGTCGATTTCCGTCGCGACAAGGACGGGATTCCGGCGAAGGTGGAGCGTATCGAGTACGACCCTAACCGCACGGCGCACATCGCATTGCTGTGCTATGCGGATGGTGAGCGTCGCTACATCATCGCTCCGCGCGGGATCGAGGTCGGTAGCTCTGTTGTCAGTGGATCGGAGGCGCCGATCAAGGTCGGGAATTGCTTGCCCATCCGCAGCATCCCGGTTGGTTCCACGATTCATTGCGTCGAACTGCTGGCGGGCAAGGGTGCGCAAATGATCCGCTCCGCAGGAGGGTCGGCGGTGTTGATGGCTCGAGAGGGCGTCTATGCGCAGATCCGTCTGCGCTCGGGCGAGGTGCGCAAGATCCACGTCGAGTGCCGCGCCACCATTGGCGAAGTCAGCAACGAAGAAAACAGTTTGCGCCAATACGGCAAGGCAGGTGCCAAGCGCTGGAAGGGCATTCGGCCGACCGTGCGTGGTGTGGCAATGAACCCAATCGATCACCCGCATGGCGGTGGCGAAGGGCGCACGGGCGAAGGGCGTACGCCGGTCAGTCCGTGGGGCACCCCGACGAAGGG
Source organism: Pseudomonadota bacterium (assembly GCA_021807445.1). Taxonomy (GTDB): domain Bacteria; phylum Pseudomonadota; class Gammaproteobacteria; order Burkholderiales; family Burkholderiaceae_C; genus Thiomonas_A. The sequence continues at coordinate 2,946 of JAKBCY010000005.1, forward strand.
CTACCGCACGCGTCAGAACAAGCGCACGCAGGGCATGATTGTTTCGCGCCGTAAAAAGTAAGGTAGAGGCCCAGATATGACACGTTCTCTCAAAAAAGGCCCGTTTTGCGATCTGCACCTGATGCGCAAGATCGAAAGCGCTGTTGCCACGAAAGACAAGAAACCGATCAAGACCTGGTCACGCCGTTCCACGGTGCTGCCCGAGTTCATCGGTGTGACGATTGCCGTGCACAACGGCCGGCAACATGTGCCCGTGTACATCACGGATCAGATGGTCGGCCACAAGCTCGGTGAGTTTGCGCTGACCCGCACGTTCAAGGGTCATCCCGCGGACAAAAAAGCCGCCAAGAGGTAAGAACCATGGAAACACGAGCAGTATTGCGCGGTGTGCGGCTGTCAGAGCAGAAGGGCCGATTGGTGGCTGATCTGATTCGCGGCAAGAAAGTGGACCACGCCCTCAACACCCTGGCGTTCACGCCGAAGAAGTCGGCCCAAATCATCAAGAAAGTGCTGGAGTCGGCCATTGCCAACGCCGAGCACAACGATGGTGCAGACATTGACGAACTGAAGGTCAAATCCATCATGGTGGAGCGTGGTGCCTCGCTCAAGCGCTTCTCGGCGCGTGCGAAGGGGCGCGGCAATCGCATTGTCAAGCCCACCTGCCACATCTACATCACCGTTGGAAACTAAGGACTCGAGATGGGACAGAAAATCAACCCAACCGGTTTTAGACTGGCGGTCACGCATGACTGGTCCTCGCGTTGGTACGCCAGCGGGGCTCAGTTTGCGAAGATGCTCAACGAAGACATCGCAGTGCGCGAGTTCCTCGCGAAAAAGCTGAAAGCGGCTTCGGTGTCGCGCATCGTCATCGAGCGCCCAGCAAAGAATGCGCGGATCACGATTTTTAGTGCGCGGCCCGGCGTGGTCATCGGCAAGAAGGGCGAGGATATCGAAGCGCTGAAGTCGGAGTTGACCAAGCGACTTGGCGTGCCCGTTGCTGTGGACATCGAGGAAGTGCGCAAGCCCGAAATCGATGCGAAGCTGATTGCGGATTCCATTACCCAGCAGCTCGAGAAGCGCATCATGTTCCGGCGGGCGATGAAGCGGGCGATGCAAAACGCGATGCGTCTTGGTGCGCAGGGCATCAAGATCATGTCGTCCGGCCGTCTCAACGGCATTGAAATCGCGCGCACGGAATGGTACCGGGAAGGTCGAGTGCCATTGCAAACGCTGCGAGCGGACATCGACTACGGTTTTTCCGAAGCCAAGACCACGTATGGCGTGATTGGCGTGAAGGTCTGGGTCTACAAGGGTGATACGTTGGGCCGTGGCGCTCTGGCGCAGAAGGCCGTCGAGGTCGCTGAGCCTGAGCGTCGTCCGCGCCGTGACGAAAAATCTGGCCCGCGTCGCAACCGTCGGCCCGATGCCGGCCGCGGCGATGCGCAAGCCACCGCAGCCGCGCCCGCGGCGCCCACAGAGAAGCGCGTACGGAAAGTCAGCAAACCCGAGGCTGTAGCTGCCGTGCCGAGCAAGCAAGGAGAATCGTCATGATGCAACCTGCGCGACGCAAATACCGCAAGGAGCAAAAGGGCCGCAACAAGGGTGTGGCAACACGGGGGGCCTCCGTGGCCTTTGGCGAATATGGACTGAAAGCGACGACGCGTGGACGCTTGACTGCGCGCCAGATCGAGTCGGCACGTCGTGCCATTTCGCGCCACGTCAAGCGCGGCGGGCGAATCTGGATCCGCGTGTTTCCGGACAAGCCCATTTCGATCAAGCCAGCTGAAGTGCGCATGGGTAATGGCAAGGGGAACCCCGAGTATTACGTGTCGGAAATCACGCCCGGTAAGGTTCTGTATGAAATCGATGGGGTGCCAGAGCAGTTGGCCCGCGAAGCGTTCGAGCTCGCGGCGGCCAAACTTCCCTTCCGTACCGTCTTCGTCGGTCGCCGCTTTGGCCTTTGAGGTGAGATGATGAATCTGGAAGAAATGCGCAAATTGGATCAAGCCGGTTTGCAAAATGAACTGAATGCGCTGCTGAAGGCGCATATGGGTTTGCGTATGCAAAAGGCGACGCAGCAATTGCAAAACACCAGTCAGCTGATGAAGGTGCGCCGTGATATCGCGCGCATCCGGACGCTGATTCGTCAAACAGTCACGCAGGAGTCATGATGTCAACAGCTGAAGGATTGACCCGCGTATTGGCGGGTCGGGTGGTCAGCGACAAGCGCGCCAAGACGGTTACCGTGTTGGTCGAACGTCGCGTCCAGCACGAACTGTATGGCAAATTTATCGTGCGCTCCAAGAAGTACAGCGCGCACGACGAGGACGGGCAGTTTCACGTGGGCGACTTGGTGGAGATTGCTGAGTCGCGCCCCATTTCCAAGACCAAATCCTGGGTGGTGACGCGCCTCCTGGAGAAGTCCCGATTGGTTTGAGGCGCCCGATTCGGGCTGGCCGTGTGGTGTGGCGGGAGGTCGGTGGGCGGTTTTTCCATGGACCGCGCCACACACCACGACAGACTTGGAGCGGCGCTGTAGCGCTCGAAAACATCGATCATGCCTTGACATTCGGCTAGAATCGAGTAAAAATATTTAGTTCTGCGCTTTTGCGCTTCACAACCCCACTAGCTGGGCCCAAGACTATCGGCATGTAGCTTGATGCCGCCAAGTTGGGAAAGAATTTCAGGATTCCACATGATTCAGATGCAATCAAGGCTGGATGTTGCTGACAACACCGGCGCGAAGACCGTTATGTGCATCAAGGTGCTCGGCGGATCGAAGCGTCGCTACGCCGGCATCGGCGACGTCATCAAGGTCAGCATCAAGGAAGCCGCGCCGCGTGGGCGTGTGAAAAAGGGCGAAGTGTTCAACGCTGTTGTTGTGCGCACGGCGAAGGGCGTGCGCCGCGCCGACGGTTCATTGATCAAATTCGATACGAACGCGGCGGTCCTTCTGAATGCCAAGCTGGAGCCGATCGGAACCCGCATTTTTGGGCCGGTCACACGCGAGCTCCGCACGGAGCGTTTCATGAAGATTGTTTCCCTCGCACCCGAAGTGCTGTAAGAGGTCGACCATGAACAAAATCCACAGGGGCGACGAAGTGATCGTCATCGCCGGAGCCGACAAAGGGCGGCGTGCCAAGGTGCTTTCGCGCCATGGCACGGAGCATTTGATTGTCGAGGGTGTGAATCTCGCGAAGCGTCATACGCGTCCGAACCCAATGCAAAACCAGCCTGGCGGCGTCGTGTCCAAGGAAATGCCCATTCATCAAAGCAATGTGGCAATTTTTAATCCGGCGTCCGGCAAGGCAGATCGTGTCGGCATTCGTTTGCTCTCTGACGGTAACAAGGTTCGCGTGTTCCGTTCGAGTGGCGAACAAATCAAGGTTTAACTGGGGGCGTTATGTCGCGCTTGCAAGAGTTTTACAAGGGCCAAGTCGTGCCGAATCTGCAAAAGCAGTTCAGCTACAAGTCGGTCATGGAGGTTCCGCGCATCACCAAAATCACGCTCAACATGGGTGTGTCGGAGGCTGTTGCTGACAAGAAGGTCATCGAGCACGCTGTGGACGATATGACCAAGATCGCCGGGCAAAAGCCCGTCGTGACGAAGGCGCGCAAAGCTATTGCCGCGTTCAAGGTGCGCGAGGGCATGCCGATCGGGTGCTCCGTCACGCTCCGCGGTGGCCGCATGTATGAATTTCTCGACCGGTTGATTACGGTGGCTCTGCCGCGTGTGCGCGACTTCCGCGGTGTCTCGTCGCGGGCGTTTGACGGTCGCGGGAACTACAACATCGGGGTGAAAGAGCAGATTATTTTCCCTGAGGTCGAGTACGACAAGGTCGATGCTTTGCGAGGACTGAATATCAGCATCACGACGACCGCGAAGTCGGACGACGAATGCAAGGCGCTGCTTTCCGCATTTCGCTTTCCCTTTAAGAATTGAGATTGCCATGGCCAAGCTTTCACTGATCAATCGGCAAGAAAAGCGCGAAAAGCTCGTGCAAAAGTTCGCTGCCAAGCGCGCTGCACTCGAAGCTGTCATCGCTGATTCGAGCAAATCGCACGAAGATCATCTCCAGGCCCGAGTGGCGCTGCAACAGCTGCCCCGGAACGCAAACCCGACGCGCTTGCGCAATCGCTGTGCGCTGACTGGGCGCCCGCGGGGAACGTTTCGCAAGTTCGGACTTGCGCGGAGCAAGATTCGTGAACTGGCGTTCCGCGGGGAGATCCCGGGCGTCACCAAGTCCAGCTGGTAATGCGGCTATCGGAAGTCACCGGAGAACATTTTTATGAGCATGAGTGATCCCATTGCCGACATGCTGACGCGCATCCGCAATGCGCAGATGGTCGAGAAGGCTACCGTGAAGATGCCAGCGTCGAAGCTCAAAGCGGCTATCGCGCAGGTGCTTCAGGATGAAGGCTACATTGACGGCTTCGAGTTGGTGCGTGAAGGTGCGAAGGCAGATCTGCAGATTGCGTTGAAGTACTACGCGGGGCGCCCGGTGATCGAGCGCATCGAACGTGTCAGCCGTCCCGGGTTGCGTATCTATCGTGGGCGACATGCCATTCCCCAAGTCCTGAACGGGCTGGGTGTCGCCATCGTCTCCACACCGAAGGGTGTGATGACCGACCGCAAGGCGCGCCAGGTTGGCGTCGGCGGCGAGGTCCTTTGTTATGTTGCCTAATTGAGGGCTGGCCATGTCGCGAGTCGCCAAGAATCCCATTGTTGTGCCCAAGGGTGTCGAAGTCTCCCTGACGCCCGAACAAATTGCCGTTAAGGGTGGGCTCGGTCGCTTGAACCGCCCGCTGAATCCGCTCGTCAAGGTTGCGCTGCAGGACGGCGCGCTGACGTTTGTCCCTTCGGATCAGAGTCGCGAGGCTCATGCGCTGTCCGGCACATTCCGCGCCTTGGTTGCAGGAATGGTTGCGGGTGTGGACAAGGGCTTTGAAAAGAAGCTGACACTCATTGGCGTGGGCTATAAGGCTCAAGTGCAAGGGGCCAAGCTGAACCTCGCTCTTGGTTTTTCGCATCCCGTCGTGCGCGACATGCCCGAGGGCATCAAGGTCGAAACACCGACCCCCACCGAGATCGTGCTGAAGGGTGTCGATAAGCAGCTCGTTGGCCAGGTCGCCGCTGATATTCGCGCTATTCGTCCGCCCGAGCCCTACAAGGGCAAAGGGGTTCGCTACGCCAATGAGGTCGTGGTGATCAAGGAAACCAAGAAGAAATAAGGGGTTGTGAAATGTTGAATAAGAAGCAAGCCCGTCTGCGCCGTGCCAAATCAACGCGAGCCCATATTGCTCGTTTGTCGGTGACTCGTCTGGCGGTGCATCGTTCGAATGCGCACATCTATGCAAGCATCATCTCCGATGACGGCGCACGCGTGCTGATGACGGCGTCGACCGCTGAGGCCGAAGTGCGGCAACAGCTGCAGGGATCCGGAGGCAACGTCGGCGCCGCGCAGATCGTCGGCAAGCGCATTGCTGAGAAGGCGCGCGCCGCAGGCATCGAGCAAGTTGCGTTCGATCGCTCCGGTTTTCAGTATCACGGCCGTGTCAAGGCGTTGGCCGAAGCAGCCCGCGAAGCTGGTTTGAAATTCTGAGGTTGAGATGGCCAAAATCCAAGCAAAGATGAACACCGAAGCCCGTGATGACGGTCTGCGGGAGAAGATGATTGCGGTGAACAGGGTCACCAAGGTGGTCAAGGGTGGCCGTATTCTTGGCTTCGCCGCACTCGCCGTTGTGGGCGACGGTGACGGTCGCATCGGTATGGGAAAGGGCAAGGCGCGCGAAGTGCCGGTTGCCGTGCAAAAGGCCATGGACCAAGCGCGACGCAACATGGTCAAGGTCAAGCTCAAGAATGGAACCTTGCACCACCAAGTGTACGGCAGTCACGCTGCATCCGACGTCATGATGTCCCCGGCGCCCCAGGGTACGGGCATCATTGCAGGCGGGCCAATGCGCGCCATCTTTGAGGTGGTTGGCATCACAGATGTGGTTGCGAAGAGCCATGGCTCCACCAACCCGTACAACATGGTTCGGGCCACGCTGGACGGTCTCACGAAGGCGAATACGCCTTCTGAAATCGCCATGAAGCGGGGCAAGAGCATCGAAGAAATCCTCGGCTGAGGTCTGCTATGCAAGACAAAAAAGAAGTCAAAGTCAAATTGGTGCGTAGTGTGATCGGCACGCGCTCCGACCATCGCGATACGGTTCGCGGGTTGGGCCTGCGCCGTGTGAACGACGAGCGTACCCTGGAAGACACGCCGTCGGTTCGCGGCATGATTCGCAAGGTCGACTATCTGGTGAAGGTCATCGCCTGATTGGGCATGACCTCCCCCTCATTTGTGAGATTCAGCATGCAACTCAACACCATTCAGCCCGCCGAAGGCGCGACCCATAGCAATAAGCGCGTGGGTCGCGGCATTGGGTCCGGCCTTGGGAAGACCGCCGGGCGCGGCCACAAGGGCCAGAAATCCCGCTCGGGGGGTTATCACAAGGTTGGTTTTGAAGGCGGCCAGATGCCGCTGCAGCGCCGCTTGCCCAAGCGTGGATTCAAGTCGCCAACGGCGAAGTTCAAGGCGGAGGTCCGACTGTCGGAGCTGTCTGCCATCAACGGCAACCAAGTCGACCTGTTGACGCTGAAGGCTGCCGGCCTTATTTCTGATCAAGCGCAATCGGCCAAGATTTTCGCCTCGGGTGGCGTGGATCGTGGATTCGCCGTGACCGGGGTTGCGGTGACTCGAGGCGCGCGCGCTGCGATCGAGGCTGCCGGCGGTACAGTAGCCGCGCAGCAAGACTAAGCACGGAATTTGCCATGGCCACACAATCGAGCGCAATCGGTAGCGGGAAATACGGGGACTTGACCAAGCGCCTCCTGTTTCTGCTTGGCGCATTGATTGTGTTCCGCATCGGTGCGCACATTCCCGTGCCAGGTATCAACCCGGAGCAATTGCAGCAGCTGTTCAAGAACAATTCCGGAGGCATCCTCGGGTTGTTCAACATGTTTTCAGGTGGGGCCCTGTCGCGCTTTACCGTGTTTGCGCTGGGTATCATGCCGTACATTTCGGCATCGATCATTATGCAATTGCTGACCTATGTGGTTCCCTCGATGGAAGCACTGAAAAAGGAAGGCGAGGCAGGCCGCCGGAAAATTACGCAATACACGCGGTATTTCACGCTGTTGCTGGCGATTTTTCAGTCCCTGGGTATTTCCGTGGCGCTGAGCTCGGCTCAGGGCCTGGTCCTTGATCCTGGCATTGGCTTCAAAATGACAGCTGTCGTGAGTTTGACAGCTGGAACGATGTTCCTGATGTGGCTGGGCGAGCAGATCACCGAACGCGGTTTGGGTAACGGCATTTCCATCATCATCTTTGCCGGCATCGCTTCAGGGCTGCCAACTGCCTTGGGTGGGCTGCTCGAACTCGTGCGCACGGGGGCTATGAGCATTCTCGTGTCCATCTTCGTGCTGGCGATCGTTATTGCTGTCACCTACTTTGTGGTGTTTGTCGAGCGCGGTCAGCGCAAGATTCTGGTGAATTACGCACGCCGGCAGGTCGGCAACAAAGTCTATGGCGGACAGTCGTCTCATCTGCCGCTGAAGCTGAACATGTCTGGCGTGATTCCTCCGATTTTTGCCTCGTCCATCATTCTGTTGCCAGCGACGGTGGTCAGCTGGTTCGGAGCGGGCGCAGGCATGGGGTGGCTTAAGGATGCTGCGGCGCTGCTGTCTCCAGGGCAACCGATCTATATCGCGCTGTATGCGGGCGCGATCGTATTTTTTACTTTTTTCTATACCGCGCTTGTGTTCAATAGCCGTGAGACGGCTGATAACCTAAAGAAAAGTGGTGCATTCATCCCGGGTATCCGACCCGGCGAGCAGACAGCACGGCATATTGACAAAATTCTCATGCGCCTGACATTGGCAGGCGCCCTTTACATCACACTGGTTTGCTTGCTCCCAGAATTTCTGGTGCTGAAATATAATGTGCCGTTTAATTTTGGCGGCACCTCATTGCTAATCATTGTGGTAGTGACCATGGATTTTATGGCACAGGTGCAGGCTTACGCGATGTCGCATCAATACGATACGTTGCTCAAGCGTGCGAATTTCAAAAGTGGCATGACGTTGCGCTGAGGCCCGAACTTTTCTATGTCTAAGGATGATGCCATTCAGATGCAAGGGGAGATTCTCGAAAATCTTCCCAATGCAACCTTCCGGGTCAAGCTGGAAAACGGCCATGTCGTCCTCGGCCACATTTCCGGCAAGATGCGGATGCATTACATCCGCATCTTGCCGGGCGACAAGGTCACTGTTGAACTCACGCCCTACGATCTGACCCGTGCGCGGATCGTATTTCGTGCCAAATAAACGAGGTAAATCATGAAAGTTAGTGCGTCCATCAAGAAGATGTGCAGAAACTGCAAGATCATCCGCCGCAAGGGCGTGGTGCGTGTGATCTGTACCGACCCCCGCCATAAGCAGCGTCAGGGTTAACCGGCCTTATTTGAATCGAGGAATCCAATGGCCCGTATTGCTGGTATCAATATTCCCCCGCATCAGCACGCCGAAATCGGCCTGACTGCGATCTATGGCATTGGCCGTACCACGGCGCGCAAGATTTGCGACGCCGCGGGCGTCGCCTATTCGAAAAAGGTGAAAGACATCACCGACGCCGAGCTCGAAAAAGTGCGAGAGCAGGTCGGCCAGTTCGTCATCGAAGGTGACCTGCGTCGCGAAGTGTCGATCAACATCAAGCGCCTGATGGACTTGGGCTGCTATCGCGGGATGCGCCATCGCCGTGGTCTCCCAGTTCGCGGTCAGCGCACGCGCACAAATGCCCGCACCCGCAAGGGTCCGCGCAAGGGCGCCGCAGCGCTGAAGAAATAAGCACACAAGGACGAAGTCATGGCTAAAGGTTCAACGCAGGGTTCGGCGCAGCGCACGCGCAAGAAGGTTCGCAAGAATGTGGCGGACGGTATTGCGCACGTGCACGCATCCTTCAATAACACCATCATCACCATTACGGATCGCCAGGGCAACGCGTTGTCTTGGGCATCCTCCGGTGGTCAAGGTTTCAAGGGGTCGCGCAAATCCACGCCGTTTGCGGCACAGGTGGCCGCGGAAAACGCTGGCCGTCAAGCCATTGAGTGCGGCATCAAGCAGCTTGAAGTGCGAATCAAGGGGCCAGGTCCGGGACGTGAGTCCGCGGTGCGTGCGCTTAACGGGTTGGGTATCAAGGTGATCCAGATCGCCGATGTCACGCCAGTGCCGCACAACGGGTGCCGCCCTCCCAAGCGTCGTCGGATCTAAGCGCAGCCGATCTAGCGCAAAATTCATACAACGCGGTGCACGCACCGCCAAGCCCACTGCTTGGGTTTTGCGACCCAAGCTCCCGCAGCGCAGCCTGCGGCAGTCGATTTAAAGGAAATAGCAAGTGGCACGTTATCTCGGCCCCAAGGCCAAACTCTCCCGCCGCGAAGGCTCCGATCTTTTTCTCAAGAGCGCGCGCCGTGGCATCGAATCCAAGGCCAAATTCGACACGAAGCCCGGCCAGCATGGTCGAACGTCCGGCTCGCGACAGTCGGATTACGCAACCCAATTGCGCGAAAAGCAAAAGGTAAAGCGGATGTATGGGCTGCTGGAAAAGCAGTTTCACCGCACCTATGAAAAGGCGCAAAGTTTGCGCGGCAACACCGGTGTGAACTTGCTGACGCTGCTCGAATCGCGTCTGGATACGGTTGTGTATCGCATGGGTTTTGCCTCTACGCGCGCCGAGGCACGCCAACTCGTGGGCCATCGCGGCATCGTGGTGGATGGCACCGTGCTCGACATTCCGTCGGCTCGCGTCATGCCAGGGCAGACCGTGGCCGTGCGCGAAAAGGCAAAGAAGCAACTGCGGATCGCGGATGCGCTCAAGCTTGCCGAGGGCAATGGGTTCCCGGCCTGGGTCCAGGTCGACCCGGCCAAAATGGAAGCCGTGTTCAAGAAGACACCAGATCGTGACGAGTTCGCGAGTGACATCAACGAATCGCTGATTGTCGAACTCTATTCCCGTTAAACCGTACTCTGCATTCAGGAGGCCCGCGAGGAACGCTCGCGAGTCTGCTTCGGGGTTTATTGGGCGCGCATGCGCCGTTGTTTCGTTGTCGTCAGCCTTATCCGCGTAACGAGCGGAGGGTATTGAAAGGAAATTCATGCAAACTGCATTGCTCCGTCCCAAGTCCATCCAAGTTGAAGCCCTGGGCCCGCTGCGCGCCAAGGTGACCCTGGAGCCGTTCGAGCGCGGTTATGGCCACACGCTAGGCAACGCGCTGCGCCGTGTCTTGTTGTCGTCTTTGGTGGGCTATGCCCCGACAGAGGTGAGTATCAACGGCGTGTTGCACGAGTATTCGGTGGTCGACGGCCTGCAGGAGGATGTGATCGCCGTTCTTCTCAACCTCAAGGGCGTGGTGTTCAAGCTGCATAATCGCGATGAAGTCACGCTGTCGCTGCGTAAGGAAGGCGAAGGTGTGGTGACCGCCGCTGACATCCAGACCCCGCATGATGTGGAGATCGTCAACCCCGAACACGTGATTGCGCACCTGTCGCAGCAAGGCAAGCTCGACATGCAGATCAAGGTCGAGAAGGGGCGCGGTTATGTGCCAGGTAATCTGCGCCGCTATTCGGATGAAGGTGGCAAGATCATCGGCCGCATCGTGCTTGATGCGTCGTTCTCGCCCGTGCGGCGCGTGAGCTACGCCGTTGAGAACGCGCGTGTCGAGCAGCGCACCGATCTGGACAAGCTGGTCATGGAAATTGAGACCAACGGGTCGACGAGCGCTGAAGAGGCGATCCGCACCGCTGCTCGCATTCTGGTGGAACAGCTGTCGGTGTTTGCCAGCCTGGAAGGCGCAGAAAAGGCCTTGGAGGCGGGCGGTTCGGCAAGTGCCCAGCAATTCGACCCCATCCTTTTGCGTCCAGTGGATGATCTCGAGCTTACCGTGCGCTCGGCCAATTGCCTCAAGGCTGAGAACATCTATTACATCGGGGATCTGATCCAGCGCAGCGAGACGGAGTTACTGAAGACGCCGAACCTTGGACGCAAATCGCTGAACGAGATCAAGGAAGTGCTGGCAGCCCGTGGTCTCACCCTGGGTATGAAGCTGGAAAGTTGGCCACCGGCCGAGCTGGAATCGCGCCCGAACTGATTGGAGGCTGCCCTTCCAAGGGCGGCGTATTTTCAACCGCCGCACACGCATGCAATGTATGCGGTAGACGGCATCGTGCAAGGCCAGTACCTGATACGGCTGGCTTCACCATAACGAAAGGAAAGCACCATGCGCCACGGACACGGTCTGCGCAAACTGAACCGCACCACCAGCCACAGGCTGGCCATGTTGCGCAACATGGCAAATTCGCTGATCGCGCATGAGGCGATCAAGACCACCCTGCCCAAGGCCAAAGAATTGCGCCGTGTGGTGGAGCCCTTGATCACGCTGGGCAAAAAGCCCTCGCTGGCCAACCGCCGTCTGGCATTCGATCGACTGCGTGATCGCGATTCCGTGGTCAAGCTGTTTGGCGAGCTGGGTGAGCGCTACAAGACGCGCCCGGGCGGGTACACCCGCATTCTCAAGTTTGGCTATCGAGTGGGCGACAACGCCCCCATGGCGTTGGTTGAACTGGTTGATCGTCCAGACGAAACGGCGCCGGCGGAAGGAAAGGCTGCCGAGTAAGGCGGACGGATTCCCTACCCCACCCTAACGCTCGACGCAGATTGCCCGGCGCAGGCCAGAACGAAAGGCTGGCGCCGGGTTTTGCTTTTGCGGCGGCGTGGAGCGTAAGCGGCGACTAGCCGCGGATTTGCGACACGCCCGCATACCCGATGCCAACATCCGCGCTTGAACGACCCTTACAGGATAAAGTCCTGCTGGACGTGCGCGGCCTGCGCAAGCGATACGCCGGCGACGATGTCGTGCGCGACCTGAGCTTCACGATTCGGCCCGGGGAGTGTTTTGGAATCATTGGCCCAAACGGGGCCGGTAAGACCACCACAATACGCTTATGCCTCGGTTTGGCGCAGCCTGATGCCGGCCGCATTGAGCTCATGGGGCGCGCGGTGCCCCAGGATGCCCGGCTGGCGCGCATGCGGGTTGGCGTCGTGACCCAGTTCGACAGCCTCGACCCGGATTTCACTGTTGAAGAGAATCTGTTGATCTACGGCCGCTATTTTGGGCTGCGCGATGCACAGACACGGCCGCGCATCGCCGGGTTGCTGGAATTTGCAGCCCTGCAAGGCAAGGCGCATGCGCGGATTGGAGAGTTGTCGGGCGGCATGAAGCGGCGCCTGAGCTTGGCGCGGGCGCTGATCAACGAGCCGGACATTGTTTTTCTGGACGAACCAACGACCGGGTTGGATCCGCAGGCGCGCCACCTCATCTGGGATCGTCTCAAGTCCCTCCTGGCCGCTGGGAAGTCCATCCTGCTTACGACGCACTTCATGGAAGAGGCCGAGCGTCTTTGCCAACGTGTTCTGGTCATGGACCATGGTCGCGGATTGGACGAAGGTGCGCCATTCGAGCTCATCGCGCGGCACGTCGAACCCGATGTGGTCGAGATGTATGGCGCGCGCGTGGATGAAGCACAGGCGCTAGCGGCAGGCCATGCGGCGCGCGTGGAACGCAGCGGTGACACCTTGTTTGCCTATGCGGGAGACGGCGCGCCATTGGTCGCTGCGATGCAGCCATTGGCGAACGGATTGCGCATCCTCCACCGCTCGGCCAATCTCGAAGATGTGTTCCTCAAACTCACCGGCCGGCAACTGCGTGATTAAGGCTCGGATTCTGTCCGTGCCGGCCATATTCTGCATCCCCTCATGCATCCATTTCTGAGATCCGAGCGCGCTGCGGGACAAGCCGCTGTGCGGAGTGCAAGTCCGTTGTACCCAGGTTGGCGATTTCTCCCCGTATGGCGACGCAACGCGCTCGTTTGGCGCAAACTTGCGCTGCCGAGCTTGATCGGCAATATCGCCGAGCCCTTGCTGACCTTGGCGGCCTTTGGCTGGGGTGTCGGTTCGCTGGTCGGAACGGTTGGCGGTGTGCCTTACATTCTTTTCCTTGCGTCTGGCACGGTCAGCATGAGCGTCATGAACTCAGCGAGCTTTGAGTCCCTGTACTCGGCCTTTTCGCGCATGCATGTGCAGAAGACTTGGGATGCGATTTTGCTAACGCCCACGGCGCTGGACGACGTTTTGCTCGGCGAGCTCCTGTGGGCGTCAACCAAGGCACTGATGAGCGGGTTGGCCCTTGTGCTGGTTGTCGCGATCCTTGGCATCAGCCGCCACCCCACGCTGCTTTTGGTGTTGCCGGTGCTGGCCTTGGTGGGCATGCTGTTCTCCGCGCTTGGTTTGATCGTCAACGCCTTGGCGAAGTCCTATGATTTTTTTACCTACTATTTCACCCTCGTGCTGACACCGATGAGTTTCTTGTCTGGCATCTTTTTCCCCCTATCGGCAATGCCTCCTTGGTTGCAAAGACTGGCCGAGGTGTTGCCGCTGCAGGCGGCAGTCCAACTGGTGCGCCCGCTGTTTTTAGGCCGCTGGGATGCCCATGCCATGTTGCATCTGAGCGTCCTTCTGGCTTACTTGCTGGGGGGGTGGTTCCTCGCTCGTCAGTTGACGCACAGGCGATATGCGGCGTAATGGGGGACGCAGCGCGCAGGTCGTGGGTGGACTTTCCATGCGCGTCAGACGTGCAGTCGATGCGCCCGAATTCCATGGAATGGGCTTACGTCAGGCTGGCATATCATTCGTGGCTTATATTTCGAAAGAGGATTGCGGTGGCTTGCATGCCGCCGGGCCCGTGGATTGCCCTTGGGTCACTGCCGGTCCGCCAGGAGACGAATCGATGAGGTCCATTCCAATTGCCGCGCAGCGCGCTCCACTTGGGTCGCCCAAGCGCTCGCAATCCACGCTGCGCGGCGTGTTCGCAGGCGTTTTTGGCCTGCTTTTTGTTTTGCAACTCGGTCTGTTGCCCGTCGCGCGCGCGCAGGAAGGTAATTTCTTGCCGCCGGATCAAGCCTTTCATTTTGCTGCTGCCGTCCAAGGCCCGAAGGTACTTTTGCTGACCTTCGATATCGCCAAGGGCTATTACCTCTATCAGGAGCGCTTTCATTTTGATGCGCAAACTCCTGGTGCGGTTCTGGGCAAGCCGGCGTTTCCGCCCGCGCACAAGAAGTTCGACAAGAATCTCGGTCATGAGGTGGCGCACTACCGCACGCAGGTCGTGATTCCGCTGCCAGTGGACGCCGCACCGGGCGCCTTCAAGTTGAAGGTGACCTACCAAGGCTGCTCGGACCAGGGCCTATGCTATCCGCCGATCGACAAGACTGTCGACGCCAGCCTGAAGGGTTTTGGCGGCAGTGGCACTGCGAGCATCGAGGGCGATGCCGGCCAGACGACGGCGACAAAGGGTGGAGGCAGTTTCCTGCGCGGACTGCTCGGCTCAGCGGGCACTGCTTCCTCGCCAACGAACACTGCCCAGAGCGGCATCGCGGTGGCCTCCGCGGGTTCAGGGCCAAGCTCACCGAGTACAGTGACGGCCGCACAGGCAAACCAGGTGAGCACCGGCCAGACGTCACGTATTGGCGCAGCGTTGGCCACGGGAAGGCTGCTTTCGATCGTTCCCATGTTTCTGCTCTTTGGGCTGCTGCTGGCCTTTACGCCTTGTGTGCTGCCGATGATTCCGATTCTGTCGAGCATCATTGTCGGCCAAGGAGAGAGGGTGTCGCGCGGGCGCGGGTTCGGGCTGGCGGTGGTGTATTCGCTGGGTATGGCCTTGGTCTATACGGCATTCGGCATTGCAGCTGGCTTGCTTGGGCAGGGGCTGGCAGCTTCACTGCAGAATCCAAAGGTGCTGTCGGCATTCGCCGCGCTGTTGGTGCTCCTGTCGCTGTCCATGTTCGGGTTCTATGAGCTGCAGGTACCAAGCAGACTGCAGAGCAAGCTGTCCAACACCTCGGGCAGGCTTCAAGGCGGGCATTTCGCCGGGGTGTTCATCATGGGCGGCCTGTCCGCACTGATTGTTGGGCCGTGCGTAGCGGCTCCACTGGCGGGTGCTTTGCTGTACATCAGCCAGACTGGAAACGCCTTCATCGGGGGTATCGCGTTATTTTCACTTGCTGCCGGCATGAGTGTGCCGCTGCTCATCGTGGGCCTGGGCGCCGGCACGCTATTGCCCAAGGCAGGCCGGTGGATGGACGGCGTGAAGAGCTTTTTTGGCGTGCTGCTCATCGCAACGGCCTTATACATGATTACCCCGGTATTGCCCTCTTGGCTGCTTATGCTGGCATGGGCAGCGCTGCTCATTGTCAGCGCGACGTTTCTACGCGCATTTGATCGCCTACCAGATGACGCCTCGGGCTGGGCGCGACTCTTCAAGGGGTTCGGCGTCGTTCTGGCACTGCTTGGTGCAGTACTTGTTGCGGGACTGGCCGAAGGAAGCCGCGATATCCTGCAGCCGCTGGGGGGCCTCGAGCGCGGCAGCGCAGCGGCCGCACAAGTCACGGCACTGCAATTCCCTCGCGTCAAAACGGTCACAGATCTCGATCGCATCGTTGCGCAGAGCAGCAGGCCGGTCATGCTTGATTTTTACGCTGACTGGTGCGTCTCGTGCAAAGAAATGGAACATTTCACATTCGCGGATCCTGCCGTGATGCAAAAGCTCCAGAACGTAACCCTGCTTCAGGCTGACGTGACTGCGAACAATGCGGATGACAAGGCGCTGCTCAAACGCTTCGATCTGTTTGGCCCGCCCGGGATCATCTTCTTCCGCGGTGGCAAGGAGGTCGGCCGCGTCGTCGGGTTCGAGGATGCCAAGACGTTTCTCGCATCGTTGCGAAGGGCCGGCGTCTAGCGCTGTGAGATTGGCGGAGGGCCGTTCCGGCAGGATCGTTTAGCGCACCAGATCGCGCCACGATCCCGATCAACCCGAGCCAATTTCGTGACACGTGCACGTCACAAATGCAGCGTGCAGTGCGGCGGCATTGCACGCTGCGGATGCACCGAGGTCGGCCGCCGGAACGGCTTAGGACACCTCGATGAGGCAATCGTAGAAGCATGGTCCGGCACCGAGATCGGTCAGGCGCTGGTGGGTCAGTGCATTGACGTTGACGGCGCCGGGGGAGAGCTTGCGCCACCAAATGCCGAAGGCCACCACTTGCCCGGGTCGTGTGCGCGTGCTGACTTCCACTCGGCAGGCGTAGCTGCCGCGGTCGTTGAACGCGCGCGCCAGCTGCCCGTCCGCAATGTCGCGCAATGCGGCGTCCTGCGGGTGCAGCAGCATGAGCGGCTCGCCTTCGCTGGCTTGTAGTGAAGGCACGTTGACAAACGTGGAGTTGAGAAAATTGCGCGCAGGTGGCGAGATCAAGGCCAGTGGGTATCGCGCTGCGAGTTGCGGGGCACTCGCCTCTGATTCGTAGGGAAGCAACACCTCCGGTAGCGGGTCGCGCCCGGCGGCCGCCTCGCGTTCAGACCAAAACTCGCATTTTCCGGAGGGAGTCGGAAAGGCGCCTTGCGCGAACGGGGCGTCGGGCACCGTGAGCTTCAACCACCCCTGTTCACGCAAGGCCTTGAATGTAATGGTTCCATTGCGGGGGTCTGCCTTAATGGCATGCGCTGCAATCTGTTCGTCCGTTTCCGCAAAGCACGCCTCGGTGAATCCCATACGGCGGGCAAGCTCACGGAATATCTGGCTGTTGGGCTTGGCCTCGCCTAGCGGCTCAATGGCCTGGTTATTTGCCAACCAGTACCGGTGGCCGTAGGCTTTGTGCACATCAAGATGTTCAAGCTGTGTGGTCGCCGGCAGTACGTAGTCGGCTTGGTCAGCGGTATCGGTTTGGAAATGCTCCAGCACCACAGTGAACAGGTCTTCGCGAGCAAAACCCTTGCGCACCGCTTCACCGTCGGGCGCGACCGCCATCGGATTGGAGTTGTAGACGATGATGGCTTCGATACGTGGGCCGAACGCAGGGCTGGTTGAGCGCTGAAGATCATTGCCGATGGTGGTCATGTTAATCGTGCGCGGGGAACGTCCAGCGAGCAGGTCGGGGCGCTCAAGCGCGCTGGAGTCGACTGCAAAGTGGCTAGAGCTTGACAGCAGGAGACCCCCGGCCGGATCACGCCAAGCGCCTATGAGGGCTGGCAAGCTGGCTATGGCGCGCACCGCATTGCCACCACCGCGCACGCGCTGCAGCCCGTAATTCACGCGAATGGCAGCAGGTCTCAGTGTGCCGTAATCAACGGCCAGTTGCCGAATCTGCTCAACCGGAACGCCGCACACTGCAGCAGCACGCTCGGGCGTCCACTGTTGTGCGCGCTCACGCAGGGCTTCAAAGCCCAAGGTGTAGTGGTCGATGTAATTCTGATCAAGCCAGTCATGGCTGATCAGTTCGTGCATCAGTGCATACGCCAGCGCAGCATCAGTGCCTGGCCGCAGCTGAATGTGTTCGTGGCATTTGTCAGCGGTCTCATTGCGCCAGGGGTCGATGCACACAAGTTTGGCCCCGGCGCGTTTGGCGCGCTGTGCATAGGTCCAGAAATGTAGGTTGCTGGTGATGCTGTTGCTACCCCAAATCAGGATCAGCCGGCTGTGCGCGAATTGCTCCACATCCATTCCAACCTTGCCGCCAAGGACAGCGTCGATCCCGGCCCCTCCGGCGGCGGAGCAGATCGTGCGATTGAGTCGGCTTGCGCCAAGCTTGTGAAAAAAACGCGCGGCCATGGCCTCACCTTGCACCAGGCCCATGGTTCCGGCGTAGCTGTAGGGAAGCACACCTTCCGGGTCGCGGTCCGCAATGGCACGAAGCCTTGAGGCGATGTCATCGAGCGCTTCCTCCCAGCCCACCTGTATGAAGCACCCGCTGCCCTTTGCGCCGACACGCTTGAGCGGATGCAGCAGCCGCTGCGGATCATAGGTTCGCTCGGTGTACCGAGCCACCTTGGCGCAAAGGGCGCCGTGCGTCGTGGGGTGATGGGGATCCCCACGCACAGCGGTGGCCACGCCTTGGTCTACCGTGACCAGGAGGGCACAGGTATCAGGACAGTCGTGTGGGCACGCGCCGCGGACTGTTCGTGAAGCAGGTTGTGTCGGGGCAGGGTCAGCCATGACGGCAGTGTGGTGTGGCGATCGGCGTAAAAAGGCCTAAGTGTAGGACGTGCTCATGCAGCCGATCGGCGCCTTGGGCGACCGAGCCGGTGTTTGGGAGAAAATGCACCAGGCATTCTTGAAACATTGACGGGAGAGATCCATGCAGATCATCGACTCCATCGTCGCTGAAGCACCACGCTTTCGCGATATCCGGCGTGATTTCCACGCGCACCCAGAGCTATGCTTTGAGGAAAAGCGCACGAGCGACACCATTGCCGCGCTTCTCGCCGAGTGGGGCCTGCAGGTGCACCGTGGTCTGGGCGGCACGGGCGTCGTGGTTGTGATCGACGGTAGTTTGAACAATGGTCGTTCGATTGGATTGCGTGCGGATATCGATGCGCTGCCCGTCACGGAAAAAAACACGTTTCCCCACGCGAGCACTTACCAAGGCAAGATGCACGCCTGCGGCCACGATGGGCACACGGCCATGCTTCTGGCGGCCGCGCATCACCTGAGCCGACACCGTGACTTCGCTGGGCGAGTGGTCTGCATTTTCCAGCCAGCGGAGGAGGGCGGCGGGGGCGCGCGCGAGATGATCAAGGATGGCCTCTTCGACCGATTCCCCGTGGATGCGGTCTTCGGGATGCACAACTGGCCAGGCATACCCGCCGGGCACATGGCGGTGCGTGCCGGTCCAGTCATGGCCTCAAGCAATGAGTTTCACATCGTCGTGCGTGGTAAGGGCTCACACGCTGCCATGCCACACCTTGGGCTGGACCCGGTGCCCGTGGCGTGCCAAATGGTGCAGGCCTTTCAGACAATCCTCACGCGCAACAAGAACCCTCAAGACGCAGCCGTCATTTCCGTCACCATGATTCATGCTGGCGAGGCCACGAATGTCGTGCCGGACACGGCCGAAGTCCAGGGAACGGTGCGCACGTTTACCAACGAGGTGCTGGACATGATCGAGTCGCGCATGCACGAGGTCGCGACGCACATCGCTGCTGCCTTCGGTGTGCAATGTGATTTCAAGTTTGAGCGCAACTACCCGCCGACGATCAATCACGGCTCCGAGACCGAATTCGCGCGCACCGTGATGGTTGAACTCGTGGGTCAGGACGCCGTGCACCGGTTCGAACCATCAATGGGGGCTGAAGACTTTGCATACATGCTGCAGGCCCGTCCGGGGGCCTATCTCATCATCGGTAACGGAGGGGGCGACCATCGCAGCGCCGGCCATGGCGCCGGCCCCTGCACTCTTCACAACGCGAGTTACGACTTCAACGATGACATCATCCCCCTGGGGGCCAGCTACTGGGTTCAGCTCGCGCGACGCTGGCTGGCGCAGCCCTAAGGGCTAAGCACGGTGTAGGCGCGGGACCGGCCCTTGCACGGCGCAGTGTTGCGGGTCATGCCGAGCCCCGGTTGCCCATACTTCATGGTCTTCCAATCCGCGCCGGCGTTTCATGCTGAGGCACCTGGTTGCTTGAAAAACCACGACCTTCAGGCCGGCATAGATATCCGCGGTCGCGTCGGCAGAGCGCCAAGCTGGCATCGTGGAAGTCGCAATCCAGGCGCAGCCGAGTGCGAGCCTTCGATGCAGTCGAACTGGGCGGGTCTCGCCTGCGACCGGGGCCTAGCGGTCATCGGCTAGGGCAAGCTTCCGGTGCCTTTCCTTTCAGCGCGCCTTCGCCGAGTTTGTGGAGATTCGCAGCCTGTTTCTTTGTCAGACCAGCGAGGACCCACGTCGTCGCCTGCATGCCCAGATTGCGTTGCACCACATGGGCGCTGCTCACGCCCTTGGACTGGACCATGGCGAGCTGGGCGTGCGCGGCCGCCTCGCTGCTCAGCACGCCTAGGGAGACGCCCGGCATGTAGCGCGGCCGGTCGTGTATCGCAGCGTAGCTGCCGTCCTTGAGCCCCAGATGTTGAAGCTCTCCGAGCTTGCGCTTCAGCGTGTCGGTATCTGGATAGGGCCCCATCAAGACCATCCATTGAGGTGGAAGCGGCCTTTGCCTTTCAACCGGAGCGAATCCTGCCGAGCGCAAAGCCGCACCGACGGCGGAGCTCGCCGTCAGGTAGGGTCCGAGCTGTAAGCACACCGAGTTTTTCGCGCCCCCCGAGCTCGAAGCTTCAGCCGCTGGCGCCGAGCTATCGGGGGATGCAGCGGGGCTTTGCTTGGACACCAAGGCCACAGGGATTGAAGCCGCGGGCACAGGATGACTTGGTGCCGATGCAGGCACGGCGTCGGGCATGACGGTGGTCGCAGCAACGCTCAGCCGTTCCGGATGGATTTGCTGCCGCAGGCGCTGTGGTTCGCCCACAGTCGCTGGACCCAGACCTGCATTGCGCAGGTATCCGTGCGACCAGGCAAAAAACCCCAGGTTGGCCAGAATCAGAAGCAAGACGATGGTGCGCAGCATGGCAGTTCGTTCGAGGCGAGCAACTGGATTCAGGGTGATGCTAACGAGTCGCTGCGTCAAACCAGACGCAGGGACACATCGCCGCTGGATACTCGGCGCAAACCTTGGGGTGATTGCAGTAGCAGGCACCCGGATTCATCCACGCCCAGCGCGATCCCTGTATGACGTGTTTCCCCTTGGTCAAGAACGGCCACGGCCTGGCCAGCCCACGCGTGCAGACGATTCCAGGCCTCGACCCAGGGAGGCAAACCCGATTGAGCATAGATGGGAAGACCGGCAAGCAGAGCCGGGGCAAGCTTGTGCAAGACGTCCCAGCGATCTGGCGAGTCGATCCCGATGGCATCCAGGCCCGTGGCGTATGGCATGTCGGGCTGCGCGCGCAGGTTCAGGCCGATACCGATCACGGCCCAGCGAGCCTCGGGTGTCTCTGCCAATTCCACGAGAACCCCGGCAAGTTTTCGCCCATCGAGGAGGACGTCATTGGGCCATTTCAGGCGCGCCGCGCGGGCCCCCAAGCCATGCAGGCTTTGCGTGAGCCAGACACCCACAGCCACACTAAGCCCGCCAATGGCCGCACCGCGAGCGAAGGGCCAAGCCAGCGAGGTCAGCAAGCAGTTGCCTGCATCCTGCCAGACTCTCGCCTGGCGCCCCCGCCCCGCGGTCTGGTGGCCGGCAACCAGAAGCTGCGGGCCCAAGGCACTGCCGCCTGCGCGCACGTGCCGCAGCAGGTCGGCATTGGTCGACGTCGTCTGCTCGATCCAACGCACGTTGCAGCCGAGGCCCTGCGCGGCGAGTTGGTCCTCAAGGGTCTGCGCCTTCTGTGCGTCGATGGAGTGAAAAGAGCCGCAGCGCATGGACGTCAGCGTTTGGGAGCAAGCATGGTGCCTCGACAGCCCGGTGCGCCGCAATGGCACGCGTATTCGCGCTTGACCTTGGCCGTGTAGCGCGCGTCCAGGCTCAAGCGATAGTCGTAGAAGAGCTCCTCGCCTGCGGAGATATCGCGCAGTGCGTAAATAAATACCCGTTCGCCATGCTGGCGTGCTTCGCAGTTGGGTTCGCATGCATGGTTAACCCATCGTGCGCTATTGCCGCGTACGTTCGCGTCAATCACGCGGCTGTCATCAAGTGAAAAGTAAAACGTATGCGTGGGCTGCAAAGGGTCGTGCGGGTGGCGGCGCTGAGCCTCGTCCCAGGAGATGCACTCGCCGCGGTATTCCAGGACGCGATTGCCGGCTGGGATGGCGACGCAAGCGAACACCCCCTTGCCGTGCACCTGGGATGTTCGCACCTCCGTTCGACGCGGCGTCAAGCGCGCGCCATTTGATTCGGCGCGCCTGACCTTTGGCAGGGGTGTTGTTGGCTCGGGTTTCAAAGCTTGGCGGAAACTGGTTAAAGTAGAAAAAGAGAAGCGCGTTCGTCATCCAGTTTGGCGCCGCGCGCGGAAAACTTTCACGCCCGTCCCTGTTCGGGGCGGCAATAGAACACGCCATGCACGGTCAAAGAGGATATTCTGAGCGAAGGAATTGTAAGGAGACCCGCCATGCGCGAGCAGCGGCGCACCCATTTCAAAGCTTTTGTCGCAGGGATCGTGGCCGCCATGGCTGCCCCCGTTGCGTGGGGGCAATCGATGCCGCAAGAGGTCACGATCGTGTGGCCCACGCACCAGCACTCGGCTGCGCTGACGAGCGTGCGCAGCGCATTGGCGTTGCCGCCCAGCATTGCGCTCATGAATGGTGGGGAGCTGCGTGCGCGGGCCGTTCAAGGCGAGCAGTTGAATCTGAAATATGGGGCCACGCGGTGCCCGGTTTGTGTACGCCACATGCCCCATCTGCGGGAGCTTTACAGAAAACACCGCGGGCAGGTTCTCGTCATTCTGAGGTCGTCTGTTGATCAAGAGAGCTCCGGGGCGGCGCCCTATATTGGAAAGCATGGCATGAGTTCTCCCGTAGCCGTGCTGTCGGCCAAGCGTTCCCGTGCGTTGCCCAAGCCATCCAGTCTTCCTGTCACCATCGTGATTGGCCACGATGGCCACGTGAAGAAGGCTGAAGCTGGTGAGATGTTTCCCGAAGACGTTTCTGGCGTCGCCAAATTTCTCTAAGAAAAGCCATATAGCCATCCATGAGCAAGACTTTAATCATCGCTGAGAAGCCCAGTGTCGCGCAGGACATCGTGCGTGCGCTCACGCCCACAGCAGGTAAGTTCGAGAAGCACGACGAGCATTTCGAAAGTGATTCCTACCTTGTCACCTCCGCCGTGGGACACTTGGTAGAAATTGGCGCACCCGACGCCTTTGAGGTCAAGCGTGGCAAATGGAGCTTTGCCCATTTGCCTGTGGTTCCAACGCACTTTGACCTCAAACCCATCGAGAAGACCCGATCGCGTCTTTCGGCCATTGCCAAGCTGCTGAAGCGCAAGGACGTCACTTCCGTTGTCAACGCCTGCGACGCAGGGCGAGAGGGTGAGCTGATTTTCCGCCTGATCCAGCAATACGCCAGCGCCAAGCAGCCGGTGCAGCGGCTGTGGTTGCAGTCGATGACACCGCAGGCCATTCGCGACGGCTTTGCCCATCTGCGCAGTGATGCCGAGATGCAGCCCCTTGCAGCGGCAGCCCGCTGTCGCAGCGAGGCCGATTGGTTGGTTGGGATCAACGGCACTCGTGCCATGACCGCCTTCAACTCGCGTGACGGAGGTTTTTTCCTAACCCCGGTGGGTCGGGTGCAGACGCCGACGTTGTCGGTGGTGGTGGCGCGCGAGGAGCAGATCCGTCGTCATATTGCGCGGCCGTATTTTGAGGTGCAGGCACAGTTCCGCGCGGATGCCGGCGGCTACGTGGGTAAGTGGTTCGATCCAGCGTTCAAAAAAGATGTCAATGATGCTGATCGACGGGCAGACCGAATCTGGGATCGCGCGCAAGCCGAAGCCATTGTGGCCGCATGTGCGGGCAAGACAGCCACGGTGCATGATGAGTCGAAACCTGCGACACAGATCTCTCCCGCCCTGTTTGATCTCACCACCCTGCAGCGCGAGGCCAACTCGCGCTTCGGTTTCTCAGCAAAGATGACGCTGGCGTTAGCACAATCGCTATACGAGAAGCACAAGGCACTGACCTATCCGCGTACCGATTCGCGGCATTTACCTGAAGACTACGTGGCCGTGGCACGCGACACTCTCAATGTGTTGGGGCAGGGTGAAGGCGCAGCGGCGCCGTTGGCTGGTTACGCCCAAACCGCTCTGGAGCGCGGTTACGTGAAACCCACCAAGCGGGTCTTTGACAACGCGAAGGTTTCGGACCATTTCGCGATCATTCCAACCAACCACGTGCCCAAGGCGCTCAGTGAGGCCGAAGCCAAGTTGTACGACATGGTGGCACGCCGCTTCCTGGCAGTGTTCTACCCGGCGGCTGAATTTCTCGTCACCACCCGCTTGAGCCGTATTGACACTCACCAGTTCCGTACCGAGGGGCGCATCCTCGTTGTTCCCGGTTGGCTGGAAATCTACGGTCGAGCCCAGCAGGGCGACGACGCCAATCTTCCGTTGGTTCAGCCTCAAGAGGCGGTCTTGGCCGAGAGCGTTGATCTGTTGGAAAACAAGACCAAGCCGCCAGCACGCTATACCGAAGCGACACTGCTGAGTGCGATGGAAAACGCCGGCAAGATGGTCGACGACGAAGACTATGCCGAGGCGATGGCCGGCAAGGGTCTTGGCACTCCAGCCACCCGTTCAAGCATTATCGAAGGGCTGCTGGCCGAACAGTACATGCTGCGCGAAGGTCGCGAACTGGTTCCTACGGCGAAGGCCTTTCAGCTCATGACTCTATTGCGCGGCTTGGGCGTGGAAGAACTCACCAAGCCTGAGTTGACGGGGGAGTGGGAGCACAAGCTGGCCCAGATGGAACGTGGGCAGATGGAGCGCGACGCTTTCATGCACGAGATTGCGGCCATGACAGAGGCCATTGTCAAGCGCGCAAAGGAATTCAACCGCGATAGCGTCCCCGGGGACTATGCCACGCTTGATACGCCATGTCCGAATTGCGGCGGTGTCGTAAAGGAAAATTACCATCGCTACGCCTGTACGCAATGCGATTTTTCGATCGGCAAGCATCCCGGCGGCAGGAGTTTCGAGCGAACCGAAGTGGAACAGCTGCTGCGTGACAAGCATATTGGGCCGCTGACCGGATTTCGCAGCAAGATGGGACGTCCATTCTCGGCCGAGCTTCGACTTGTCCGTGAAGGCAGCGAGGCGGCTCAGGGCCAATGGAAATTGGAGTTCGACTTCGGCCAGCCCACCAGTGGCGAGGGTGCAGAGGCCCCGGATTTTACTGGTCAGGAGCCGCTCGGTGTCTGTCCCAAGTGCAGTGGCGCCGTGTACGACGGCGGCAGCGTCTATGTGTGCGAACACAGCGTGGGCCCAAACCCCACCTGCGACTTTCGCACCGGCAAGATCATCTTGCAGCAGCCCATTGATGCCATGCAATTGCGCAAGCTGCTGGCCGAGGGCCGCACCGATTTGCTCGACGGTTTTGTCTCGGCGCGAACCAAGCGCAAATTCAAGGCCTATCTCGTACGTCAACCTGACGGAAAGGTGGGTTTCGAGTTTGCCCCGCGCCCGGGAGCCGCTGCGAAGTCAGGTGCGCCGGCTGCCAAGAGCGCAGCGCGCAAGACCGTGTCGCGGAAGGCGCCGCAGCGCAAGGCGGCGGGTTGAGGCTTGGCGAGCCCGAGTCGCCGTCTGGCTGGCTTTCAGCGTTGCGGTGTTGAGTCCTCTGCAGGTTGAGCAAGGGCTATGACTCTTGATCCGGTGTGGCAAGGGGAGTGACTGAGAGACGGGATCTTGAGCTGCAGCGCCGTTCCGAAACGCCCGCCTCGCCTGGCTTGCAAGCCTCAGTTTGGGGGTTCAGCCTCTGCAAGCTGAACGCGTGCGACGAGTCCAGGCGTGTTGCCGGTGCCGCATGCCGGGTTGTCCGCCAACTCCACCGTGGCCCCATGCTGTCGGGCAATTTCCTGGACGATGGACAGTCCCAGCCCGCTACCGTCGTGTCCGGTCCCCAGCACGCGATAAAACGGCCGGAAAACCAGTTCGCGCTCAGAAGCGGCGATGCCCACGCCGGTGTCTTCGACACTCAGTGTAGATTGCCAATTGGTCCGATCGGTCTGCAGACGAACGGCCACACTGCCACCTGGCGGCGTATAGGCGATGGCGTTATCCAGAAGATTTTTGGTCAACTCATGCAGGAGAAGGGCGTGTCCGCGCACCCAAAGTGGCTCCGGCGGCTCCTCAAATTCCAGGTCAAGCCCTTTATCCAAGGCCATCGGTGCGAGTTCCTGCACTGCGTCGCGCACCGGTTTGCGCAGATCCAACGTGGTGGAGGCGCCATGCGAGGCGACACCTTGGTTCTCGGCACGTGCCAAGGCCAAGAGTTGGTTGACGAGACGCGTGGTGCGTACGACCGAAAGGCCGATCTGTCGGAGACTTGCCCGCAGCTCATGTGTGTCCGTCTGGCGTGCTGCAAGTTCGGCCTGCATGCGTAGTCCGGCAAGCGGAGTCTTGAGTTGGTGAGCGGCATCGGCGATAAAACGCTTCTGGGTCTGAATCGATTGCTCGAGGCGTCCCAGGAGACCATTGATCGAATCCACGAGGGGTGCAATCTCCTCCGGCGCCTCACGTTGATCGATGGGGCTTAGATCGTCTGGTCTTCGCCGGCGGATGCGTGCCTGCAGCTCATTGAGCGGCACAATGCCTTGGCCTAACCCGAACCACACAAGCAGGATGGAGATGGGCACAATGACAAATTGCGGCAGGATGACGCCCCGCACGATATTGCGCGCAAGAGCGGTGCGGCTCGCCAGCCCTTCGGCGACTTGGACCAAGAGCAATCCGGGCCGCTTGCCAACGGCCGCATGAATGCTGTGCAGCGCGCGCGGAGGCGTCGACCCGATTGGCGATGTCGTCGGTTGCGCCGCTTGGCCAGTGCCTGTTTGCGTCCTGGCGGGGACCCAGCGCCAAGCGATGCGCAGTTTTTTGCCTCCCACTGTTGCGTCGCGCAGATGCAGTCCGTCGCTCCAAGGCGAGGTTGCGTCCGGGGGCAGTGGAAGGGCCGGGTCACCGCCCAGCACTCGACCCGAAGGCGCACGCAGCTGCATCAGGACCGTGTCCCCTCCCGTCAACGCATCGGTGTGCGCCTGGCCAAGAAGCGGTAAGGCAGAGTCAGGGCTACGCTGGGCTAGCTCCGCCAAAATGTCGGTGCGTCGCTCCAGGCCTTGGTCAAAGGGTTGGGTGGCGATGGCTTGCGCCACGAGATAGGTGATGCCGATGGACAGTGGCCACACGAGCAGGAGCGGGACCAGCATCCAGTCGAGGATTTCGCCAAACAACGAGCGCTGGCGTCGCCTGGGCGCAGGCGTCGCAGCCTGCGCCGACGATGCAGCTTCGATGCCGACCCGATTTATGTCGTCTTCCCCGATCCGTTGATTCGGCTCGGTTGGTAAGTGGGGAGCATCAGACAAGATGCGACACGGCAACGCGCGCGGGTTGGGGTGCGCAAAGAAGCGGACTCATGCAGCTTGCTGCGGCTGGCCGGGGACTTTTTCCAGGCAATAGCCCAGACCCCGTACCGTCGCGATGTGCACTGGACCAACCTCGATCTTCTTGCGCAGGCGGTGGATGTACACCTCAATGGCATTGGTGCTGACCTCCTCCCCCCATACGCAGAGATGATCCACAAGTTGATCCTTGCTGACCAGTCGGCCGACTCGTTGTAGCAGCACCTCGAGCAGCGCGAGTTCGCGCGCCGAAAGATCCACGACTTTATCGTCGAGCATCACCACGCGTCCGGGAAGGTCCACGCTCAACGGGCCATGGCGGATGACGGAGCTGGCGCCACCCATCCCGCGTCGGGTGAGCGCCCGCACACGTGCCTCCAATTCGGCCAGATCGAACGGTTTGGCCATGTAGTCGTCTGCACCTAGGTCCAGGCCACGGACTTTGTCTTCCACATTGTCCGCTGCAGTGAGGATCAGCACAGGCAGAGTGTTGCCGCGGCTGCGCAGGCGCCGAAGCACCTCGAAGCCTGGCAGACGTGGTAGCCCAAGATCAAGGATTAATAGGTCAAACTCGCTGGTTTGCAAGGCGCTGTCAGCTGAAGCGCCGTCGCCAACCTGGTCCACGGCGTAGTGGCTTGCACGCAGCGAGCGGGTCAGCCCGTCGGCTAGAACCTGGTCGTCTTCGGCGATCAGGATGCGCATCGCAGTCTCCTCGTTGTCATCCAGCATCGCGGGCTGGGTTGCAACGATTTTAGGTAGCAACCGATTGCGGGCGCCATTTCCCCGTGGCAACGCGTTTTTTCCGCTCGGCGCGCCTCGGGCTGCCTGCGGTTATTTATCCAGCGCATAGAGAGCCAACAAGTGGGAACTGCCCTCTTGACCCCCTTCTTCTCGGACGGCTTCGCCTCGGTGACACTTCGCGGTGGGCCGGGCTAGAAGGGGATTGCGCGAGCATGGGTTCAATTGGCCGTTGCGCCACGGCGCTTTCATGATGTCGGTGGCGGAGACCACCAGAAATTGGACGATTATGGAGCAGAGGTGCGTGACCTTTCGCCCGATGTGTTGACGTCCTCCCTGGCCCCGAAGTGCCCGGTTGGCTCGAAGGAGGGTCAGGTGCTGTGCAGCGCCTCGTCCAGCAGCGCTTCAATGGCGCCCCAACCGCCGGCGGCTCGTGGGTCATTGATCAGCGCCGTCACGGTCAGGCGCTTGCCTGCAGGGGTTTGAACGTAGCCTGCAATGCTCAGGACATTGCGCAAGCTACCGGTCTTGGCGTGGATCAGCCCGGTTTCGGGACTCTCAGCGAATCGGCGCTTCAGCGTGCCATCCTCGCCCGCCAGGGGCAGCGAGGACACGAATTCAGGCATCACTGGACTGGTCCATGCGGCGCGCAGCAGGCGGTTGATGTCGCTTGCGGAAATGCGCGCGATGCGCGACAGGCCGCAGCCGTTGTCGAGAACCAGGTCAGGCATCGCGAGCTGGTGCGTGTCTAGCCACTGCGTGGTGGCCTGCGCGGCTTTGCTGAAATCAGCGGGCATTCCAAGCGTCTGCACCGCAAGTTGCAGGAACACTTGTTGCGCCATCACATTGTTGCTGTATTTGTTGATGTCGCGCACGATCACGGCCAGCGGTTCGGATTTCCAACGCGTCAGCAGCGTGGCCGTCGATGGAAGGCGGCCCGATACAACCTGGCCGTTCCACTGGATGCCGACTTGTGCAAAAACCGCAGCCAGGATGGCCTGCGCGAAGCGATCGGCCGACATGGGCGCTGCGATGTTCCAAGTCTGGTCGCTGCAGGAGGCGGCGTATTGCCCGCCGAAGACCGGTGCGAGCGGATCGGTGAAGCTGGCTTGGAGGCGGTTCTTCCATGCACCGCAGGCGCCGCCAGTCAGTTGGGGGCGCTGGCTTACCGTGAAGCCAGAAAGAGGCGGCTCCGTGGTAATGCCCACTGAATCGGTTTGTGGCTCGGGCTCGAAGCCTAGGCGCATTGCACCGAAATTCAGCAAGAACGCGTCGGGCCCGACGTTATATGGAGCCAGAGCGTCGTCATCAAAGACAGCCGGGTCATGCGGGGGCAGGCCGTAAATGCTGCGGTCGATGAGGACGTTACCGTCAATTTTTTGCAATCCGAGGTCGTGCAACTGCTGGGCCAGGCTCCAAAGGTTGTCGGCCATCAGATGGGGGTCGCCGCTTCCAACAAAGGCTAGATCTCCGGACAGGATGCCGTCCTCGAGCGGCCCGACGGCGTACACGGGCGTTTCCCAACGAAACGCCGGCCCGAGCAGGTTGAGCGCCACAAAGGTGGGCACAAGCTTCAGTACCGAGGCTGGATTCATTGCCTGCCCAGCGTTAATGGACAGTTGTGGCCGAGTATCGTCCAGATCCTGGATGATGAAGCTGCAAGACGTTTCGGGGATGCGAGCCTGATGCAAAGCCGAGGCGATGGAACCCGGCAGGCGTCTGCTGGCCCAGCCCTGCGCATGCACGTTGAAAGCAATGCCCGCTGCAAGCGGAGCTAAGGCCACGCGGGAGCAAAATTTGCGGCGGCTCGGATTCATGGGCTGTAGGCGTTCGTGATGCTTCGGTGACTGCGCAGCATGCTAAGGCAAGTCTGATGCAATCTGGCTTGGGCATCTTCCAGGGGCCACGCCGGACGACGCTGGCGTCTTCGGTGCGTCCACGAACGTCTGGTGCTGGCCGGTTGAGTCTGGATGCCTCATGCTCGATCCGAAAGATTTCAGCAATTGCGTGACTGCGCGGGACTTTTGCATTGGGGTAGATTCGGGCCAGCCTCTTGCGAGGCTAAACTCGAGCCGTTACACCGTCAATGCTCCGCCACCTGCCGGGCGTCTTCACCGATCACATGCACCCAGCCATTCCCGTCCTTGCTTTTGACTGCAGCACCGAGTGGGTGTCCGTGGCGCTTGACCTCGATGCGGCGAGCGTGGTGGCGCGGCGCGAGCCAGGTGGCGCGCGCGCTTCGCAGCGTTTGTTGCCGCTTGTGCAAGAGGTCCTGGCCGAGGCTGGGATCGGCCTTCACGACCTGGGGCTGATTGGATTTGGAGCGGGACCCGGAGCGTTCACGGGCCTGCGGGCGGCGTGTGCCGCTGCTCAGGGCTTGGCATTTGGACTCAGCCTACCCGTCGTACCGGTTCATACACTGCTGGCAGTGGCGGCTTCAGCGGTCACGGACGCGCCCCTCGTGCTTGCGGCTGATGATGCACGCATGGGTGAACTCTATTGGGCCTTAGCTTTGCGAAGCCCCGCAGGCAACGTGCACTTGCAAGCCGAGGCGCGGGCGGATGCGCCTCCGGCGTTGGCGCAGGCCTGGATCGAACAATTGGGCGAGGTGCCGCGATCGGGTCTTGCCTTGTGCGGCAACGCTTGGGTCGAACACGGCGCTTCGCTTCGCGCTGTGCTGCCTGCAGCGTGGCATGATGTTTTGGCCTCGGCACTGACGGTTGCGCCTGAGGCCGCTGCAATTGCTGCCTTGGCGCGTGCCGCGCATGCACGCGGTGAAAGCGTAACTGCTGCGCAAGCACAGCCGATTTATGTGCGCAACAAGGTGGCGCTGACCAGCGAGGAACGCTTGAAGGCGCGCGCAGCTGCATTGCAGGCGGCAACGTGAACGAGGCAGGAGACACGCGCGCATGAACGCCCGGCTCGAGCCATCGCCGCAACGGCCCAACGTCGAGCTCCGCGATATGACCGAGGCTGATCTGCAAGGCGTCATGAGCATCGAAACGCGTGCCTATGACTTTCCTTGGAGTCGAGGCAACTTCGCCGATTCGATCAATCCGCGCTACGTGGTCCAGGTGCTTGCGGCTCCACAGGGTCCCGTTGTCGGGTATTTTGTTGCCATGCCAGGGGTCGAGGAGATGCACCTCCTCAACATTGCGGTGGATCCAGTCAGGCAGGGGCTGGGCTTGGGGCTGCAATTGCTTGATGCAGTGCTGCTGGCTGCTGTCATGCATGGTGCGCATCTTTTATGGCTGGAGGTGCGGCCGAGCAACCGTCGTGCGATTCGCCTTTACGAACGCTACGGGTTCCATGCGGTAGCTCAGCGAAGAAATTACTACCCAGCCCTTGATGAATATGGCCAGCCGTGCAAGGAGGATGCCATCGTCATGTCGGCACAGGTTGACCAGTTGCGTGAGCGCCGCGGACTGGCATGAGGCAACGACACTCACCGCAGTCGGGGCTCGACCCTGTGCACCTGGCGTGCCTGCAGGCCCTTGGCCTTCCGATCGTTTACGTGCGGCGCAGCATCCTCGACGACGCCGCAAGGTTCGCTTTGCTGCCTGAGCTCCCCGGGGTCGCGAAGGGCGTGACAGG
>JAKBCY010000102.1 GCA_021807445.1 Pseudomonadota bacterium
CACGCCGCCAGCATTGCACGCCGCAAATCCCGCGCCAGCCTCTCACGCCGCTCCCCACGGGTGTAGCGACCCACAAACGCCCGCTGGCCCCCGCCTGAAATCTCCACCAAGCCGTTCTCACTCACCACAATGCGGACCCACCGGGGGTTGAACTCCACCCGCTCCACCACGCCCGCATTCTCCCATTCCACCACCAGCAAATGCGCTGAAATACTGACCCGTTCCCGGTCCCCGGCGTGCCGCGCATACACCCAAAGTGCCGCGCCCAAGACCACCAACTCCAACACCGTGAACGGCGTCACCAAGGTTGCACCGCCGACCCAGCACATCAGCGCCACCAGCAACGAAACCACCGATAGCGAGATGAAGAACGCCAGCAACTGGCGCGGACTGATTGAACAGTTGCGCCTGAATAGCCACACCATCATGCCGTCCTGCTCCGACGGCGCGCCCAGCAGGCCAAAATCAAATGTGTCCAACAGTTGCGCCGCCATGTCGGTCGCCTCATTCCTCGTCTCGATTTCGCGTTCGGAGCCGCAAGAACCGCCTTTGTCTTGACCTAGCTCAACACGAACCCGTCGCAAACATATTAGTGACCAATTATAGAGATGGGTTTGGGCCGGGGTTGACCGGCCCAGCTCATTTGCACGGATTTTGCTCACAATCAACACGGCCCACCCTCGGTGGCGTTAATCGAACGCCACAGTCGTTGATAAGCGGCCGGCGGGAGCTTTCGCATGATGCCAGCGCGTCAGAATTTCGCACTCGGGAACTTCCCGGTGTTGACCGGCGGCGCTCCGGCCCGTACTAGCCACGCGGCGTACCGTGACATCGTCACCGCACCGAAGGTGCGAGACTCATACGGCGGAAACAGAACACGTGTGGCATCCGCGCGACCTTTCCTTCCCGTCAACGGGGACGCTTGCCGCGCAACTGATCAATGTGCCGCAGGTCGACGTCTTGCGGCTCAGCGCTTTCGCCCGCTGGCGCGCAATTGCTCCACGGAGAAATGGGCTACGCCCGATTGCGCGGGGCGCGTCGCCGGCTTGAATGCGTGGCCGTAGATGAGTTCGAAGCTGAGTTCGATCGCCGCGGTCGCTCCCGATTGGGCACGCTGCGATAGCACATCGCACAACGCGCGCCATTTGCGCGGAGTGCGCAGACCGACTGTGAGCGCCTGGTGAGCGGGCCGACCCAACTCCGCCAGTTCGGCCAAGGCCGCTTGCGGGCTGGGGTAGCGCAGGTGCAGCATCTCCATGTCCATCACGGGCTCAGCAAATCCATGGTGCAGCAGCATATCGCCGAGATCGTGCATGTCGGGGTACGCGGGTGGCGCAATGCCTAGGCGCTTCACCTCAGGCTGCCGCAACTCTCTCAGCGTATCCGGC
This sequence comes from Pseudomonadota bacterium, assembly GCA_021807445.1. Taxonomy (GTDB): domain Bacteria; phylum Pseudomonadota; class Gammaproteobacteria; order Burkholderiales; family Burkholderiaceae_C; genus Thiomonas_A. The sequence goes on from JAKBCY010000102.1 coordinate 1,389, forward strand.
CCAAACGTTGTAAACATCAACACGCCATCGACTGACAAGGCTCCATGCCAAGCCGCAATCAAGGTATCCAAATCTGCCGCCCACGGCAAGGCCAGGTTGGACCACAGCATCTGAGCTGCTGGGAGCCCGGTTTGGGCATTGGCGCCAGCGTCCAAGGGCGCTGCGATCACCGTCGTTGACCCCTGCCCACGCAGCGCACGCAACCAACGTTGCGATGCATGAGCCCCCCGCGCCACCGCAGCGAGTTGGTGTGACGGCTCGACACCGACAATGTTCGCGCGAGCATATTGTGTGCGCAGCAAACGAAGGCCATCCCCCCAGGCGCAGCCGACATCCAGCACGACCTGTGGTTGAAGGCGCAGCAGCGGTAAGCGCTCGGCCATTCGGCGAGCCGACTCCAGCCAGATAAATGGCGCGGGCCGGCGCGCTAGGCGATCACGGCTCGCGCTGATCCTTGAAGACTCTGTACCGAGGTTGGTGTTGGGTGGCATGGGCATGCATTTAACCTGGACGCGTGGCAAGCTCTGTCCTTGCGGGCGGGCAAGCATAGCGCGGATGGCACAGGCATCCGTTTACAACTTGTGATCAGATTACTTTGCGCTGTACATGTCATCTGTACTGAGGGGTTGCATGCGCACAGATTGCCCGTGAAATGGTGTGATCCAGTCATACCGCGCGCAGCAGGTTTCCCACCGAAGCGACCGTGCACGACGTTTCTCATGTGCAGCGCCCTCGCATTCTCCGTCCGCCCTGCTCAATCGGTGGCGAGAATCAAGAGTCGGCCCAAAAAACGGGGCTGGGCGCGCGCACTATAGTTCGAGCCCGGGGTCTGCGCGTTTCCACATGCCGGACTGCACCGACGGCGCCCTGCGCGAAGATAGGTGCACCCAGCATCCGCGGCCCGAGCGCGAAAATCCGCGTGCGCTTAAGACAATGGCCCGTGGAATCGGCACTCTCCCGGCCAAAGCGACTTAGGCCGCATTGCGCATGTGCCTACCCCTTTCCGTTGCGCGTCCTTCACTGTGCTTGTCAACCGGTCCACGCCTCCCCATGTTCCACATTGTGCTTGTGCATCCAGAAATCCCACCCAATACGGGAAACGTGATCCGCCTTGCGGCCAACACGGGCTGCACCTTGCATTTGGTCGAGCCGCTTGGCTTTTCGTTGGACGACAGGCAACTGCGTCGAGCAGGACTCGACTATCACGAATATGCCGATCTGCGCGTGCATCGCGATTGGGCAAGTCTGCTAAGCGACGCACGCTCCCGACCCGGGACGCTGCGCAAGTTCGCCTTCACCAAGTTCGCTGGCACCCTGCTCGGCCAAGCACGCTTTCAACCCGGCGACTGGTTCGTGTTCGGCGCCGAGACCGCTGGCTTGCCGGCCGCCGTCCTAAAGGACTTCGCGCCACAGCATCAATTGCGCCTACCCATGCGGCCGGGGCAGCGAAGCCTGAACCTGTCGAACGCGGTCGCGGTGGTGGCGTTCGAGGCTTGGCGACAGTGCGGCTACGAAGGCGGGGTCTGATGCGGGCACAAGCGCAACGAGCATCACAACCCCGAGAAGTCCGGCTTGCGTTTGGCTAAAAAGGCACCGAACGCCTCCTTCGCAGCAGGCCCTTTGAGCATCTGTTCGAAATGGCCCGCTTCCTCGCCGATCACTGCATGCACGGCCTCGCGCAGAGGTTTACGCAAAAGGGCCTTGGTGACGCGCAGCGAGGCCATCGGCTTGGCTGCGAGCTTGCCAGCTTGCTGCTGCGCGTAGGCGTTGACCTCCGCGGGCGGCAGTACACGGTTGACCAATCCCATGTCCTGCGCCTCGTCCGCCGCAAATGGTTCGCCAAACAGCAGCTTTTCGGTCGCAGCGGCTTGGCCCACACGCAGCGGCAGCAGCAGGCTTGAAGCAGCCTCCGGGCAAAGACCAAGGTTGACGAAGGGTAGCGAGAACAGGGCGTTGTCGCCTGCGTACACCAAGTCGCAGTGCAGAAGAAGTGTCGTTCCAATGCCGACGGCCGGGCCGCATACCGCAGCGATCACCGGCTTGGGAAAATCGGCGATCGCACGGAGAAACCTAAACACGGGCGCCTCCAGGCTTGCGGGCGGACGCTGCAGGAACTCGCTCACGTCGTTGCCTGCCGTAAACAGGGTTTCTTGGCCCTGAATGACAATTACACGCGCCTGGGCATCATCGGCCGCCCGCTCAAGGTGATCGGCAAGCTGGGCGTACATCGCACTCGTGAGTGCGTTTTTCTTCTCGACACGATTGAAGGTCAAGGTCAGCACGCCTTGCTCGGCATGGGCGAGGATTTCGGACATGGTGGACTCCACTTGCAACATGAACGGAGGCTCTCAGACCAGTTCAAAAATGCCAGCAGCACCTTGCCCAGTTCCCACACACATCGTCACCATGCCATACTTCAGCTGACGCCGCCGCATGCCATAGATCGTGGTCGCCGCACGGATGGCCCCCGTGGCACCCAACGGGTGTCCAAGTGCAATCGCTCCCCCAAGCGGGTTGACCTTGGCTTCATCCAACCCACAAGTGTTGATGACCGCAAGCGACTGCGCCGCGAACGCTTCGTTGAGCTCGATCCAGCCAATATCCTCCAGCTTCAGTCCGGCAGCCTTTAACGCTGCGGGGATTGCCTCGATTGGGCCGATGCCCATGATCTCTGGCGGCACACCCCGTGCCGCAAAGCTGACGAATCGCGCCAGAGGCTTCAGGTTAAAGCGCCTGACCGCCGCTTCGGACGCCAGGATAAGCGCCCCTGCGCCGTCCGATGTCTGCGAGCTGTTGCCGGCCGTCACACTACCCATGCCCGAGGGTTTACCTGTCGGATCCTTGGGCGAGGCAAAGGCCGGGCGCAGTTTCGCCAACGCTTGCAGCGACGTGTCGGCACGGGGACCTTCGTCCAGACTGACGGTGCGGCGGCGCTCTGCGACGCGCCCTGTGGCCAAATCAGGCACGCGGTCGACCACGTCGACAGGAACTATTTCATCGCTGAACGCGCCTGCGGCAAACGCCGCGAGCGCACGCTGGTGTGACTGCAACGCAAAAGCGTCTTGCTGCTCGCGAGAAACCTTCCACTGTTGAGCAACTTTCTCAGCGGTGAGCCCCATTCCGTAGGCAATGCCGATGTTCTCGTCCTTGGCAAAGACCAACGGATTGAACGAGGGTTTATTGCCACTCATCGGGACCATGCTCATGCTTTCGGTGCCGCCAGCGAGCATCACGTCGGCCTCGCCCACGCGAATCCGGTCAGCAGCCATCTGAATCGCGGTCAGGCCCGAGGCGCAAAAGCGATTGATGGTCACGCCCCCTACGCTGTTTGGCAGTCCGGCGAGAAGTGCCGCCACGCGGGCCATGTTGAGCCCCTGCTCGCCTTCGGGCATGGCACAGCCGATGATGGCGTCTTCAATGGCTTTGGGGTCCAGGCCTGGCGCCTGCTTGAGAGCTGCATGAATGGCGGCGATCAGCAGATCGTCTGGGCGTGTGTTGCGAAACACGCCGCGATGCGACTTGCCGATGGGCGTGCGCGCGGCGGCGACGATGTATGCGTCTTGCACTTGGCGTGACATGAGTATCTCCTGAAGTTCGGTTGGTGTTCAGTTGCGTACCGGCTTGCCCGTTTGCAGCATGCCCATGATGCGTTCCTGCGTCTTCGCGTTATCCAGCAACGCGCAAAAGCGCTCGCGCTCCAGGCGCATGAGCCAGTGCTCATCCACCACGCTTCCAGCGTCCACCTCGCCACCGCACATCACCTCTGCAATCATGCTGCCCAGCAGGAAATCGTGCGGAGTGATCTGCGCACCATCACGCATGTTCACCAGTTGACTCTTGATGGTTGCAATGCCGCTGCGCCCCTCCACAGTAATGCGCGCGGCCATGGGCGGTCGGTATCCGGCATCGGCTAGAGCGCGAGCTTGCGAAATGGCCACATGCAGCAGTTCGTCCTTATGCAACACGATGACGTCTTCCGGCTGGAGATAACCCATCTGGCGTGCCTCGATCGCGGATTTGGACACGGCGGCGGTTGCCGGTTGCATGTAAAGCGCCTTCAGGAAAGCCAGCACGTCCACACCGGCACCGCCAGCCTGAGCGAGTTCGCTGGCTCGTCGGGCCAAGTAAGTCAGCCCGCCGCCACCTGGAATCAACCCCACGCCCACCTCCACCAATCCCAGATAGCTCTCCAGGGCCGCGACGCGACGTGCGGTGTATGCCGCGAGTTCGCAGCCCCCTCCGAGTGCCAGCCCGCGAATGGCCGCGACCACCGGAACCTGGGCATAGCGCAGGCGCAACATCACATCCTGCAATTTCTTTTCCTCAGGCTCAATCGCTTTGGCGCCACCGGCCATGAAAGCGGGAAGCATGGCTTGCAGATCGGCGCCTGCTGAAAACACCTCACCAGCCTGCCAAACCACAAGGGCGGCAAAGTGCTGTTCAGCTTCCTCCACGGCTTTATGCAACCCCGAAATCACTCCAGGCCCAAGCGTATTCATCTTGGTCTTGAAGCTGGCCAACAGCACGTCACCGGCGCCCGGGGCGGCCCAAAGACGAATGGATTCATCCTCGAATACCGTGGTGCCTGCGCTGCGCGGATCGGCTGCAGCCTCGCCCAGCACGGTTTGCGGAAACAGCTGGCGGCGCATGACGGGCAACTCGCGACGTGCCTTGTAGCGCGACTCCGCGGCCGACCAGGAACCTTCAGGCTTATGCACAGCGTCGATGCTGCCCACCCAGTCTGGCAACCGCGTGGCACATAAGCCCTTCCCGGCTGCAATGTCTTCGTTGATCCAATCGGCGACCTGCTTCCACCCACCAGCCTGCCAGCTTTCGAACGGCCCCTCATTCCAGCCAAAACCCCACCGAATGGCAAAGTCGAGGTCGCGCGCATTGTCGGCCACCGAACCCAGGTGTACAGCGATGTAATGCCAAACATCGCGGAACACGCTCCAGAGAAACTGGGCTTGCGGGTTCGTCGATTCACGCAGCAGCCTGAAGCGCTCGGCTGCAGGCTTCTTCAACATGCGCACAACAATTTCGTCCGCCTTGCCGCCGCCTTCCGCATAGTCGCCGCTGCCCGGATCGAAGCGCAGGATATCCTTGCCAACCTTTTTGAAGAAGCCTGCGCCGCTCTTCTGACCCAGCGCACCCTTGTCGACCAGTACCTTGAGCGCTGGCGGCGTGGCATAAAGTGCCGCAAATGGATCCTTGTCCGCTGGCAAAGTGTCCAGCATCGTCTTAATGACATGTGCCATTGTGTCAAGCCCGACCACGTCCGCAGTGCGGAACGTCGCGCTCTTGGCGCGGCCCAGCTTGGTACCCGTAAGATCGTCGACGACATCGAAACTAAGGCCGAACTTCTCGGCCTCATGCATCACGGCCAGGATCGAGAACACGCCCACGCGGTTGGCAACGAAGTTCGGGGTGTCCATGGCCCGCACAACGCTCTTGCCAAGCGTCGTGGTGAGGAATGTTTCAAGCTGATCGAGCGCCTCGGGCCTTGTCGCTTGTGTGGGAATGAGCTCAACCAATGGCATATAGCGCGGCGGATTGAAAAAGTGAACACCGCAAAAACGGGCGCGCAAATCGGCGCCGAACCCCTCGCTCAAGGCTGTGATCGATAGACCTGACGTATTCGTCGCAAACAACGCATGGTCCGCCAAATGGGGAGTGACCTTTTTGTACAGATCATGCTTCCAGTCCATACGTTCGGCAATCGCCTCAATCACCAGATCGCAGCTCGCAAGCAGCGCAAGATCGTCCTCGTAATTGGCTGTGCGGATGAGCCCGGCTTCGTTGCTCAGTCCAAACGGCGCAGGATTGAGCTTTTTGAGATTCGCCACGGCCCTCTCGGCAATGGCATTCTTCAGTCCTTCCTTGGCGGGAAGATCGAAAAGAATGACTGGCACGCGCGCATTGATGCAATGGGCGGCGATCTGGGCGCCCATCACGCCTGCGCCCAGAACGGCAACTTGGCGAATCGGAAATCGGGATGTCATGGTCTGTCTTCGCTCGGTGAGTAAGGGGAAAAATCGATACAAGGTATGTGTCAGGCGAACACCGCTTCGGTGTCCATCAGGGCTCGGGCGCCGCTGCGTGCCATGCGTATTGCCGCAGCGGTTTCGGGATAAAGCCGCGCAAAATAAAAACGCGCCGTCTGCAGCTTCGCCGTGTAGAACGCATCGACGCTCCCCTCGGCGATTTTCTTCTGCGCCACAAGGGCCATGCGCGCGAAGGCGTAGGCGAACACCAGATGGCCGATGACGCGCAGGTAAGGCACTGCGGCCGCTCCAATTTCCTCGCGGTTCTGCATGGCCTTGAGGGCCAGTTCCATGGTGAGCTTTTGCACCTTGTCGCCGAGATCTGCCAACGGATTAATGAATTCCTGCATGGCCTCATTGACCCCTTCGGCCTCGATGAGGTCTTGCACAATGCGGCCGAATTTTTTCAGCTTGGCCCCGTTGTCCATCAGCACCTTTCGACCGATCAGGTCCAGCGCCTGAACGGCGTTGGTGCCTTCGTAGATCAGATTGATTCGCGCATCACGCACGTATTGCTCCATGCCCGATTCGTGGATGTAGCCGTGTCCGCCAAACACCTGCAGGCATTCGTTCGCTGCAGCAAAACCATTGTCGGTCATGAATGCCTTGACAACGGGAGTCAGCAGCGCAACCAAGTCATCGGCATCTTTGCGTACATCCACATCCGGATGCAAATGGGCCTGATCCAGCATCAAGGCAACCCAATAGGCAAGAAAGCGCCCGCCCTCTGCCCACGCTCGTGCAGTCAATAGCGCGCGCCGAACGTCGGGGTGCACGATGATGGGATCAGCGGGCTTGTCAGGCGCCTTCGGAGCGGTGAGCGCACGCATCTGCAGTCGCTCCTTGGCATAGGCCAACGCATTTTGATACGCCACTTCCGTCAGCCCGAGCGACTGCATGCCGACGCCCAGGCGCGCCCCATTCATCATCACGAACATCGCAGCCAAGCCCTTATTGGGCTCACCAACAAGCCAGCCCGTGGCGGCATCGAGCGTCATCTGGCAGGTGGAGTTGCCATGGATGCCCATCTTATGTTCGATGCCTGAGCAGAAGATGCCATTGCGCGCCCCAGGATTACCGTTCGCGTCAGGAATGAACTTCGCCACACCCAATACCCCGCCTCC
>JAKBCY010000103.1 GCA_021807445.1 Pseudomonadota bacterium
CGACATACCAAGCAAGCTGGATCTTCGATGGCTCGCTCCGGATGGCGCCATATTCGGAGGTCGCGAGGGGCTCTCGCCGAGGTTTGATGCGGGCGAGAAATTCTCTTTTGGATGGGCTGGCTGTTTCTCGGCGCGGTGGCGGTCAGCCCCGGCTCTGAGCTGGGGACAAATGGGTGCCCAACGTCGTTTTCACCCGAGACATCGGCAGATAGCAGAGATCGTGCACGTCTCAGCCACGGCTGTGTTGGTGGCCATGTTTTTTGCTGATATCTACCTCGGCGCAATTGACGTCGGAGGCTCTCTGGACGGTACCCGGTATGTTGATGAGCGCTGCGTGAAGCAGCACCGTGCGCTGTGGCTGGATCGCAGCAACGCCGGCAAGGTCCCTGCGCAGCGGCTGCCAAAGGCAAGTGTGCTCACAATGCGGCTGCTTATCAATCGTGCCAGAGCGAGGACAAAATGGTGGCGTTCTATTACGCTCAACCCAAGGAGCAAGGCAAACCCAACCAGACCCCAGTTGCTGCGCCTCCTTGTGTGAATGCTGACCCGCATGTTGCGGCAGAATCTTCCGACCCAGCCGCTGGGGACGCCGTGGAGAAATGATGTGGGAAGTCTGGGCTGCGCGTTGGTCCGATTGCCTGTCATCGCCTTGTTTGTAATCGCCCGAGAGAAAGGTATTGATGGCTCCGCCCGAATTCCCGTCTTCTCCAGCACCGGACGCAGCGGTGCCTGCCCCGCATCCCCTCACGCCGCAACTCAGCGATGCGCGTGAAGCCCTCACACGCGTGGTCTTGGCGCGCAACGAATTTGGGGAATTGTTGGAGGCCAAAATCCCGACGGAGCGCCCGCTGACTCTTTATCTCGACAAGCAGGAACTCGTCACCCTGATGACCGTTGGCGCAGCGCCCGAGCTCCTGGCGCTTGGCTATTTGCGCAACCAGCGCCTGGTGCCATCGATTACCGACATCGCCTCAGTGCAGGTCGATTGGGAGGTGGAGGCATGCTCCATCACCAGCCGCAACGGCGTTGAGGATCTCGCCCGGCGCAGCGCGGGTCGGCGCGTTGTCACCACCGGATGCGGCCAGGGAACGGTCTATGCCAGCTTGATGGATGAGGTTGGCAATGTCGCGCTCGACCCTGAAACGCGCATCGGTCAGGGTGAGCTGTACGCCCTGCTTGATGCCATGCGCATGCATGATTCGCTCTACAAGAGCGCGGGTTCGGTGCACGGCTGTGCCCTGTTCGAGGGCAGTCGCCTTCTGATGTTCACCGAAGACGTGGGCCGCCACAACGCGGTGGATGCGATCTCTGGCTGGATGTGGTTGCATGGCGTGAGTGGATCGAGCAAGGTGTTCTACACCACTGGCCGGCTTACTTCAGAGATGGTCATCAAATGCGCGCTGATGGGTATTTGTATCTTGGTGTCGCGCTCGGGCGTGACGCAAATGGGCTACGACATTGCCGAGCGTCTTGGTATCGCCCTGTTCGCGCGCTGCTCCAACCGACACTTTCTGCAATACACCGCGCCGCAACGTTTCATTGCCGAACCGCTGCAGCGCGTGCCGGTATAAGCAAGCCCGTTCCGCGCCTGCCGTGTGATCCGCGGCCGTGCTCATGCAGCACCACAACTTAATCATGTGCCCGCGCACTCTCCTTCCTCGCCTGGCCCGACGCGCAGCGTCACTGAGGCGAGCCCGGCCGGGCAGAAGGGGGCAGGCGGGCGGCTTTCGCTTGTTGCTCCGCGAGAGATTGGTAAACCTACAAGATGCAGCGCTGCAAAATCACACGCAATCTGGATCTCAATGACGCGCAGTCCGTGCGGCTCAAGTTCGCTGCGCTTCAAGCGCATCGGGCGGCGCATTGCCAGGCTGCATGACGCAATAGCCAATCTGCGGCGCGACTTCGTGCACAAAGCAACGCGCCGCACGGTGCAAAGCTGCGACGCGCGGGCGACTGAGCAACTGGCTCCGAAGACCAAGAGCCGCAGCGCTCGAGGCACGTTGGATCCACCGGGACTGCGCGTGCGGCAAATGGCCGGGCTCAACCGGGAACTAATCTCGGCGCCATCAGCATCCCGCTTCTCATCGGCATCGATATCGCTTCGCAGAAGGTGCAATACTCCTTTTCTGAAGTAAGCTTAAAGAGTCGGTCTCGACTTCCCGACATCGAAATCCCTGAACGACGAGGCCGGCATTGATGCCGGCCTCGTCACTTCACAACAGGACCTGACCCATGCCAACCCCAGAGTCCGCAAACCAACCTCCAGCCGTCGAGCCCAGGCAAAGCGCCGCGCGCGTACAGCCCTTGCGGTTCATGCGCGTGACGCCACGCGGAGGACTCGTCAGCCCGGAGGCGCGGCAGGCAGTGGCGACCGCGACTGGCGACCTGGCAGCACGCCCCGATTTGCTCATCGAACACCTGCACTGTCTGGTGGATGCCGAGGGTGGGCTGCGTCCATCGCGTCTTGCTGCCTTGGCCGAGAAATTGCGCCTCTCCACCAGCGAGGTGTATGAGGTGGCCAGTTTCTACCACCATCTGCGCCTTTTGCGCGAGGACGAGCCAGCCCCAAAGGCTACCGTACGCGTGTGCACGAATCTGAGTTGCGCGCTCGCCGGCGCAGACGGCTTGCTCGACGCCTTGCAACATCGCTGTGGGGCCGAAGTCTCCGTCGAAGGTTCATCTTGCATGGGCCTGTGCACGCAGGCGCCAGGCGTGCTTGTGGGCCGCCACGCGCTCGGCCACGCCACGCCTGAGGCCGTGCTTGCTGCCCTTCCCCAGGTGTCCACCGCCGTCAGTCCCCCGGCGGCCGCTGCGAGCTACGCGGAGTATCGTGCTCAAGGCGGCTATCGCCTTCTCGAGGGCTGTCATGCCGCGACGCGTGCGCCGGAAGCGATCATGGCCCAACTCGAAGCAGCTGATTTGCGCGGGCTTGGCGGCGCCGGCTTTCCTTCCGTACGCAAATGGCGCACCGTAGCCCAGCAACCAGGCCCGCGTCTGCTCGTGCTCAATGCAGACGAAGGCGAGGTCGGCACCTGCAAGGACGGCCACATTCTGCGGACTGACCCCCACCGCGCGCTCGAAGGCATGCTCGTTGCTGCCTGGGCGGTGGCAGTTGGAAGGATCTGGATTTATCTGCGTGACGAATACGCAGCCGAACATGCCTTGCTGCATCGCGAGCTGCAAACCCTTCATGACGCGGGACTCGTGCGCTATGGTGGAGTCGACATCGGCGGGCCTGATGACGATGAGCCTGCCGGCGACGCCGAGGTGCGCGCGCGAGCGCCGCGAGTGGCATTGCGCCGAGGCGCGGGCGCTTATATCTGTGGCGAGGAATCAGCGCTGATTGAATCCCTGGAAGGCAAACGTGGCATGCCGCGGCTCAAGCCGCCGATCGTTGCCATCAGTGGCCTGTTTGGCAGGCCAACGTTGGAACATAACGTGGAGACCCTTTGGTGGGTTCGCGATATTTTGGAGGGTGGCGGCGAAGCGTGGGCAGCTCGGGGGCGCCGGGGACGCAATGGCGTGCGGCGTTTCACCGTCTCCGGGCGCGTCGCCAGACCCGGCGTCTATCTGGCGCCGGCCGGTATTACCGCGCGCGAGCTGATCGAGGAGCATGCAGGTGGAATGGCTGCGGGTTGGTCGCTCTATGGCGTATTGCCGGGCGGGGCGTCTGGTGGCATTCTCAGCGCGAGTCAGGCTGACCTGCCTCTGGACTTCGGCACCCTTGACGCCGATGGTTGCTTCATCGGATCGATGGCTGTGATTGTTCTGGGGCAGCGTGAGGACCATATCGACACGGCGCGCGAGGCTGCAACCAACCTGATGCGGTTCTTTGCCCACGAGAGCTGTGGTCAGTGCACGCCGTGTCGCGAAGGCACTCACCAGATGCTCGCGGCCATGGTGTCGCCAAACTGGGATGCGATGCACATCGCTGGGTTGGCCCAGCTCATGCGGGATGCCTCGATTTGCGGGCTCGGTCAAGCGGCTCCCAACCCTACAGCCAGCGTGCTGCGGCATTTTCCCCATGAGGTTGGATCGAAAGGCACGCTTGCGGGTGGTGCGAACAAGAATGAGTCGCAAGGATGAGGTCGATGGACCGACGAGGGCGCAAGGCATTGCAGTGGTGCGCTTTGGTGCGTTTCGTGGACGGCCATCTTCATGGCGTATTGCAGGGCTCCTACCTGACGAGGACTGAACGATGGACATGACGCCTCCAACTGTCGCCTTTACGCTCGACGGCAAGACCCTGCTTGCGCATGCAGGGGAGACGATCTGGGCGGCCGCCCAGCGCCACGGGGTCGAGATTCCCCATCTGTGCCACCACGATCCACTGCGCCCGGTCGGCAACTGCCGTGCCTGCATGGTGGAGGTCAATGGCGAGCGCGTGCTTGCGGCCGCGTGCTGCCGTCGCGTTGAACCCAATATGCAGGTGAGCGCGCGCAGCGAGCGGGCGCTGTCTGCCCAGCGCGGCGTGCTCGAACTGTTGGCTGCCCACCAGCCTGAGCGTGTCGACCGCATTGACAATGAACTGGACCACTGGTGCCAGCGCTTGGGCGCCGACCGCACCCGCTTTGCCTCAGCTTTTGCCGGCGCACGGGCGGAGTCCGCGCATTGGCCTGCGTCACCGAGCGCCGACGATTCCCACCCGGCCATTAGCGTCAACCTCGATGCGTGTATCCAGTGCACGCGCTGTCTTCGCGCGTGCCGTGAGGAACAGGGCAACGACGTCATCGGTTTGGCCGGTAGGGGTGCGTCGGCGCAAATCGTGTTCGACCAGGCCGTCGCAATGGGTGAAAGTACCTGTGTCGCATGCGGCGAGTGCGTGCAGGCTTGCCCGACCGGCGCCCTCGCCCCGGCCAACGGTTCTTGGGCGAGCCTTAGCGCACGGCAGGTGGATTCGGTCTGCCCGTATTGCGGCGTGGGGTGCGCGCTCACTTACCACATCCAGCCCGATGAACAGGGCCACGAGCACATCGCTCGCGTGGAAGGGCGCGATGGGCTGGCCAACCAGAGCCGCCTGTGCGTCAAAGGACGTTTTGGCTTTGACTACGTGGCCAATCCAGCCCGACTCACCACACCGCTCATTCGCCGCGAGGGCGTGCCCAAGGATCCCGAACAGGTGCGACTCGCTGACTGGCGCGCCGTGTTCCGCGAGGCAACCTGGGAGGAGGCGCTGGGACACGCTGCCGGCGGGCTCATCCGGCTGCGCACGCAATACGGGGGTAAGGCCTTGGCCGGTTTCGGGAGTGCCAAGGGCAGTAACGAGGAGGCGTATCTTTTTCAGAAGATGGTGCGCGCGGGGTTCGGCACGCACAACGTGGACCACTGCACCAGGTTGTGCCATGCGTCCAGCGTGGCTGCATTGCTCGAAGGCATTGGCTCGGGCGCAGTGAGCAACCCGGTCATGGATGTCTTGCACGCTGACGTGGTCTTGGTCATAGGCGCCAACCCCACCGTCAACCATCCGGTCGCCGCCTCATGGATGAAAAACGCCATGGCCCGCGGCACACGTTTCATCCTGGCCGACCCACGGCGGACCGAATTGGCCCGCAAGGCGTGGATGACCCTGCAGTTCCGCGCCGACACGGACCTGGCGCTGCTCAATGCCATGCTGCACGTGGTGTTCGCCGAGAACCTGGTCAATACGGTGAGTGTTCAGGAGCGCTGTCATGCCGAGGATGTTGAGGCCATTCGCAGGCACGTCGCCACGCTGAGCCCCGAGGCCATGGAGCCTATATGCGGTGTCCCCGCAGAGGATATTCGCGCTGCCGCCCGGGCTTTTGCCACCAGCAAGGGATCCATGATCCTCTGGGGCATGGGGATCTCCCAGCATGTGCACGGCACGGACAATGTGCGCGCACTCATTGCCTTGTGCCAGCTGACGGGCCAGATCGGTCGTCCCGGAACGGGGCTGCACCCGTTGCGTGGACAAAACAACGTCCAGGGGGCGAGTGATGCCGGGCTGATTCCCATGATGTTCCCAGACTACGTGCGGACCCAGGACGCGGGTGTGCTGGACCGCGTTGAGCGCTACTGGGCGTTGCCGCAAGCAAGCCTGAGCCGCGAACCAGGCCTTACTGTGGTCGAGATCGTCCACGCCGCGTTGGCCGGCAGCATCCGAGGGATGTACATCGAAGGCGAAAACCCTGCGATGAGCGACCCCGACGTGCACCACGCCCGCCAGGCGTTGAGCGGCCTTGAGCATCTAGTGGTGCAGGATATTTTCCTTACGGAGACGGCAGCGCTGGCCGATGTGGTGTTGCCTGCATCGGCTTGGCCGGAGAAGACCGGCTCGGTGACGAACACGGACCGGCTGGTGCAACTCGGGCGCAAGGCGCTGGACCTCCCCGGGCAGGCGCGAGCGGATCTCTGGATCATCCAGGAAATGAGTCGGCGTCTCGGAGTGACGCCGATCGCGGAGGTTGATATGCATGGTGGTGATGCGGGTGTAGGCGCCGTATTCGAGGAAATGCGAGGGATGATGTCCTCCATCGCTGGCATCTCGTGGGCGCGCCTTCAGCGTGAAGGCGCCGTGACCTACCCTTGTCCGGCAGAGGATGAGCCGGGGCAGCGTGTGGTTTTTATCGACCGTTTCCCGACCTCAGACGGACGCGCCAAGTTGCTGCCAGCGCCGCTTTCGTTTGCGGACGAGCGACCCGATAACGCCTACCCGTACGTGCTGATCACCGGGCGCGAGTTGGAGCACTGGCACACGGGAGCGATGACCCGCCATGCCAGTGTGCTTGACGCACTGCAACCGGCACCCACCGTCAGCGCCCATCCCATCCTGCTCGCCAAGTTGGGACTGAGGCCAGGGGATGCTCTGCATGTGCAGTCACGCCGTGGGGCGATCGAGTTGGCGACCCGCGCGGACGAGGCAATGCCGCAGGATGCTGTGTTCATTCCATTCGCTTATGCCGAGGCCGCTGCGAACCTGCTCACCAATGCGGCCCTGGATCCATGGGGCAAGATTGCCGAGGTGAAGTACTGTGCGGTTCGTTTGAGCAAAGCGGCGGCGGTGACGGATCGCGCGTGAAAAGGCGTTATGCTTTGCCAAGCATATCGTGAAATTGCTGGACAGTGCGTAACCAGGCAAAGCGCGATCCATGAATGCCCCCAACGACATCACTCTGCGTCCTAAAGTCCGCCTCGAAATCAAACAAGGCACGGCCATCGGGCCGGGCAAGGCACGATTGCTCGAGGCGATGGCGCGCACGGGCTCAATTTCGGCCGCAGCCCGGGAGCTCGACATGAGCTACAGGCGTGCCTGGCTGCTTGCCAGCAGCCTGAACCAAGCATTCAAGTCGCCATTGATTGAGGCCAGCAAAGGGGGAAGTGGCGGTGGTGGAGCGCTGCTGACGCCCTTGGGCTATGAGGTGCTTCGGCGTTACCGGCGCATGGAGTACAAGGCGTTGCGCGCCATCGACTCTGACATGCGAGCTTTCAATACCCTGCTGCGCGATCGCGATGATGACGCGTCCGCCCTCGATGCCCCCGCCGAGATGACAGATGAGCCGGGCACTGACGGCCCGGCGGCGTCTTTGGAGCAGTCGCTTGGCACAACAACCGTAAGCGCGAACCGCGACCAACCGCGAAAGGGCGACGCGCTTTCCAAGGGTTGACGCTGCGCCGTCCGGCCCTGTCGTCGTCGCGTCGAACTTAGGCAAAGGGCCGGCTCATGCGCAACGCCAAGGTCATTGGGCAAGGTCGGCAGCGCGCGCGCCCGCCGGTACCACGGCCCCCAAGTGTCGAATCATGCGAGCGGTCCAAGATGTGGGGCGGCCTGCGCGGCCGCGCAACGTCAGGAGCGCGCGACGAAAGCGCGTGGCGCCTGAACACATGCCCGCGCATTCCCCTTCCTCGTCCATCCGGGCGCACGGGCGATCAGCGCCGCGGGGTGGATTTCGGCATCACGGACTGGGCCGCCTTCGACGATGGTGGTCGTATCGCCAACCTCGCGCTGGGACTTCGCGCACAAGCAAACGACGAGCATGGTGCGGCAATGCGCCGCCCTGGCAACGGAGCAACTGGCTCTGAAGATGATGAGCCGCTGCGCGAAGGGCACGGTGGAGACACCGCGCCGTCGCGTGCGGCAGAAGGCCGGACTCAACCGGGAGATTCTCTTGGCCGGGTTTGGCATGGCGCATGCGATGCTCGGCCTGTTGGGCCCTCGTGCCCAAACTGCTATCCGAGCGCATGCATGTCTGCCCGCACTGCGTGCACGTCATGCCGCGCGACCGCAACAGCGCGTTGGTGGTGCTCATCGACGCGCACTACACGCAGGACGCGCCTGGGACGGGCGCAGCGGCGAGATCCAAGCCTCAATCACGGCAACGTGGCAAGTCCAGGTCTTTGACCCGCGAAACCCTCGCTACAACGCCATGCGTTTAGCGGTGGGAGAGTTCATCTTCGACGCGTTGCTGACAAATCTCGGGTGGCACGAATCCAGGGTAATCGAACGATTCATTTGGATATAACGAGTCGGACCTTTGTGTTTGTATTTATATGAATCGTCTGAAAAAGTTCTTT
>JAKBCY010000104.1 GCA_021807445.1 Pseudomonadota bacterium
GACATCAGTTTTCCTTTGAAAAAATGGGCTGATAGATGGCCCGAATTCAATGAAAGAGCGCTCATGGAGCCTCCCGTCGCTAACCGGCTCCGACCTGACTTCAAACTGCCCTCGTGCCGATGAGATTTCCAAGCAATTCCGGGTCATGGCGTCCACGTGCCACTGTCTGATAGGCCTTAACGACCATGGCACGCTGCATGCTTAGCGTCGGTGTCATCCCCTCGTCGCTGGATCTTGGAAGGGAAACGCAAAGAAGCGTTCGGTCTGAATTCCATCCGCCAACCGTTGATTCACGTCCTCGATCTGTCTGTGCAAGAGCAACTGGATAGCTTCGTTGTCCATGACTGAGAGACGTCAACAAAAGGAGGAATCGCTCGCGTCTGAGCATACTGGGAGGAAGCGCGGCATGCCAATGGCACGCCTCCAAATGGATCTCCAAAATATTGGAGTTCTGTTTGGATGAATAACCGAAAGCATCGCCTGTGACACCAGCTGACGGCCTCGGCATCAACGGTCAGCGCGCCAGTTCTTCCCGGATCATGTCCAAGCGGTCCTGTCCGAAGAACATTTCATCACCGACGAAGGTCGTCGGTGCGCCGAATACGCCCAGTTCGACAGCCTCATTGGTAACGGCTTTCAAGGCTGCCTTGACCTCCGGATCGGACGCCAGTTCTTGCATTGCCTTCGGCTCGAAGCCAGCCTCAGCCAAGGTCTTCGCCGTAAGTGCCGGTTCGTTGAGGTTGAGCGAGTCGATCCATATGGCCTTAAACACGGCCCGAAGCAAGTCCTGCAGTCGTTCGGGGTCGCGCGACTGCACACCCGTTACGACACGCATGAGAAACAGCGTCATGATCGGAAAGTGAGGGTTTATTGCAAACGGCACTCCGTACTTGCGCGCATGGCGCACGTAATCATGGTTCGTATAGCGACCTTTCGCAGGGACCGCTGCCGGGGAAGCATTGCCGGTCGCTTGGAACACGCCTCCCAAGAGCATGGGCTTGTAGATCATGCGTGCGCCAGCCTTCGCACAGATCTCGGGCAATTGTGTCCAGGCCAGATATGCGGCCGGGCTGCCAACGTCAAAGAAGAATCTCACATTTTTCACCACAAGCACTCCTTGCGTGAACGATCGTTTGGTTAACGAAGATATACTAACCTCAAACGTCATTGCCATTCGGGGTTTTTCTCCGTTTTTCTATGCGCTACTCCTCTACACACAAGCAAGAGACCCGAGCCAGACTTCTCGCGAGCTGCAAGGCGATTGCCAAGCAAGGAGGATTTGAGGCGACCGGGATCGATACTCTGATGTCCTCGATCGGGCTCACCGGCGGAGCGTTCTACACGCACTTTCCTTCGAAGCAGGCGCTGTTCGAAGAACTCATCCGCGAGGAACTGGAGAGCAGTTCGCGGATGCTTGCGGGCGATGAGCGCTCTGACCCGGATCATGTTGCCAAACGATTGCGGGGATACCTCAGCAGTTTCCATGCCGCCAATCCAGAAAGCGGATGCGTTTTGCCGACACTTGGACCAGAGATCGCGCGCTCTTCACCCGCGGTTCGCAAAGCGGCCGAGAAGAGCCTCAAGCAAACGCACGAGAGTTGGAACGAAAGACTCGATGATTCTGACGGCGCGTGGGCACTGATTGCGCAGTGCGTGGGCGCCCTCGTTTTGGCTCGCTCAGTCGAAAGCGAAAAGACACGCAAGGAAATACTTGCCGCATGTCGCCGACATATTGGGCGAACCCACACCCTCGGTTTGTAGTGCTCAGTGGTCCTGCCCCGAAGCCTACATCATGGCAATCTCTTGCCATGATGTAGGCGCCTGCCCGACATCTTCAGCCATGCGCTTGAAGATGCCGACGCGGCGCAGGGCTTCGAGTCGGCGCACGTGCACTGCCACGCTCTGACGCGGATCGCCGTCTAAATCGTGAATGGGAGGGTCTTAATCCTGCCCTCAGTTCTTGCCGCAAATTCCACCGCCGACCTGGTCTTCTGGCCAGCGGTAGCGACCGAGAGCCGCTGTCGCGTATTTTTTTCAATCAATACGCTATGGCATCCTTTCGATGCATCGCGATCGTCCCGAAGGACGTCAGTTCACTCCCACTCAATCGTCGCGGGTGGTTTCGATGAAATGTCATAGGTGACACGGTTGATGCCGCGCACCTCATTGATGATGCGGCTCGACACTTTCTTCAGCAGCGCAAAGGGCAGTTCAGCCCAGTCCGCCGTCATGAAATCGCTGGTCTGCACGGCGCGCAACGCGACAACATAATCATAGGTGCGCCCATCGCCCATGACGCCGACGCTCTTGACCGGGAGGAACACAGCGAACGCTTGGGAGGTCAGCTCATACCAGCTCTTTCCGCTTGCAACATCTCTGGTGTTGCGCAACTCCTCGATGAAGATTGCATCGGCGCGTCGCAGCAAATCCGCGTAATCCCGCTTGACCTCGCCCAGGATGCGCACGCCCAGCCCTGGACCTGGAAAGGGGTGCCGGTCGACCATTTCCGCCGGCAAGCCAAGCGCCACGCCCAATTCACGCACCTCATCCTTGAACAGCTCGCGCAAAGGTTCAAGAAGTTGAAGACCGAGCGTTTCAGGCAGTCCCCCCACATTGTGGTGACTCTTGATGGTTGTGGCCTTCTTCGTTTTGGCGCCACCCGATTCGATCACGTCCGGATAAATGGTGCCTTGGGCGAGCCACTTGGCATTGACCCGCTTTTTCGCCTCGCGCTGAAAGACCTCGACGAACTCGCGACCAATGATCTTGCGCTTGGCCTCTGGATCGCTGACTCCGGCCAGAGCGCCAAGAAAATCGCCGCTTGCGTCCACGTGGACGACTCGCGCGTGCAGACGTCCGGCGAACATGTCCATCACCATTTGCGCCTCGTTCAACCGCAGCAATCCGTGATCAACGAAGACGCAGGTGAGTTGCTCGCCGATGGCACGGTGAATCAGGGCCGCCGCCACGCTGGAGTCCACACCACCGGACAGGCCCAGGATGACTTCCTCCTGCCCGACCTGTTCACGTATGCGGGTAACCGCCTCGGCGATGTAGTCGCCCATGATCCAGTCACCCTTGCAGCCGCAGATCTGGCGCACAAAACGCTCGATGATCGCCCGGCCTTGCGTGGTATGTGTCACTTCAGGATGGAATTGCACGGCGTAATATCCCCGTGCCTCGTCGGCCATGCCAGCAATTGCACAGCTCGGCGTGCTCGCCATCAGCTTGAAGCCCGCGGGCATTTCCGTCACCTTGTCGCCGTGGCTCATCCAGGCCTTGAGCATGCCGTGGCCTTCGGGCGTGCGGAAATCTTCGATGCCATCGAACAGGCGGGTGTGGCCGCGTGCGCGGACCTCGGCGTAGCCGAACTCTCGGTGCTCACTCCACTCCACCTTGCCGCCAAGCTGCGCTGCCATGGTCTGCATGCCATAGCAGATGCCCAGCACTGGCACGCCCACATCCCAGACCGCCTGCGGGGCGCGCAACTGCTGATCCTCATAGGTGCTGGCGTGACTTCCCGACAGGATGATGCCCTTGAGCCCGTTTTGCGCCAACTCGCGGATGAAGCCGTCACTCACGTCATTGGGGTGGATCTCGCTGTACACATGCGCTTCGCGCACGCGTCTGGCAATGAGCTGCGTGACCTGGGAACCGAAGTCCAGGATCAGGATCTTGTCGTGCATGAAGGGGCTTCGGTGGCAGTCAGAAAGCGGCCAAGCGCTGCGCGCGCGCTTGGCCCTGGGCATTAATCAACGTGATAATTGGGCGCTTCCTTGGTGATCTGGACGTCATGCACATGGCTTTCGCGCATGCCAGCTGACGTGATCTCCATAAAATGCGCCCGGCTGCGCATATGTTCGATGCTGGCGCAGCCACAGTACCCAAGAGAGGAGCGCACACCGCCCACGAGCTGATACAAAATGGCGGCTAGGCTCCCCTTGTAGGGAACCCGCCCCTCGATGCCCTCGGGCACGAATTTCTCGGCACCGGCCGCAGCCGAAGCTTGGGTGCCGTCCTGAAAGTAGCGATCAGCCGATCCGGCATTCATCGCACCGATGGAGCCCATGCCCCGGTAGGTTTTGTATGAGCGGCCCTGATACAGGATGACCTCGCCCGGCGCCTCTTCCGTCCCGGCAAACATGCTCCCCATCATCACCGTATGCGCCCCGGCCGCGATTGCTTTGGCAATATCGCCGGAGTAGCGCACCCCTCCGTCAGCCACCAGCGGAATGCCCGTACCCTCAAGGGCCTGGGCAACGTTGGCAATAGCAGTGATCTGCGGCACGCCCACTCCAGCGACGATGCGCGTCGTGCAAATCGATCCGGGTCCGATGCCCACCTTCACGCCGTCGGCGCCCACGTCGGCCAATGCGCGAGCCGCCTCTGCCGTTGCGATGTTGCCGCCGATCACGTCGACATCGGGGTAATGCTCCTTCACCCAACGCACGCGGTCGATCACGCCCTGGCTGTGGCCGTGCGCCGTATCCACAACGATGACATCCACCCCGGCGCGCACCAACGCTTCGATCCGCTCCTCGGTGCCCTCGCCCACCCCAACCGCTGCACCAACGCGCAGCTTGCCTTGCGGGTCACGCGCAGCATTCGGGCGTTCCGTGGCTTTCTGAATGTCCTTCACCGTCATCAGCCCGCGCAGCTCGAATTCGTCATTGATGACCAGGACCCGCTCCAGACGGTGCTGGTGCATCAGCGCCTTGCCTTCTTCGAGTGTGGCACCCTCGCGCACCGTGACGAGGCGCTCACGCGGAGTCATGATCTCGCGCACCGGCAGATCCAGCCTGGGTTCAAAGCGCATGTCGCGATTGGTCACGATCCCCACGACCTTGCCCTGCTCGATGACTGGGAATCCAGAGATGCCATGCTGGCGCGAAAGGGCAAGCACGTCGCTGACTTTCACCCCGGGCGAAATGGTGATTGGATCCTTCAGCACCCCGGACTCGAAACGCTTGACACGCGCCACTTCCGTGGCTTGCGCCTTGGGCGTGAGGTTCTTATGAATGATGCCCATGCCACCTTCCTGCGCCATTGCGATGGCCAGGCGGGATTCAGTGACCGTATCCATTGCCGCCGAGATGAGCGGAATATTCAGGCTGACGCGCCGCGTAACGCGGGTGGAAAGACTGGTGTCTTTGGGTAAAACTTGAGAATACGCTGGAACCAGTAACACATCGTCAAAGGTCAACGCTTTTCCGATAAGGCGCATAAATCCTCCAGGCGCAAAATGTGATGATAAAAGACATGGCGACTTTGCACAGAGAGCGCCAGTTGCGGCAAGCCGACACAGCGCCGTCGGAAGGCCCTTCTTTCGCCCTCAAGAGGGGGTGCCATCCAGCCTCCATGCCTTAAGCTACGGAAAAACCGGAGCCATGGATGCCAATTGCCAAACCCTGCCCTTTCGCGCACGCCACGCGTCAAGCATTGGCCGCATCGGGGGTGTTTATGATTTTGTTGTGCGGCCTTGTTGCACCCGCCGATGCCCAGTGGAAATGGATATCCCCCTCGGGAGTCGTGCACTACAGCGACCAGCCCCCACCACCCACCATTTCGGCACGCGATATTCTTGCCCGGCCCGCGGTCGCTGCGCTGCATGCGCCAAGCCCTGTGGCCAGCGGCGCATCAGACGCGGCGGGACAAGGCAAGGGGCCAGAGAGTCAAGCAGCGCGCAAGCTGCAAAGCAAGCTCGAAGAGGACAAGCGCGCCAAGGCGGCAGCGCAACGTCTGCAGCAACAAGTCAGCGAGCAGGCGCGGCTCGACCGCTGTCTTCAGGCCCGGCGGCAGCTGCAAGCGCTCAACAGCGGTTTGCGTGTACGGCAGGTGGATGCCCAAGGCAACCGCAATTTCCTGGACGACGCGCAAATCGCCGCTCAGCGCCAGCAGGCCGCGGCGCTGATTGCCGCCACTTGCCGCTAATGTGCACCGGCCGCAGCCAGCTCCAGCATCAGCCGGACGCGGATCTTCACGGCATTCAGGCCGTCGTAAGGGCCACCCAGCAGCGCTCCGATGCGTGAGCCATAGGCCACCCGCACACCGGCAGTCTCGGCCTCATCCAAAGCCTGCTGGAGATCCTCGTGGACCGTGCCCCCGCCTGTGCCCTGCACCACCAGACCCGCCAGCGGCGGCGCCAGATCGCCCCGCGCGGATGCGGCGAGCAATGCACGGACCACGGCGCCGTCGGCGCTTGCATGACTGCCCACCAACTCCACGCGCGGCCACGGCTGTGCCTGGGGAAGGGGTAGCGGGCGTGGGTCGCTTGAAGCGGGAATGCTGCGTGTGAACAGAACGCCTTGGGAGCCGGCAAAGCCCAACGGGCCCCGCTCGCCAGAGCTGAAGGCATCCACGGCCGTGGGATGGGCCTTGGTGACATCGCAGGCACCGTGCACGCGGCCGTGCACAACGCACAGCACGCCGCGCCCAACAGCCTCGGCGCTGGCCGCGACTTGCACGGCATCGTAAAGATTGCGCGGCCCGTCCGCTGACAAGGCAGTGGCTGGGCGCATCGCGGCCGTCAGCACCACGGGCTTGCCTGCGGGTAACACGCATTGCAGGAAATAGGCGGTTTCTTCCAGCGTGTCGCTGCCGTGAGTGATCACGCAGCCGGCCACGTCCGGTTGTGCAAGCCACGGCGCAATGCGCCTGGCCAGCAAGCTCCAAACGTGTGCTCGCATGTCCTTGCTATCCAGGCTTGCAAGCTGCTCGGCTTGCAAGACCGCCAGGCGCTCAATGCCCGGCGCCGCGGCGACAAGCTGCGAGACATCCAGCGCAGCGGCCCGGTAGCCCCCTTGGGCGGGATGTTCCGTGGCCACGCCAGCGATCGTGCCGCCGGTGCCGAGCACGAGGACCTTGGGAAGCTGATTCGAGTTGGGGGATTGCATACTTTTCATATCTGGATAAAAATACACGCTGTTATTGATCACAGTAGACAAGGGCCACGGCCCCTGTCCCTCAGGGAGCGGACTATCCATGCGGACGTCAAGCAGCAAGCTTACAGCGCGCCAGAGCGAAATCTTGAGCCTTATTGCCAAAGCGATCGAGCGCACCGGTTACCCGCCGACTCGGGCCGAAATCGCTGCCGAACTGGGTTTTCGCTCGGCCAACGCGGCTGAAGATCACCTGCATGCGCTCGCGCGCAAGGGAATGATCGAACTCACGCCAGGCACGTCGCGCGGCATCCGTCTCACGAGCGCGGCCCGCCCATCGGTCAGGCCGACGAGTGTCCTTGCGCGTGCATTGCCGGGCATGGAGCAACTGATGCTACCGTTGGTCGGGCGCGTCGCTGCCGGGCATCCAATCCTGGCACAGGAACATATCGAGCAAAACATCGCCGTCGAAGCGCAACTGTTTCGAGCGCGTCCCGATTACCTTTTGAAGGTTAAGGGCATGAGCATGCAAGGTGCGGGCATTTTCGACGGCGATCTGTTGGCAGTAAAGCAGACGCAGGACGTGCGCAGTGGGCAAATCGTCGTTGCCCGAATCGGTGACGAGGTCACTGTCAAGCGTCTACGGCGTCAAGCCGGACTGGTCGAGTTGCTGCCTGAAAATCCCGACTTTGGGCCGATCGTGGTGCGCGCTGACCAGGTCTTTGCGATTGAGGGCTTGGCTGTCGGTCTCATCCGCAACACGCTATAGAGCAAACGCACGCCCATCAATCGACAGGAGCGTCATTGGGCGTGCTGGGTAGGTGCAGCGGGGCGTCGCTGACCAGCATGCCATCGGCGTCGGCGTAGAGCCAGTTTCCTGGACGCACCCAGACACCTTGGATGCGGACGGCGACGTCGCGTTGCCCTGCGCCCTGCCTGCGCGCGGGCATGGGTATGGCCGCCAAGGCGCGGGCGCCAATGGGCGCCGTAGCAATTTCCGGCACGTCGCGGACACAACCGTCAATCACCACGCCTGCCCACCCATTGCGCGCGGCAAGCGCCGCCAGATTGCCGCCAAAAAGGGCATGCCGCAGCGAGCCCCCGCCATCCACGACCAGAATGCGCGCCATGCCTGCTGTTTCCAATGCCGCGCGGACTTGCGTGTTGTCCTCGCAGCATTGCACTGTGCTGACTTGGCCACGGAAGTGCGCCAACCGTCCGAAATTCTTGAACACTGGGGGCAGCACACGAACCGCACCGGCCGCTATCGCCTCGATTTCCCGGTCACAGAAATCACAGCACGAAATCGTCGATGACATTCAAAATTCTCCTTGTTGGATCCCAGGAGCGTGCTGAAACGAACTGCACCGCCCAAGCGCGCCCACGCAAACGCACCCTCACTGTGCAGCACAGCCAGCCCCATCTCCCTGTAGACCACTGAGCTTCGTCGATGACAACTATTGAAGCTTAAAGATGCAAATGGAATCATGTTTTAGGTCAAATGAAGTGGCAGATTTCGACGCGACCAAACAGGCAGTTGTGGTCGCCATGAGGAGCCGCCGCGCCCCCGCGGTGCGTGCGCTGAGCTGCGCGACATGAACGCCGCGGTTGACGCGTTGAGGGAGTGCCCCCTGCGAGGATGCCCAC
>JAKBCY010000105.1 GCA_021807445.1 Pseudomonadota bacterium
GGATAGGTTGGCTCACGGCATGCTTGTTTGCGATCAGCGCGCCGGCGTTTGGCTCCGAGTCGCCCCAGCAATTCATCAACGCCAAGGCGGCGGGCCCGGCAGACGCCGCAACTTGGCACGTTGTGCCCAAGGAAGTGGACGGTCCGGTAGGGGCCGAGACGCCGCAAGACCACAGCACATTCAAACAGCTGCAGGGTCCGTTCACGTCACCGGAGCAGGTGACCCGCGCGTGCCTGAGTTGCCACACCCAGGCGGCCAAACAGGTCATGTCCACCATCCACTGGACCTGGAAGGCATGGAATCCCAAGACCAAGCAAATGGTCGGCAAGAACGAGATCTACAACACCTTTTGCGTAAGCCCCGTGAGCAATGAGCAGTTCTGCACGGTCTGCCATGCGGGTTACGGCAGCCAGGATCCGAACAAGTTCATTCCCTTCAGTCAGCGCACCGAAGACCATGTGGATTGCCTGGTGTGTCATGACAAGACGAAGACTTATCGCAAGATTCCGTTCATCGGCGGCAATCCAGCGCTGTCCAAGATTGCGGTGCGGCCGGGCTGCAACGAGGTCTATGGCACGGACAAGGCCTATGTGGAGCCCGAGGATCTGGCCGCGGTGGCCAAGCGCGTGGGCGCACCCACGCGCTACACGTGCGGCATCTGCCACTTCTATGGAGGCGGGGGCAATGGCGTCAAGCACGGCGACCTTGACAGTTCGCTGAATGACCCGCCGCGTGCGCTTGACGTGCACATGGACGCCAAGGGTCTGAATTTTTCGTGCCAGGAGTGTCACAAGACGACGGACCACAATGTCAGCGGCGAGCATTACGCGATCGATGCCGATCCCAAGCAGGGCGCATACATGCGCGGCGCCGCGCACAACGGCAACGCCGTGACCTGCCAGTCCTGCCACGGTCAGGCGCCGCACGCGGGCGACAACGTGCAGTCCAGCCTGGTGGCATCCACGTTGAACATGCACACCCGCGATATCGCGTGCGAGACCTGCCATATTCCGCGGTTCGCGCGCGGCGGGCTGCCAACGAAGATGGACTGGAACTACGCCACCGCAGGCAAGCTTGCGCCCAACGGTTCGCCGCTTGTCATCATGAATGCGCGCGGCTGGAACACCTACTGGGGGGTGAAGGGCAGCTTCCGCTGGGCCGAAAACGTGGTGCCGCAGTACCGCTGGTTCAACGGCACGGAAACGTGGATGCACATTGGGGAGAAAATCCAGAACCACGAGAAGAACGGCGTCGTGCAGGTCAACGCCATCGAGGGCAGCCCAACTGATGGCCAGTCCAAGATCTGGCCGTTCAAGATTCACCACAACAACCAGCCGTATGACACGCGCACAGGCATCCTGGCCGTCTTCCATTCGTTTGGATTCGACGAGGACTCCTACACGATGAACTACAACTGGAACACGTCGATTGCCGCGGGCATGAAGGCTGCACATCTTCCGTATTCAGGTCACTATGGCTTTGTCAAGACTGAGATGTTCTGGCCGATTGCCCACATGGTGGCGCCAAAGGAAAACGCGCTGCGGTGCGTGCAATGCCACGCCGACCAGGGTCGGCTGCAAAACATCGACGGTGTGTACATGCCGGGACGGCCGCGTGACCATCAGCCGCTGATCGAGCGCCTGGGCTTGCTCGTTGCGGCGCTTGCCTTGGCAGGCGTCCTGATCCACGCGCTTGTGCGTATCGGTCTTTGGCTGCGCCGGCGCTGAGACTCACCCGTCAAGGAGACATGACCATGGCTGAGCATCGTCTGTATCTATTCAAACGCTTCGAACGATTCTGGCATTGGAGCCAGGCACTTCTTGTCATCACCATGCTGTACACCGGCTTCGCCATCCACGGCT
This sequence comes from Pseudomonadota bacterium, assembly GCA_021807445.1. GTDB lineage: Bacteria > Pseudomonadota > Gammaproteobacteria > Burkholderiales > Burkholderiaceae_C > Thiomonas_A. Next base: position 1,863 of record JAKBCY010000105.1, read on the forward strand.
ATCTGGGCGGACTGAGGTTCCGAAATGCGCTGCTCATTCATGAGTACGCCGCATGGCTGCTGGTGACGCTGTGGACCTTTGCCATCTTCTGGCATTTCACGACGGGAGAGTGGAAGCAATACATCCCGACCTTTCAACGCATCACCCAGGTTGCCAGGTATTACGCATGGGGCATGTTTCGAGGCGAGGATCACCCGTACGAGCCTACACCACTGCAAAAGCACAACCCCCTGCAGCGCCTGGCGTATCTGTGGCTCAAGCTAATGATCAACCCGCTGATCTGGGCCAGCGGCGTGCTGCTGCTGATTTTTGCCTACGACTGGATACGCGTCATGCCGCTGGGGCTGAGCTTGAACGCGGTCGCATGGACGCATACGGCAGCGGCCTACATGATGCTTCTGTTCTTCATCGCCCATGTGTATCTGGCGACCACCGGGAAAACGCCCACCGCTTACATCCAGGCCATGATTACGGGCTGGGAAAGCGGCAGCGACGAGCCCCAAAGCCCCTCCTCGACAGGCGCATGAGATCCGCGCGCGACCAAGGTGACCACGATCATGCTCTCCACTTTGAAGCAGGTTCCCCGTTACAAGCGCGCCTGGCGCCGTGCCCTTGCACCCGCGGCCACGGCGCTGGTGATTGCCGGCGCCATGGCGCTTCCAGGTCTGTGCACGATCGCGGCTTGCGCGCCATCTGAAACCAACCAGAGCCTTCCCGGCCTGGCCGACACGCCAGGCACGAAGCCGTCGCTGCCAGCCATGGACCGCGCCTTGAACGGAGGCGTGCTCAAGACCGAGCATGGTCTGGCGGTGCTCGATTCCGACGTGTTGCTGAAGATCTACTTCTACGCCTACTCGGGCTTGCCGGTTGACGACAGCGCCATTCTGACCGAGAACACCGAAAACATCGTCCGTCCGCCGCCTGTGCAGGCCAGCGCCGCGCAAGCGCAGGACATCGAGCGTCTGATCCAGGCCGCCAAGGCGCATCCGGATGTGCTGATCAAGGTCAGCGACATTGCCCTGGATGCCTATGACAAGGCCACCCAAGCATACCCGCTGGACAACCGCCTGTTCATCAAGGGGGTTGGCTATTACTTCGACAACTCGCCCTATCACTACGTTTACACGGCCCCGGAATTCTTCCGCAAACTGCATTGCACGGATCCCAGGACGATTGCCATTCTCGATCCGGCCATCGCGAACTTCGAGCACTTTTCGATGGATATCGTGGCCCATGTGCAGGGCGCCCAGGGCAAGAGCCGCGTCCTGGAACTCGATTTGCGGTCCATCACGCTCAGGGATACGGTGGGCGGCGTGCTCATCACCCAGTCGAAGGGTTCATGAGCCGCGGCGGCAGGCGCGCGCGCGTCGACAGCGCGCTGGGCGCGCGCATCAAGCCGGCGCCGCCGCGCTCAGCAGCGGGGTGACGATGCGCTGAAGTCGGGCTTCGGTCCAAGCAGGCGCGCGGTCCAGCCAACCATCATCGGCGAGGCGACCGCCGCGATCAATCGTGAAGCTCACTGGAGTGCGCCAGATTGGCCCATACGCGCCGGCGTAGGCGCTGCCGAGCAGACCGACCGGAAAGCTCAGCCTGGCCGCCATCGAGCGAACAGCGGGGAGGGTGTCCGGTGCGTCCAGGCTGAACCCAAGAACCGCCAGTCCTTGCGCACGACGCCGCTGCGCATAGTCCGAGAGGATCGGCAGTTCTGCAAGGCAGGGACCACACCAGCTCGCCCAGAACGTCCCAATGACGACCTGGCGCACGAGATCGCGAGTCGCGATCGAATCCCCAGCCAGTGTGTGCAGCACCAGTGGCGGTGCTGGCGCGCCAACACGCAGGGCGTCGACGCGCGCCGGTTGCGCCAAGCCGCCGGCGGCCGCGCTCAAGCCTAGGGAAAGGGCGTGGCGCAGCAAGGCGCGACGCCCGTGATCACTTGCCCTGGCCATCACCCATGCCGGGCATGCCACGCATGTTCATGCCCGCAGCCGGCGCGGGCCCGGTCGCGTCCGGCTTGCGGACCTGGAACTCGACGCGCAGGGTCGTGCCGCCTGCAAACTTGAGCGTGATCGGCACCTGATCTCCGGGCTGTATTGTTTTCTTCGGTTGCATCAGCATGATGTGGTAGCCGCCCGGCTGGAACGCAACGCTGCCATGTGCGGGGATGGTCACGCGCGCAACAGGCAGCATTTCCGTTGCGTTTCCCTTGGTGACCGTGTGATGCATGACCGTGCTGCCATAGTCGGCACTCGTTGCGCTCACGAGGTCGATGGGTTTGGCGGAGAGGTTGCGCAACTGCATGTAGCCGCCAGCTGGAAGTCCGGCCGGCAGCCACCGAATCCAGGCGTTGCTGGCCCGAACCGGTGCACTGTTCGCGGCAAACACGGGCGAGGCAGTCAGTGCGGCTGTCGCCAGAACAAGGATGAGGGCCGCGCGGCGGGACGGCGGCTTGGAGCAATGGGTCGGGGTTTTGAACATGGTGGTGGCTTCCTCGGTTGAAAGATCGGCGCAAGCGCCGCAGTTAAAAGGTGAAAACGCGTAGCTCAGTCCAGCCGCTGCGGTGCAACGCGGCAGCAACTGGTAGCCGTCCAGCCGGCTGTAGACCAAAATCTGGATGAATCCATAGAACTGGGCACTCCTGGCGACCCTGAGGCTAAACCCAGGGCTGAAGTAGGCAATGGTGCCAGCGGTGTCGAGTGTGTCGGCAAGCGCGCCCTGATCGGCACTTTTGCGCGTGAGGTTGACCTGCAGTTGCGGCACCACGTCCGGATGGGTCTCATCGCGCAGGCCCAGGCTCATCGTTGCCAGGTTTCCCGGACCGTAGTCCTGCCCAGCCTGATCAAGCCTGTGGGGCAACGCGGCTTGAACATGCCCGAATTGGCATTGGGGCGGTAGGAAAGACCACGCGTGAGATACCGATTGATGGTCTGGCGTTCCAGCTCGCCGTTGGTCGGCTCGTTGACCACTTGCGCAGCGCTCGCGGTATGGCTTTGCGTGCGCAGCGCATTCTGGTGGAGGTAGTCGTACTGCACGCTTAGGCGCCAGCCCGCGCTCGCTCCAAAGCCCATGGCGTCGTCGGCTGACAGCGAACAGCCGCAACTGGCGCAAGCGAATGCTGGCAGGGGCGCTACGGCGACGACAAGGCCCGCAAGCGCTGCGCGCTGCAGGGGGTATAACAGCGATTGCATCCGGACGACTCCCAAACGGCCTCGGCTGTGTCGCCCCGCGGGGGCGACGCAGAAACCGGGGCGCGGACGATGATCATTGGCCGCGGCAGCTGGTGCGGCCGCGCCAATCAGCGATCAGACTGCTTGGGAAAGCCTCGGGGGAGCGCGCGGGCGAGGACGCATGGATCCGAGGCTTTCGGATCGGGGCGACGTGGATGCAGCCCGCAGGGGCGCCTGGCTCTGCGGCAGGGCGAGTTGCGGTTGGGGATTGCGCCCGAATGCTGCTTGCAACGACTGCACCGCCAAGCCCCCGTCCAGGGCAAAGATCAACAATGCGTGCGTCTGGCCATGGGTGACGGTTGCACCCAGCGTGGGCAAATGGCTGGCGGATTGAACCGGTGCGATGCTCGCCGTGCAATACGGGACCTCGATCGATTGCGCGAGCGGTTGCAGCGCCTGCGCCCACGGCGTGCAGGCATAGGCCAGCAGCAGCCAGATCAGACTGGCGCGGCAACCGGCCCAACGGCGCAAGCGTGAGAAAGCGGTCATGCGGACCTGCGAGTGTTCAAACAAAGCGCCGATAGTAGCGGAGCTGCCAGCGCGTACCGACAGGCGCAGCGAGCGATTGCGGCGCCGGACAAGGCAGGCTTGCGCGCCATACGCTTGAGCCCGGCGCGCGCTCAGGTGCGAGGTCATGGGCGCCGACGAGGTGGGTCGATGGGGCCACAACGGGACAGGCTTCGCGCGATCGTCTCCGCATCCCGGCATGGAGTCGACTGCGAGCAGTCCGATAAACGCCAATCGCGTCGTGCCCCACGACGCGGTGCGCAACGCGTCGCTGCATGGGCTGGCGCATGAGCAGCAAGCGGCGATGGCATGCTTCGCAGATCGCCACACCGCATGCCCCGTTGGTGCAATGGCGCGCTTGCGACTTGGATGCTGCGCACGCCCCTCAACCGTGGAGCGCTTTCCCCAGCGCGACACCGCCAAGCACAATGAACAGAACAGCTGCCGTGGCCTGGATCCATCGCGCCGGAAGCCGGTCGGCGAAACGGTGTCCGAAGACAATCGCTGGAACATTGGCAAGCATCATGCCCAGCGTCGTGCCAGTGACGACGGGAATCCATTGGGCAAATCGCGCAGCCAAGGCAACGGTGGCAACCTGGGTCTTGTCGCCCATCTCCGCCACGAAGAAAGACAGTACCGTCGTGGCAAACACCCCCGAGGCTGTGCGCTGTGGAAGTTCATTCTCGTTCAACTTGTCGGGCACCAGAATCCAGAGGCCCATGGCGACGAACGACAGCACCACCGCCCAGTTCAGAATCGATGGAGTCAGAAACTGCGCCAAGGCGTCACCAAGGGCTGCCGCGATCCCGTGGTTCAGCAGGGTCGCAACAAACACGCCGAGAATGATTGGCACGGGCCGTCTGTAACGGGCCGCGAGAACGAGGGAGAGAAGCTGCGTCTTGTCGCCTATTTCAGCCAAGGCGACGAGGGCTGTGGCGACGAGAAAGGGATGCATGAAGGTCTATGTGAATGCGTGAGTGGAAGAATCGCCGGATGGATGGCATCCGAGCTGCAAGGTGATACGGGGGTCAGGGCGCCCCTGTGAGCGATCGATGGGATTTGACCGACCCGGCGCTTCGCCCGCAAAGGGCCTTTGCCTGATCCCGCGTATCTCCGGGCGAACAAAGGTCTGATCGACGATGCAAAAGCGTTCAGCCAAAATCCGTCACGATGCGCGCGCAAACCTAACTGTACAGGCGACGACTCCGAAGTCATGGCCGGCGGCGATGTGGGGGCTCTCAATGAGGACCGATGCTAGCGATCCAGATGCTGTGCTCTGCGCAGAGCACAGCGTTGTTGACGACCAGTTGTCGATCACGTTCTGGGCAGATCGATGCCGTATCCACGTGGGGACCCACCAACCCGCACTGCAGGCTAACCCCGGGATGCACAACCATCATCTTTGTACGCGCAGGGAGCCATTCATCGCAGCTCTCCAGGCTCATACCGCATTGGACAAAACTTGCATTTGACGAACAATTCAGCCAAGCCTAGACTCGGCTCGTCATCAAACCCAAACCGCCGCACCGAATCGTACTTGGCGAAAGAAGGCTTGCAGCGCCAACAAGGTTTCGGCGACGGCCTGAACATTGCAAAACCCGCAAATTGATTGATGTCCTGGTCATCGGTGGCGGAAACGCCGCGCTGTGCGCCGCGTTGATGGCGCGCGATGCTGGCGCATCGGTCCTGATTCTCGAAGCCTCGCCGCGAGCGTGGCGTGGCGGCAATTCCCAGCACACCCGCAACCTGCGCTGCATGCACGAGGCGCCTCAGGATGTGCTTGCCGACGCCTACACGGAAGAGGAGTTCTGGCAGGACCTGCTGAAGGTGACGGGTGGCCAGACGGACGAGAAACTGGCTCGCTTGGTGATTCGCGCTTCCGCCACCTGCCGCGACTGGATGCGACGCCACGGCGTTCAGTTTCAGCCATCCCTGTCCGGCGCGCTGCACACCGCGCGCACCAACGCCTTCTTCATGGGCGGGGGCAAGGCCCTGGTCAATGCCTACTACCGAAGCGCGATGCGCCTCGGCGTGCAGGTGCGCTACGACGCCCCTGTGGATCGCATCGAACTCGATGGTCTGCGGTTCGTCGCCGCCTTTGTCAAGGGTGAGCGCATCGAGGCGCGAAGCTGCGTTCTTGCTGCCGGTGGCTTCGAGTCCAACCGCGCATGGCTGCGTGAGGCCTGGGGACGCAATGAACGTGGTGAGTACCCCGCCGACAACTTTCTGATCCGAGGCACGCGCTTCAACACCGGAGTGCTGTTGCGCTGCATGATGGACGCCGGCGCCGACACGATCGGCGATCCGACGCAGGCCCACATGGTCGCGATCGACGCCCGCGCGCCCTTGTATGACGGCGGCATCTGCACCCGCATCGACTGCGTTTCGCTCGGCATCGCGGTGAACCGCGATGCCGAGCGGTTCTACGACGAGGGCGAGGACTTCTGGCCCAAGCGGTATGCGATCTGGGGCCGGCTCGTCGCCCAGCAGCCCGGGCAGATCGCCTACTCGATCATCGATGCCAAGGCCGTCGGTCGCTTCATGCCTCCGGTGTTTCCCGGCGTGAAGGCCGCGAGCTTGCCCGAGCTGGCGCGCCAACTCGATCTGGACGAATCCCGCTTTATGCAGACCCTCCACGCCTACAACGCTGCGTGCCGGCCGGGTCACTTCGACCACACCCGGCTGGACGACTGCCGCACCGACGGATTGACTCCGGCCAAGAGCCACTGGGCGCGCAGCATCAACACCCCGCCCTTTTTCGGCTATGCACTTCGACCCGGTGTCACCTTCACGTACCTGGGCCTGAAAACCGACGAAACCGCGGCGGTGCGCTTCGGCGGCCAGCGCAGCTCCAATCTTTTTGTCGCCGGCGAGATGATGGCCGGCAACGTTCTGGGCAAGGGCTACACCGCTGG
>JAKBCY010000106.1 GCA_021807445.1 Pseudomonadota bacterium
CTGAACAACTTGATGTGGCCACCGTCCCACAGTGGGTCGGCGTGTCGGTCCCAGCCGCCGATGACCGAGATCGCCAGGTTTTTCAGGTAGCCGTGGTATGGCGTCGTCATCAGGAGATGCCCCCCCTGCGCAGCACGGTATGGGCAAATGCCGGCAGACGCCGGGGTTCATAAAGATGCTCCAGGACCTCGGTGGACACTGCGATGTCGAAGCCATCGGGATGGTCGCGCAATACTTCGTCCGCTGTATCGTCCACACTCAGCCGATAGATCTGCGCCTGCGGACATTCCCTGCGCGCGATTTCGACTCCGGCTGCGTCAGGCTCTATACCGACTACCGCATAGCCTGCGTCCGCCATCGAACGGCATAGAGCGCCGTTGCCTGCACCCAGGTCGATCACGTTTTGAGGGTGCAGTTGGCGCAACCGGACCAGCACCGCCGGGGCGAGATAATCACATGAGTGAGGTCCTCGATCCGAGTCCCATCCGTATGTCTCTACACGATTTGTCATGGCTCGCATCCTGCCAATTCGCCCTCGGAGCGGCTGCTCAAGACCGCGCGCGCCCACGCCCTCGATCCGCGATCATCCGTGCTGTCGGCCGGCGCTCCAGTCAACCATGCACGCACCGGCACATTAAATCCCGTCTTGCGACGCGTCAGCTGCGCCGGAGGGATCTTTCCCTGGGCACCCAATTCGCGCCTCAAGTCGCCCTTGGTCAAGGGCTCGGTCCGCGACGGGCGCAGCCCGATCACAGCCGCATATAGATCGGCATCTGCCAGCGGCGTGCGGATTTCCAATGAGTGCGCCATGCCGGCCCAGTCGGCATCGCGCAGCAGGCAGTTGCGCATGTAGATGCTGGTTTCCAGCGCCATCACCTGATCAAATGGCGCGGCGATGCCGCGCACGAGGTCTTGCAGCCGATCGCGCAGGGCCAGCGTGCGCAAACCTTCGTGCGCGAGGCCGGGGTCGATCACGCTCGGCAATTCCCAAGGCATGAACAGCGCGCGGCGCAGGAAGTACGCACCGGGTACATCGCGCCCCCATTCAAACACCCCGGCGTACTTGGGCGAGACGCGACGCGGTAACAGAGGCCGCACCCCATGGCGCGCGGCCACTCCCACGGCACGCGGAACCCAGTGCAATGCAGCCGCCATGCGTGGCACTTGGCGATAGGATGGATAGGAGCCGAATAGTTCGTCTCCGCCCAGGCCCGAAAGTGCCACCTTGAGGCCCAGCCCGGCCGCAGCTTTGCTGACCATGTACGTATTGATGCCATCCACGCTGGGCTGGTCCATGGCCGCCAGGATGCGCTTGCGCTCGCCGACAAAATCAGCGCGATGCACCCGGATCACGTCATGCGGCACCGCGCACGCACGCGCCACGGCGCACGCTCCCGGCACCTCATCATCATGCGTGCTGGCGTATTCATCGAAGCCTAGCGTGAGCGCGCGCAGCTCGGGGCGCGGCATGGCCGCGCTGGCCAGAACACAGATGGCGGTAGAGTCCATCCCCGCAGACAGAAACAGTCCCACCGGCACGTCCGACAGGAGGTGGTGGCGGATACTGTCTCCGAGTACCTGCAACAATCCTGCTCCCGACCCACCCGCCGGTTGCACCGACCCACGCAATGGCGCCAATGCATCTCGGTAGCGCCAGGTACGCGTGGGCTGGCCGATGCGCCATTTCATCGCGTGGCCGGCCGGCATCGCGCGGATGCCGGCATCGACGGTGAGCGGCTCCAGCACGTATCCCCATAGCAGGAACGACACCAACCCGGCGGCGTCGATGTCGCCGCCAAATCCGCCCGCCTGCAGCGCCTTCACCTGCGACGCGAAAGCGAGCGAACCTCCGCGCTCGGCGTAGTACAGCGGCTTGATGCCCAACGGGTCGCGCGCCAGCAGCAGCGTGCGCTCGGCAGCATCCCACAGCGCGAAGGCAAACATGCCGCGCAGCAACGGAAACATGGCCTCGCCCTGCATCGCGTAAAGATGCAGCAATGTCTCAGTATCCGAATGACCGACGAAACGCGCACCCCGCGCCTCGCACCAGGCACGCAGCTCGGGGTGGTTGTAGAGCTCGCCATTGAATACGATGTGGTAACGACCATCGGACGTGGCCATGGGCTGCGCCCCCGTTTCGCTCAAGTCGAGGATGGCCAGCCGACGATGCGCCAAGCCAAGACCGCCGCGCGGATCAATCCAAAAGCCCGCACCATCGGGGCCGCGCGCGCGCATGTGCTCCCGCATGCGCAGGAGGCTGGCGGTGTCTACCGGCGCACCATCGCTGTAATAGATGCCAGCCAGGCCGCACATCGTCAAAAGTCCCCTGAGGTTAAGTGCGCAACGACATTAAGATATCCCGCCTGCATTGCAGGCGTATCGAATCGCGCCACTTGCCCAAAGCCGAGCGTCACGCGACGCTCTCTCGATCCCATGGCGTCCAAGATCCGCCGCGCGCAACCTTCCGTGTCAGTTGGATCGTCGAGGTATAGCGCCGCTTCACCGCCCACTTCGGTCATGGGCGCCCTGCCCGTGGTCACTACCGGGCAGCCGCAGGCCATGGCCTCGGCGATGGGCCAGCCAAAACCTTCGGCCAACGAGGGAAACAGCAGGAAATCAGCGCGAGAGTACAGCGCACGCAGCGTCTCGTTGTCGGCATTGATCACGGCAGCAATGCGGTCGCCCAGACCGCTGTCCGAGATCACTGCAGCGAGATTAGCATCCCAAGGTTTTCCGGCTAGCACCAAACGATGTCGTTGGTAGCCGTGCCGATTTACTAACTCGGCGAAGATGCGCACAACACCAACACGGTTTTTGTACCATTGGTCGCCGCCAACATGTAGAACGTAGGGCGACTGAGGATCCACGCCGACAGCCGCAATCCGCGAATCCGCGTCACCTTTCGCCATCGGACGATAGGCGTAGTTGAGAGCAACCGGAACGACCGAACACTGCGTATCCGCAAGCCCTGCAATTTCCTGCAGTTCCCGTCGCGTCTGCGTCGAATCACACACCACATGCGTAGCGCGTCGAAGGCCGTGCAGAATCCACCGCTGCAGAACGCGGCCGCTCGGACCTACCCGGTATCCGTCGATACATCCCCTCGCACCACGAATAGCTAATACGTCGTGGCACGTGACCAAATGCGGCTTGCCGCGCAGCCAGGGCACGAACAAAGCATTGCCCTGATCGCAGATGTGCACAACGTCTGCCCAAACGAGCGCGCGGCGCAAGCTGCGGTGGAACAGTACCAAGCGATCCACGTACGCCAGCCATTTACCGATGCCATGATGTGCGCTACGCCCCAGACGTCCCGCTACCACCTTGGGCTGCAAAAGCAGGACCTCGTGCCCCGCTTGAGAATACAACCGGCGCATCAATTCTGCGAACCGCAACATACTCTGCTGGCCCATCGGGATGTAGTTGCCAATCAGCAGGATATGCAGCGTTCGTTTTGTCGTCATGCCCTGAGCCGACCACTCAGTAGCCGGCTCCCCCAGAATGCGGCGGAGTACAGCACAGTTATCTGCAGCCAGCCGCGCAGCGGGATGGCGAGCAGGCCCGATAGACTTTCCGCGCCAGTCGCGGCACTGGTGAACATGAAGGTGAGCGAGAACAGCATGCCGATTACCAACGGATTGAAACGCACCGACCATGTACCGGGGTTCCGATCCGTGTTCGCTAGGCACCAGGCATCGGCAAACGCATACACGAGAGCAGATAGCAGCGCCAATCCCAGAGGCCAAAGCATCCCAAAGGTAACCTCGAAATCGACCAGCAGCGAGCCCTGACGAAATCCACCGACCACAGAATCGTCACCTGTCGCTGCATAAAGGAGGAAGTCACCGGACGAGCCCTTGGTCACGGCAGCCTTGTCCACCGGTAGACCTAGTCCATCGATCAGCGGCTGCGGCATCAGCGCCAGCACCTTGCCGTACTCGATGTCACGGAAATAGTCGCGTTGCGGCCCTGCAAGTTGACGCGCGTTGACCACCGCGTTGTCAACGAAGCGCAGATTGGCCAGGCGATTGAGAAACAGGTTGTCGAAGTACACCTCCCCGACACCGGCCTGTTGCAGCGCTGCAGGCTGCATCAGGCGCGCATACGCCTGGGTCACGCCACCCGCGCGGTACGTGCGCCAGGTCTGCTCGACGAGCTGCAGCGGGCTCAGCTCGGCACGCAGGCCGCGCACTACCACCATGGCCATAGCCAGTTGCGTGACCGGGCCGATCACCAGCATCACCAGCAGTGCCATGACGATGACGTTGCGCGGCCGCACACGCGGCAAGCGCAGGCGGCCACAAGCCACGAGGTAGGCGTAGAGAATCAGCAGCGAGGCAAAGCCCATCAGAAGAAAGGCGCGACTGTTGGTGATGAACGACAGTACGACCAGCAGGGCGCTGTATGGAAAAAGTGCGACTAGGTGGCTTTTGCCGACGCGTTGCCGCCCCGACCAAGCCGGCAGCAACAGCAGGATGTAGGGCACGTACACGAACGGCCGCAAGCCGTTGAGTACGGCATGCCCGATGCCCCCGGCATGTGCCGCATAGGAGCGTACGAGGACGATCGCCACCACGCCTAGCAGGCCCATCAGCCAGAGCTGTGGCAGACGCAGTTCGCGGAAAAATCCCGTGCGTGCATAGACGTGCTTGCGCAGTGCGTTGCGCAGGGCCAGCAGCGGCGCGCTGCGTGCATAAAGCACGTGGCCACCGATTAGAGCCAGGAGCCCCAGCAGCGCATAGCCTTCATCGAGTACTGGGTGGATCAGGTGATGCGTGATCGGCTGCAGTGCCAGCAACTGTCCAAGCGGCGGCAGGGTGAAGTAGGAGAAGGTGTAGCCCAGCAGCATCAAGCTCGAGACAGGCAAGCGCCGCAGCCGGTCCTGACGCAGTGCGTACGCATAACCCAACCCGTTGCCTGCCAATAGCAGCACGGACATGGCTAGATTGGCGGAACTGAAAGCCATGGCCAGCTGCAAGATCACAAGGGCCAGCACAATCACCCAGACGAGGCGCCGCAGCCGTGGCAAAGTTGCAGCGTCTGCGTGCGTTCTCATCGGACGCGAAAAGTGCGATCGCGCCGACGTCATGACATCGATGCCAGCTTCATCGTTGGGCAGCGCACTCATCATTCACCGGTGCCCTGCGCTGGGCAGGCGTGCCCAACCATGACTGCATCCAGAATGCGTGCCATTACCTGCTCGTTGTAGTAGCCGTTGCGCAGCGCACGGGCATGGCCCGCTGCAGCGATGGCCCTGCGACGCGGCGCGTCGGCCAGTAAAGCCATGCATTTCTCGGCGCACTCGACAGCATTGGTCCAGAAAACTGCCTCATGACCATCCTCATAAAGCTCAAGATGCTCGTTGGTGCGCTCAGCGCAAAAAAGCCCACCGAGTGCAGGGATTTCCAGACTGCGCGTCGTGTGCAGATCGCGATTGCCCCTGGAAAGCAGGCCAAGCGCTACCTTGGCAGAGAGAATCGCCGCCGCATAGTCCTCGTCGACGTCAAGGCCAGGACCACGCCAATGCGGCGCCAGTCGGCTCCACTCAGGCGCCTTCTGCCATCGGTCACCCCAGATCGAAAGCGGCACACCAAAGCGGATCAGCTCAGCCATAAACGGCCCGCGCTCCGGCATCCACGTACCGACAAAAGCCACCTCGCTGGCAAAGCGCCGGCGCTGCTCGATGCTCAGCTCACGCGGTGCATGCGCCACTTCATCCGCACTACGCCAAACCCGCATCACTGCGCGCGCGCCACGGATGCGCGCCTCCGCTAGATTCTCCTCGCGCACCACCGCCAGCAAATCGTAGCTGGATACCGCGCGCAAAAATCCCGCAAAGCGCCGGGCATCCCGGCCGCCAAACGGATCATCGACGGTGTAATTGACGATAGGTAATGACGACCCACAACGCTCGCGGATGGACCGCAATATGCGCGGCCCAAACCACTCGCCCTGATCGACCCAGACCAGGTCCGGTCTTGCCTGCTCAGCAGCGTCCGCCAGCCGTCTTGCCATGAAGACATTGGAACCGAATGCACCCGTTCGATACATCCATGGACCTACCCATCTCGCCTTCGGAAACCAAGCCCATGGATCGACAATCGTCACGGAGTGACCGAGGCGCTCAAGCCCTCGCGCGCGATGAAGAGACGTGCCTCGGTGCTGGCCAATGTAGGTGATGCGCATCATCCGGCGGTCCATGCCACCGCGAGCAGGCTCTGCGAGAACACAGCACGCCGATCAATGCTGCCTGTCTCAATCGCTATGTAGCATAAAAGCACCACGCGAATAAGTCGCCACAGCGCAGCACGGACCGCACTCGTGATGCCATGCGGAATTGGTCGATCTTCGAAAGTCTCGACCCGTGCAAAACCGCTCGCAACTAGCAGTTGGGTCATCGATGTGCGTGTAAAGGCCTGCTCATGGGTGTAATCGCCGAAGCGCACGCGATTGCCGAACGGCGACTCACCGTTGGGTGCATGGATCACGCAGCGTCCACCCGGCTTGAGCACGCGCAGCATCTGGTCCACCAGCGGGATCAGCTCGGCTTTGGTGAAATGCTCAATCACGTCGAACGCGATCACCACGTCTAGGCTGCCATCGGCACACTCTCGCAGTGCCTGCATCAAATCGCCCTGCACGACACCATGGATCCCTAGCCTTGCGGCGGCCTGCACCTGCTCGCCACTACCGTCCACGCCACGGACATTGTCATAACCAGCCTGCCTCAACGCGTACAGGAAGGCGCCATGGCCGCAGCCGATATCCAGAATCGCAATATTACGATCCGCAGGCATGCACGTACGCACCAGCCATCCCAGGTAAGGCATGCGTGGCTCGAGGCCCGAAATGGATTCCGGCGCCAGCGGCTCGTTACGATGGGTCACATAGGCGCCGTAGATGCGTTCGCGAAATATAGATTCGTTAGCGTCCGGCAACATGGGACAGCATCCTGTTGAAATGAAGGATCAATGGGCGAGGATCAAGGGTAGAACCGATCAGGTCACGCACGGTCGTTCCGAATATGCGGGCGGCCGAACGCAGCAAATAGGTCGCCATCAGTGCATCCGTGACGAGCAGCGCCAGACCGGCATCAGCAATCCTGCACGTTGTACGCAGCAGCAAGATAGCCAACACCACCGAGCCCGCAGCGCTGAGCGCGTACAAGAGCGTCGCGCGCAGATGAACGTTGCCGGCTTTCAACAGGTTGAGGGCGCAGTACCATAGTACGCTAGCGACCGCTGACAGCAGCAGCCACGAGAACAACGGCAGGTTCATTGCCACTTTGGCGTGGGTCCAGACCGTGAGAATCCAGGGGCCAGCCCACCAGAGGGCGGCAGCTGCCGCGAGAGCAAGCCAGAAACCTGCACGCTGGGCACTCAAGTACAGGCGGCGCAACAGCACCTTGTCGCCATTGCCCCAAGCCGATGCAAGCTCCGGTTCGAAGGCATGCGCCACCTGCCAAACGGCCTGCAGCGCCATGCGAGTCAGGGTGCGCAACGTTGCAAAGACCACCACCGCCAAGGGACCGAGAATGGCACCGACCACCAGCACCATGCCCTGGATGTTGAGTGCCATGGCCAGCGGCATTGAGAGATTGGCAATGGCCGGCTTGGCCAGACGTTGCAGCTCGGCGCGCCGCGCATGTTCAACGCCAAGGCGCAGATCGCGGTGGCGGCGCAAAAGCCATACGGCCGAACATGCAGTGCCCAGAGCACGGATGCCGGCGAAAGCAGCGGCGGCGGCCAGCGGACCATAGCCCAACATGGCCAATGCCCAGACCGCCGACATCTGCGCCAGCATCGTCGTCCAGTAGATGAAGACATGAAGTGCGAAGTCTCCATGGGAACGAAAGCCCGCATGATTGACGCCATCTGCCAGCTTGATCAGCACCTCGGCGGCCAACAGCCAAACGATCCAACGCACTTCACCAACGCCAAGCCGCGCAAAATGGAACCACTGCGGGATTGGCAGGAACCAAATCCCTATTGCACTGATCAGCAAGCCCGCGACGGCAACACCATAAACCAGCACCGACAGGCTTTGGAACACCGCCAGTGCGCCAGCGACATCGCCACGCGCCATGCGCGCGGTCATGTCGTTGCCCGCCGACTGCGAGAATCCCAAGTCAGCCATCGACAGGTAGGTGGGAATGGCCGCAAGGATCAGCCACTCGCCATACAGCTGCGTACCCCAAGCATGCAGAAGGATGGGTACGCCCGCCAACTGGACGATGATCACCACCAGTTGTCCGTAGGCGTTGGCGCCCAGACCATGCAGGATCCGACGTTTGACGTGGCGGTCCAGCCTCATGGACTGCCAACCGCGGACGTCAAGCATCGCGACCAAGGGCCCGCGGAATCGCGATGCCCTCGAATCCAAAACAATTGAGACCGACATTTCGGTTCTAGTGGCGTCCACGCTAAGCGCAACGTCCGGAGAGCCCGACGCGGCTCCGCAATCAGCGTTGAACCTGCAACCACCCGCAGCCCCCTCAT
>JAKBCY010000006.1 GCA_021807445.1 Pseudomonadota bacterium
ATGGGCCACGATCTCCGTCTCGACGGGGTGCTCGGGATAAGTGAAATCCAGCCCGCCGAATCGCTGCTTGGTGGACTGCTTCAGATCCTTCATCAAACTCTGGTAACCGGGGTTGTAGGAGATGACAATCTGGAAATCCGGATGCGCGTGGACCAACTCGCCTTTCTTCTCCAGCGGCAGCACGCGTCGATTGTCTGTCAACGGGTGGATGACCACGGTTGTGTCCTGGCGCGCCTCCACCACCTCATCGAGGTAGCAGATGGCGCCGTGCCGCGCGGCGATGGCCAAGGGACCGTCCTGCCAGCGCGTACCCTGCGCATCAAGCAGGAAACGCCCCACGAGGTCCGACGCAGTCATGTCTTCATTGCAGGCCACGGTGATCAGTGGCTTACCCAGTTTGTACGCCATGTGCTCGACGAAGCGGGTTTTTCCGCATCCGGTAGGCCCCTTGAGCATCATGGGCATGCGCACTGAATATGCGGCTTCGAAGAGCTCTACTTCATCGGAAACCGTGCGGTAATACGGCGCCTTAGTGATGCGATATTGGTCGATGACGTCACTCATATTGGTTCCTCGATACAAAACGTGATTCGTCCGCGAATGGCGCGCACATCCACCCCCTCGTCCCGAGCCGTGAACGGCGCGCCATTCGACGACAAACAAAAGCCCCCGCGCCCTGCGCAGGCGACGGGGGCCCGACCGGTCACCCGTCTCGGTTCTTACACGGTCTTGCCGCGGAAGATCACCATCGAGGCGCCTTGCGATTGGTTGAAGTTGTTGTACCCGATCAGGCGCACGTGGTTGTTGGGGTTTGCCTTGTGGCATGCTTCGGCTTCCGCCAAGACTTTGTCCACGTCGGTCTCGCCGAACATAGGAAGCTTCCACATATACCAGTAGGAATCCATCATGTGTTCCGGCTCGATATGCTCGATTGCAGGATTCCAGCCCTTCTTCACCAGGTACTGCACCTGTTTCTTGATGTCCTCTGCCTTCATCGCCGGCAGATAGGAAAAGGTCTCGAACTTGCGGCTTGCAGGGTCGCTCAGACGCGACTTGTAGTCTTGCATTTCACTCATGTTTGTTCCTCAATGGTTTCCGGTTCGCGAAGCATGCATCTGGAGGCGAGAGCCGGGCTGGTCTCGCATCGCGGCGCACGCGTCCGTGAAACGTGTGCTCTTACTTGTGGGCGACGTCAAGCTTGTCCACGGTGTCGAATTCGAACTTAATCTCCTTCCATGTTTCCATGGCAATCTTGAGCTCGGGACTATGGGCCGCAGCAGCGGTCAGGATGTCCTTGCCCTCCTTCTCGACGGCACGGCCCTCGTTGCGCGCTTCCACGCAAGCCTCCAGCGCGACGCGATTGGCCGCGGCGCCAGCAGCGTTGCCCCACGGATGGCCCAGCGTGCCGCCGCCGAACTGCAGCACGGAGTCGTCACCGAAGATCGTGACCAGAGCGGGCATGTGCCAGACGTGAATACCACCGGAAGCAACCGGGATCACACCGGGCATGGAGCCCCAGTCTTGGTCGAAGAAGATGCCGCGGCTCCGATCCTCCTTGATGAACTCGTCGCGCATGATGTCGATCCAGCCCAGAGTCGCTTCGCGGTCGCCCTCCAGCTTGCCCACGACCGTGCCGGAGTGCAGATGGTCACCGCCCGACAGGCGCAGCACCTTGGTCAGCACGCGGAAGTGAATACCGTGATGCGGGTTGCGGTCGAGCACGGCGTGCATCGCACGGTGAATGTGCAACAGCAAACCGTTGTCACGACACCAATTAGCCAGCCCGGTGTTAGCCGTAAGACCACCAGTCAGGTAATCGTGCATGATGATGGGCGCGCCAATTTCCTTGGCGAACTCGGCGCGCTTGTACATTTCCTCGGGCGTGGGAGCCGTCACGTTCAGGTAGTGGCCCTTGCGTTCGCCCGTTTCGCGCTGCGCTTTCAGCGTTGCTTCATGCACAAATGCAAATCGGTCGCGCCAACGCATGAAAGGCTGGCTGTTGACGTTTTCGTCATCCTTCGTGAAGTCCAGGCCACCACGCAGGCATTCATACACTGCGCGACCATAGTTCTTGGCGGACAGACCGAGCTTCGGCTTGATGGTGCAGCCCAGAAGCGGACGACCATATTTGTTCATCTTGTCGCGCTCAACCTGGATGCCATTGGGTGGGCCCCCACAAGTCTTGACGTAGGCGATGGGGAATCGCACGTCTTCTAGACGCAGGGCGCGCAGCGCCTTAAAGCCAAAGACGTTACCAACCAGAGAGGTCAGCACGTTAACAACGGATCCCTCTTCGAACAAGTCGATCGGGTAAGCCACAAACGCGTAAAAGCAGGTGTCGTCGCCCGGCACGTCCTCGATCCGGTAGGCACGCCCTTTGTAATAATCGAGATCAGTCAACAGGTCCGTCCACACCGTGGTCCAGGTGCCGGTTGACGACTCGGCAGCTACAGCGGCAGCCACTTCCTCGCGGTCCACGCCCGGCTGTGGGGTAATCTTGAAACACGCCAGAATGTCTGTGTCCTTCGGGCTGTAATTCGGTTCCCAGTAAGTCTGCCGGTACTCTTTCACACCGGCGTTGTACGTTTTAGTGGCCATTGAAAACTCCTTGCATGATTGAAACGAGAACCTTCCCGACAGTGTTGAGATGGCGTGGCGCCCGAATGAGCAAACGAAATGTAGTCCCCTTCATGCACAAAAAATAATTGTTTTTTTGCCTTGCTATCATAGATGGCAATCTATATTTGATATTGCATTGCAGCAAAACAATCTATGCGCCACGCAACATTGCGCCAATTGAAAGTCTTTGAAGCCATTGGCCGGCTGCGCAGTGTGACGCGCGCAGCCGGGGAATTGCACCTCACCCAGCCCACCGTATCGATTCAGCTCAAACAACTTAGTGACATAGTTGGCTTGCCACTTTTGGAGCAGATTGGCAAGAAGCTTTACCTTACCCAAGCAGGCCAGGAATTGCTCAATACATGCGGGGTGATTTTCGAGCAACTCGCAAGATTCGAGATGCTGGTGTCAGACTTGAAGGGGACCAAGGCTGGGCGCCTTCGACTGTCAGTCGTCACCACCGCCCAGTATTTCATTCCGCGACTGCTTGGGCGCTTTTTCGAGCGTTACCCCGGCATCGAAGTTGCGCTGGAAGTCACCAACCGCGGCAAGGTGCTGCAGCGGCTTGCAGACAACGCCGACGACCTCTATGTCCTGGGCCAGCCACCGGAGCACATGAATGTGCAGGCCGAATCCTTCCTTGACAACCCATTGGTTGTGGTGGCTCCGCACGACCACCCGCTTGCTGGACAACGGCAGATCGCACTGCCGCGGTTGGCCGAGGAATACTTCCTGACCCGCGAGCCCGGCTCAGGCACCCGGCTCGCCGCTGAAAATCATTTCAAGGACATGGGCATTGACTTGAAGGTTCGTATGGAACTGGGCAGCAATGAGGCCATCAAGTTGGCAGTGGCAGGAGGGTTGGGGCTTGCGGTGCTTTCGGCGCACACCTTGGCGCTTGAAAAGAACAGCGACGAAATCACAGTCCTCGATGTGCAAGGTTTTCCCATCCGCCGCCAATGGTATGTATTGCGCCCCGCCGATAAACAGCTTTCAATTGTCGCTCAGACCTTCCTGGATTTTTTGCGTACGGAAAGTCAGGCCATGGCGCGTAGCTATCTGCCGCAGATTCCTGCCTTCATGCCGGCTGACGACGTCCCCGATGCGAACGAGCGAGCCATGCCGTGACAGCAGCGTCGTCGGTTTGCACGGGCAGCCGGGCGCCTCGCCTTCGGCAAGTCAACCGCCTTGGCGCAAGACGTTCAATGCGGCGCCGAATTGCGCCGCTAGGGACCTGGATTCCCGCACGTTGAAATTGAGATCGCGCAGAAGACCATCCTTCAGCCCGTAGACACAAGCGTGCACCGTCACGCGTTGGCCGCGCGCCCACGCGTCCTGGAGCACGGTAGTGCGGCAGACATTGTTTGCCTGCTCCAGAGCATTGAGTTCGCACAATCGGTCATGCCGAGCCTGTGCGTCCGGAAGGGCGTCAAGTTGGGTGAGATGGCGCTCCATGACATCGCCCACGTGACCGAGCCAGTTATCGGCAAGTCCGACGCGTGCGTTGTCCAACACGGCTTTGATACCGCCGCATCCATAGTGTCCAACAACAAGAATGTGCTCCACTCGGAGCACATCCACCGCAAACTGCAGGGTGGACAACGCATTAAGATCGGAATGCGGAACAACGTTGGCCACGTTACGGTGCACGAACACTTCACCTGGGGCGAGATCAATGACCTCGTTGGCAGGCACGCGCGAATCGGCGCAACCAATCCAGAAATATTTGGGTGCCTGCTGCCGTGCCAGGGACTCAAAGAATCCGGGTCGCGTCTCATTGACACGTGTGACCCAGCGTTGGTTGTTATTGAAGATCAGCGAATAATCAGGGTCTTGGAATGTGGACATTGCGCGTGGGGTTGCGAAGCGACAAAAAAGCCAAGTCTGTACATCGTAGCGTGGGCAATGCGATGACTCCAGGCGCTGGAGCGCTAATCCGCCAGACGTCCGCTCAGCCATTGCCACCACATCACCCAATCCCCCATGAGACTGTAGAGCGGCCTTGTAAAGATGGCGGGATGGTTGTGTTGGAAGAAGTCGTGGCTCGCCCAGGCGAACGCGTAGCCGCACACTATCGCCAGTGCGAGTCACCAGACATTGCCGGTGAAAACCAGGCAAAACAAGCACACTAGCGCCAGCGTTGACCCTGAAAAGGGCAAGCGCCTGCACGTTGCACTACTGTGCTCGGCCAAGTAAAGGGGATAAAACTCCGCAAACGTCTTGCAACGCACCAATCGCACTGCGTCGGGACGCGGATTTTTCCGTCGAGCCGCGGTGATCTCGCCCCTGGCTGATGCCGTGTGCGCATAGCAAGTCCTTCCATCCCAATGCGGACTTCAAACGCGCGGCAAGCATCGCCCGTGGATCCGGTGCCGCGGCCGGGTATCGAACCTCGTGACGCCGCAGTTGCAGATTGTGCTCCGTTTACACCCTAAGCGATGCTCCCCGCATCGCGTCGCAAAGCCGATGGCGCGCTGCGTCGTACTCGCGGGCAAGCCGGTCAATCAACCCGGCCGCCGCAAGCACGTGGTCAACAGCGCCGATCCCCTGGCCGCAACCCCAAATATCTTTCCAAGCTTTGGCTCCGCTTGTCGCGGCGGCAAAGTCCATCTTGCTGGGGTCACTTTCCGGCAGATGTTCCGGATCGAGCCCAGCAGCGATGATCGACCCGCGCAGATAGTTTCCATGCACTCCAGTAAACAAATTCGTATACACGATGTCTTCTGCGCTGCTCGCTACGATCATTTGCTTGTAAGCGTCGACTGCCCTCGCCTCCTCGGTCGCGATAAACGCGCTACCAATGTAAGCCAGATCGGCGCCCATCGCCTGTGCCGCCAACACCGCATCGCCGCGCGCAATCGCGCCCGACAGGACAAGAGGCCCTTCAAACCATTGGCGAATTTCGTGAACAAGCGCGAATGGTGATAGGGTTCCTGCATGCCCGCCCGCACCAGTGGCGACGGCGATCAGGCCATCGGCACCTTTTTCCACCGCCTTGTGCGCAAACCGATTGTTAATGATGTCGTGTAGGACAATACCGCCCCAGTCATGGACTGCTTGATTGACCTCCGGCCGGGCGCCGAGCGACGTGATCACGATGGGCACCTTGTGCTTCGCGCAAACCATCATGTCCTGCTCTAACCGATCATTGCTCTTGTGCACAATCTGATTGACCGCAAACGGCGCCGCAGGCTGAGCGGGATGAGCCTCGTCCCATTTCTTCAGAGCCTCCGTGATTTGGGCTAACCATTCCTCAAGTTGGGACGCGGGGCGCGCGTTAAGCGCCGGAAAGCTGCCGACGATTCCAGCCGTGCACTGGGCAATCACCAACTTGGGGTTCGAGATGATGAACAGCGGCGAGCCAATGATGGGCAAGCGCAGACGAGACAGAGAACTGGGCAGGGACATGGGAATAGTCAGCAACAGCGAAATAGCAAGATGTCTAGTGCGTGGGGCAGCGCAAGCAATCGCAAGGCCATCACTGCGGCCCCCGATCGCCAGAGTTCATCAAAAAACAAGCAACCTTGCTTGATTCGGGCTCGCATTCGCTATCGAGCCTTTGCGTCATGAGACTGAAACAGGTCTCGTTGAGTGGATCAGAACAACTCTACAGGTAGGGCCATCACGCTATCGGCGCCCTGCAGAATCGAATCACGCAGGCTGGCGCAACGGGGCAGCATGTGGGCGCAAAAGAAGGCGCAAGTTGCTCGCTTAGCCTGCGCGAACGACTCGTCTGGCTGTTTCAGCATGTTCGAGGCCAACCAGGCCTGCCCCATCTGCCAACCCGCCAGCACATATCCCGCAAGGATCAGGTAAGGCACGCTACCTGCGTAGGCAGCGTTGGGTCGCGACTGCCCATTAGCAACGATGAACTTTACGACCTGCTCATAGGCGATACGCGCTTGCGCCATCTGGCCGGCCATTGCCATTGCTTGGGCGTTACCACTGGCCTGTAGCTTGTTTTCCACTTCGGCGGCGCGGCGTGCGAAGCTCAATGCCAAAGCCCCACCGTCGCGCACCGTCTTGCGACCTACGAGGTCGTTAGCCTGAACGGCCGTGGTGCCTTCATAGATGGTGAGGATCCGCGCGTCACGGTAGAACTGAGCGGCACCGGTTTCCTCGATGAAACCCATGCCACCATGCACCTGTACACCGAGGCTGGCTACCTCGATGCTCATTTCGGTGGAGAATCCCTTAATGATGGGTACGAGAAACTCGTAGGCCTCCTCGTGCGCAGCCCGCTGCTTGTCATCGGGATGCGCACGACCCACATCATGCAAGCTCGCACCCACGAGCGCCAGTGCACGCGAGCCCTCGGCGAGCGCACGCATCGTCATGAGCATGCGACGCACGTCCGGATGGTTCACGATGGCGACGGATCCTTGAACGCTACCGTCCACGGGCCGCGACTGTACCCGGTCCCGCGCATAGCTTGCGGCCTTTTGGTAAGCGCGCTCGGCCACGGCAATGCCCTGCGTACCGACTGCGAAGCGTGCCGCGTTCATCATGATGAACATGTACTCGAGACCACGGTTCGCTTCGCCAACGATTTCACCAACCGCCCCCTCGCCGACCTCCCCCTTGCCATCTCCGTACACGAGAACCGCAGTGGGACTGGCTTTAATGCCAAGCTTGTGCTCGATTGAAGCGCACCACACGTCGTTGCGACGTCCGTCGGGGAGCACCTTGGGCACAATAAATAATGAAATTCCCTTTACGCCCGGGGGTGCGTCAGGTAGGCGAGCGAGCACAAGATGGACGATGTTGTCGGCCATGTCGTGCTCGCCATAAGTAATGAAGATTTTTTGCCCGAACAACCGGTAGCCTCCGCCATCCTGCGGCACCGCGCGTGCGCGCACCAAGGACAAGTCCGAACCCGCCTGCGGTTCCGTGAGGTTCATGGTTCCGGTCCACAACCCGGAAATCAAGCGCGGGATGTAGCGCTGTTTTTGCTCTTCACTGCCGGCCGTGAGCAAAGCCTCAATCGCGCCATCGGAAAGCAACGGACACAGCGCGAAGCTCAGATTTGCGCTGTTGAGCATTTCAGTACACGCGGTTGCGATGCACTTTGGCAAACCCTGCCCACCAAAATCGACGGGATGCTGTAAGCCTTGCCATCCACCGTCAACAAATTGCCGGAAGGCTTGCTTGAACCCCGGAGTAGTGGTCACGCGGCCGGCGTTCCAACTGCTCGGATGCTGATCGCCCTCCCAATTCAAAGGAGCAATCGCGTCTTGAGTGAACCGCGCGCATTCTTCCAGTATGGCGCGCGCGGTATCAGGCGTCGCCTCCTCATGTCCAGGCAGCTTGGCAAGCGTATCAAGTTCCGCCAAATACTCCAGACAGAACATCATGTCCTTGACGGGGGCGATGTAGCTCATGCGTGTTTCCTGTGTTGATCCCAAACCGGGCAGAACATGGCATAAAAAATGCCATGATGGAGTCAGGCAAGCTGACGCAGCCGGCTAGGAACGCGTTGTTGTACGGAGTGATAAGGCTTGCTCGAATAGGTCTCTGTCTCAGAGTTGCTTGACCATCTCCGGCACGGCCGTGAACAGATCCGCGACCAGGCCGTAATCGGCCACACTGAAGATCGGTGCTTCCTCATCCTTGTTGATCGCCACAATGACTTTGCTGTCCTTCATGCCGGCCAAGTGCTGAATGGCTCCCGAAATGCCAACCGCCACGTAAAGCTGCGGTGCAACGATCTTTCCCGTCTGACCCACCTGCCAGTCATTTGGTGCGTAACCGGCGTCCACAGCGGCGCGACTGGCGCCCATTGCTGCGCCAAGCTTGTCGGCCAGGGGCGTCATCACCGCCTCGAAATTCTCCTTGCTCCCAAGTCCTCGCCCGCCAGAGACAATGATTTTGGCTGCAGTCAGCTCGGGACGCTCGCTTTTGGTGCTCTCTCGCGTCAGCAAATGGGACAAACCCGTCTCGCCGACTGCAACCAGCACTTCCACGGTTGCACTGCCGCCAGTGGCGGGAACGGGGTCGAAGCCCGTTGTGCGCACCGTGATGACCTTGATGGGGTCGACACTGTGCACAGTGGCAATTGCGTTACCGGCGTAGATCGGCCGATCGAAAGTATCCGGGGCGAGGACGTGGATAACGTCAGAAATCTGCATCACATCCAGCAAAGCCGCCACGCGCGGCATCACGTTTTTGCCAAAGGCGGTGGCAGGCGCAAGGATGTGTGTATACGCGCCAGCGATAGCCAAGACTTGCGCCATCAGGTTCTCCGCCAGCGCATCACCAAGATAGGGAGCGTCCGCATGCAGCACCTTAGCCACGCCGCTAATCTGCGCAGCGGCCTGAACAGCGGCGTCGCAGTCACGCCCCGCAACGAGAACATGCACATCCTTGGTGCATACGACTGCCGCCGCAACGGTATTCAAAGTTGACGGCTTGATGCCGTGATTGTCGTGTTCGGCAATGACGAGCGCGGTCATGTCAGATCCTTCCAGTAAGTGGTTTAAATGACCTTGGCTTCGGTCTTCAAACGCGACACCAAAGTCGCGACGTCGGGCACCTTCACGCCAGCGCCCCGCCGGGGTGGCTCCGAAACCTTCAGGGTCTGGAGCCGAGGCGCCACGTCGACACCGAGATCCGCTGGCGAGAGAGTGTCAAGTGGCTTCTTCTTAGCTTTCATGATGTTGGGCAATGTGACATAACGCGGTTCGTTCAAGCGCAGATCCGTTGTCACCACCGCTGGCAGCTTGATCGCAATCGTCTCCAGCCCCCCATCCACCTCGCGTGTCACGCGCGCGCCGTCACCTTCGACCTCGAGCCTGGAGGCAAAGGTGGCTTGGGGCCATCCCAGGAGAGCAGCGAGCATCTGGCCTGTCTGGTTGGCATCGTCGTCTATGGCCTGCTTGCCCAGAATGACCAGCCCCGGCTGCTCACGCTCCGCAATCGCCTTGAGCAGCTTAGCTACCGCTAGCGGCTGCAACTCCGCATCAGTTTCCACAAGCAATCCGCGGTCGGCTCCAATGGCCATCGCCGTTCGCAGTGTTTCCCCGCACGCCGCCACGCCACAGCTCACCGCAATCACCTCTGTCGCGGAACCCTTTTCTTTCAGACGCACGGCCTCCTCCACGGCAATCTCGTCGAACGGATTCATGCTCATCTTGACCCCGGCGATATCCATTCCAGTCCCGTCCGACTTCACTCGAACTTTGACGTTGTAGTCGACCACACGCTTGACTGCGACCAGCACTTTCATCCCAAACTCCTGTTGATGGAAACGTCTTTGTCCGAGTATAGGCAGGGCCTCATGCCCGCCGCACCTGCTTGCCCCGCTGCCTGAGGAAGGGCGTGCACAGATGGTTGCATGGACGCCCCGATTATTTTTCTGAGAATGGCCACAAATCGAACGATCGTTCTTTTTTTTGTAGTGTATCGGCACCTGCTGCGCCGAATCAAGCCCCATCGGTGCGCGAACTACCTTCCACACCATTAGCTGGCGTCTGCGGCAACGGCTGCGCTGCCTTGGCAACGAGCCCGTTCGGCCCTTGCTCAGAACCCCAGTGCAGAACGCGCTGCGGGAAGGGAATTTCCACATTGGCGGCTTTCAAACTGCGCCAGACCGCCAGATTGATTGCACCACGAATGTTGAGCGTGCCATTCTCAGGATCCGCGATCCAATAGCCGATTGTGATCTCCAGTCCATCCGCGCCAAAATTGCTGAGAACGGCACTCGGTCCCGGATCATGCAGCACACGCGGCACGGTAAGCACCGTCTCGCGAATCTGGGCCAAAACCGCCTCCAAGTCACTACCATATCCCACGGTTACAGTCGTGGACAACCAGACGTTCGGATCTGTGTACGACAGGTTCTCGATGCGACTCGAGATGAGCATCTCGTTGGGAACGATGGATTCGGTACCGCCGCTGCTGCGTACCAGCGTGTAACGCGTCTTAATATCCAGGATCTTGCCTTGAAAGGTATCGAGGCGCACGTTATCCCCAACGCGCAGGCTGCGCTCGAGCAAAATGACAAAACCCGACACATAGTTTGCCGCGATGCGTTGCAGGCCGAGCCCTAGGCCGACACCCAGAGCACCACCAAACACGCCCAACACCGTTAGGTCGATGCCAACCATCTGAAGCGCAACCAGCAACGCGACCATAAAAATGCCGGCCCTGATCAGACGCGACAGAACCAATCGCAGGTTGATCTCCAGCGGCGACGCAAGCAAGCGTCCTTCCAATAAAGACGATAGCCACAACGCCAACACGAGGGTAATCGTGATCGAAACAGCGCCGCGCAGCATCGTCCACCCTGTAAGGCGCTGATTTCCGATATGTATCGAGAATGCATCCAAGGCCTCGATAATTTCCGGTAGCGCTCCAGTCAGGTACAACAACAACCCAATCCAGGCCAGCCAGTTCACTCCGCGCGCCAAAAGGCGCATTGCTTCGCTGCCCGGGAACATGCGATAGGCGACGCGCGACGCCACGCGTACCAGCAGCCAGACGGCGAGCACGGGCAGTGCCAGTTTGAGCAACGGCGCCCTGAGCAAGGCGAGAGAGCCATGGCGCACAAACTGCAGTAACAGAACGGCCACGACCGGCAGGCCCACCCCACGCCCGAGCGCTGCCCGCAGCGCATTACGCCAACCGTCTGCCTGCCTTGTCGGACGCTCCAGCCATACGCCGGCCACTAGTCCGAGAATCAGAGTCCCCGCGATAACAAATAGTTGCCAGCGTAACTGCGCCCAGGGATGGTGCAGAACAGCGTGAAGTAGGGGAGATTCCATACACGTGGCGAATACGAGTCAAACCTGAATGCTATCGGCACAGCCAACCGCGACGCTCGCAGCGCTTGTTTTCAGAGCTGCCATGTGTGGTGGCATGGCCTCTGCGTGCCGCAGCAATGATGTGCGGGATTGGATGCCTGAGCATGCCAAGGACCTTGCCCGGGGCCAATTGGCGCGTCCGCGACTCTGACAAGCTTGCCCCTTGGTGTCGTCAAAGATGGTGGCTAGGCAAACAAGACAGGTGTGCGCGAAGCGTAGCTGGCGATGAATCGCCATTGTGTTCAGGGTAGACGCCGCATGTTGGCGTTGCATCAGCGCATGACTAACGTGCGGCATGGCACATCTAATACTCGCAATTTAAGCGACGAAAGCTGGCGCGCGGCTGCATTTGGACATCACCTGCCACATCAACCGTCTGCCCTCTTTGCCGAGGCAGTGCGCCTGACCGCCCTGGAGGCGTGCGCGAAGCACGCACCACTGGTGCGCTTCGCGCCGAAGCAATGATTCGCAAACCGCGGCAAGCTCGTCCCGTCAGCATTCGGCGCACCAAACCGGTGGCCGCTTTTCGATAAACGCTTGCACGCCTTCGAGGGCATCATCGTCCATGAAGTTACAGGCCATTGTGTGGCCCGCAAGCTGATAGGCAGCGGCGATTCCCATTTCAATCTGGCGGTAAAACTGAGCTTTTCCCATCGCGATGGCTGCAGCCGGCTTGGCCAAGATGCTTTGTACGAGGCGCTCAACTTCGCCATCCAAGGCTTCGGGCGCCGCCACGCGGTTGATCAAGCCCCATCGCTGCGCGGTCAAGGCGTCGATAAAGTCCCCCGTCAAAAGCATTTCCATTGCGATTTTGCGTGGCACGTTACGGGCTAGCGGCACGCTAGGGGTCGAACAGAATAGTCCTACATTGATGCCCGATACAGCGAATCGCGCGTCACTCGCGGCAACGGCCAAGTCGCACTGCGCCACCAGTTGGCAACCCGCAGCGGTGGCGATGCCGTGTACGCGGGCAATCACGGGCTGTGGCAAAGCCAGCAACCCCAGCATCACCTTGCTGCAGCGCTCGAACAACTCACCGCATTTTTCGAGACTAGGGTCGGCGCGCATTTCCTTAAGATCGTGCCCAGCGCAAAAGGCGCGACCGGCACCCTGTAAGATCACCACGCGCGCTGATGGGTCGCCGCGCAATGCATCAAGCTCGACCTGTAGCGCTGCTAACAACGCCTCTGACAGCGCGTTGAATGCCTGCGGTCGATTGAGGGTCAACGTCACCACGCCGCGCGCATCGCGTGCATTGATCACTAAAGGGGCTTCTGCTGCTTGCGCCATGGTTGACATGAGGTCTCCTCGAATTGGGTTTGTCTGGACTGCCGTGCTTTGACTTGGATCCACCCTTGACGCGTTGTCTCAATGGTCAATGGCATCGCGTGAGTGTGCCAGTTCGCGTAGTGCATATTTCTGAATCTTGCCCGTGGACGTCTTGGGAACCTCGCCAAATACCACCTGTTTGGGTACCTTAAACCCAGCGAGATGTTCCTTGCAAAACGCGATGATGTCCTCAACGCTAGCGGTCGCACCGGCCTTGAGTTCAATGAAGGCACACGGCGATTCGCCCCACTTCGGATCAGGCATCGCCACCACGGCAGCCACCATCACTGCCGGATGACGGTACAGGACGTCTTCCACCTCGATGCTGGAAATGTTCTCGCCGCCCGAGATGATGATGTCCTTGCTGCGATCCTTGATTTTGATATAACCATCGGGGTCGACAACGGCCAAGTCTCCCGTGTGGAACCACCCGCCGCGGAATGCTTGCATGGTGGCTTGCGGATTGCCCAAGTAGCCCTTCATCATGATGTTGCCTTTGAACATCACCTCGCCCATGGTCCTTCCGTCATGCGCAACTTCGGCCATTGTGTCAGGATCCCGAACGCTAGCTCCGTCTTGCAAGTGGTAGCGGACGCCTTGCCGCGCGTTCAGTCGCGCACGCTCGGAAAGTGGCAACGTCTCCCATTCGGCCTGTTTGGCGCTCACGGTGGCTGGTCCGTAGACCTCGGTCAATCCATAGACGTGCGTGAGATCAAAGCCCATGGCCTCCATGCCCTCGATCAGCGCTGCCGGTGGCGCCGCGCCAGCGACCATGGCCCTCACTTCGTGTGTGATGCCTGCCTTCATGTCCGCTGGCGCGTTCACAAGCAGATTGTGAACAATAGGCGCTCCGCAGTAGTGAGTGACTTTTTCCGCCCGGATGCTGTCGAAAATCGCCTGTGCCTCGACCTTACGCAGACACACGTTCACTCCAGCTCGCGCTGCCACAGTCCACGGAAAGCACCAGCCGTTGCAGTGAAACATGGGCAATGTCCATAGGTACACCGGATGCTTGGGCATATCCCACTCAAGGATGTTGGATACCGCATTCACGTAGGCGCCGCGATGCGAATACACGACACCCTTTGGTTTGCCGGTGGTTCCCGAGGTGTAGTTGAGCGCTATCGAAGCCCACTCCTCAGCCGCACCAGGCAAGTCATCAGCGGGGTCACCTTGATCGAGCAACCCTGCGTACTCGATGGCTCCGATGCGCTCAGTCGGCGTGTTGAACTGTGCATCCACGACGTCCACAACCATTGGCGGAGCCAAGCCGCCCTGAACGGCAAGAACAATGGCGCGGCGCATGACCGGCGCGAACTCTGGATCGACCATCACCACTTTGGCTCCGCCATTAACCAGCATGTATGCCAATGCCTCAGCATCCAGACGCGTGTTTAGAGCATTCAACACGAGGCCCGCGAGGGGAACGCCAAAGTGGGCCTCCACCATGGCCGGTACGTTGGGCAACATCGCAGCCACGACATCGCCGGGTCGCAAGCCATGACGAACCAATGCTGAGGCCAACCTTCGGCAACGCTCGTGTGTCTGCTTCCAGGTCTGGCGCAGGCCCCCATGAACAATGGCGGTTCGGTGCGGGTACACGGCCGCCGCACGACCAAGAAAAATCAGCGGGCTCAATGGCGCGTGGTTTGCCGCATTTGGCGTCAAATCGGCATCATTCATGCTTGTCTCCTATGTCAGTGGGTTCTCGCATCCTGCGCTTCCAGTCTTGCTGCAATCTTGCAGATCACACGATCCTATTCGTCCAATCCGGCAAGCACGCGAATGTGCTCGGCCACGCTTCGACCCAAGGCGCTCAGGTTGTAGCCTCCCTCAAGACACGAGACGATGCGCCCCTGGCACACCTCGGCCGCGAGATTTCGAAGCGCGCGGGTAATCCATGCATAGTCGGCCTCGACCAAGCCCATCTGTCCCATATCGTCCTCGCGGTGTGCATCAAATCCAGCCGAGATGAAAAGCATCTGCGGCGCGAAGCTGCGCAACCGTGGCAACCAGGTGTGCTGCACGATCTCCCGAACCTGTGCCCCTCCTGAGTATGCCGGCACAGGCACGTTGACCATATTGGAGGCTTGGTGGTCAGCGCCAGTAAAGGGATAGAACGGATGCTGGAAAAAACTCACCATGAGCACCCGTTCATCGCCCGCGAAGATGTCTTCCGTGCCATTACCATGGTGGACGTCAAAGTCAACAATGGCCACGCGCTGCAGGCCGTGCACGTCCAGCGCGTGGCGAGCGCCCACCGCCACGTTATTGAGGAAACAAAATCCCATGGACTGGGTCCGCGTCGCATGGTGACCAGGAGGGCGCACGGCGCAGAATGCATTGTCAAGCGTGCCTTGGAGCACGGCATCGGTGGCAGCAATAGCTGCTCCAGCCGCGCGCTTGGCTGCCTGCCACGTATGGGGATTCATGATGGTGTCGGGGTCGACCCAGGCATAGCCGTCGCATGTCTGCCCCTTGTCACGCAATTCGGCGATGTGCAGCGCACTATGGGCCAATTCGAGTGCCGACTCGTCAGCGAGGGGCACATCGGGACGAACGAGTGTCCAGTCGAGCCCTGCTACAAGAAGCCTGTCTTCGATGGCAGCGAGCCGGGCTGGCGATTCTGGGTGATGCGGCCCCATCTCGTGCAGGCTGCAATCAGTGTGGGTGTAATACCCGGTACGCATGACGTCTCCTCGTCGTTCCACTTTTTCTCAATGTCTTGCCCCGATATCCTCGGAACAGATAGGCACAATCCTGATTTATTGTGCTACAGCGCGCTTTGTACCGCTCAATCCCTCAATGAACCCTCTACTTGGCGACTTGGTCGCGCAAATCGACCGCGTGCTTGTCGGGAAGAGCACGCAGAGCCAATTAGCCGTCTGCTGCCTTCTCGCAGGCGGCCATCTGCTCATCGAAGACGTACCCGGTGTCGGCAAGACAACTCTGGCTCACACGCTGGCCCACACGTTCGGGCTGGGCTTCTCGCGTGTGCAATTCACATCGGATTTGATGCCGGGGGATCTGCTCGGTGTAACGGTCTTCGATCGCAACAGCAGCGCCTTCAGCTTCCACGCCGGGCCAATCTTTACCCAACTGTTGCTGGCCGATGAAATCAATCGCGCTCCGCCAAAGACGCAAAGTGCACTGCTCGAAGCCATGGAAGAGAGGCAAGTGAGCATCGATGGCGTTACTCGCGCGCTGCCGTCACCGTTTTTCGTGCTGGCGACGCAAAACTCGTATGAACAACGCGGGACCTATGCATTACCCGAATCGCAGCTTGACCGATTTCTCATGTGTCTGTCTCTTGGCTACCCAGACAGCGCAGCAGAGCGCTCCCTGCTATTGGGCGAAGACAGACGCAGCCTCCTGGCTCGGCTTCCGGCACTGCTCGATATGCAGAGCCTCTCGGCTTTGCAGCTGCAGGTGCGGGAAGTGCACGTGGCAGAGGCTCTGGTGGACTATGTGCAGCGGCTTCTTGCTGCCACGCGCGCGCCCCGCCGCTTCGCCGTCGGCTTGAGTCCCCGTGCAGGACTTGCCCTGCTTCGTGCATCACGCGCGCATGCTTTATTGCAAGGGCGTGATTATTGCAGCCCCGAAGACGTGCAGGCTGTGCTGCCCGCCGTGGCCACTCACCGTCTGCAGCCCACCGTCGAGGCTGCAGGCTCGCATGATGCGGTGCAGGCACAGATCGCGGATTTGCTGCGGCAGGTTCCGATCTGATTGCGCAGCACGCGTTCGAGTCATGTCCAGCACTCGCAAGGTGTTCACAAGCCTGCCAGGACGGCTCCGCGACAGCTTTTCTCGCTGGGCGCAGACCCGGCACCTCCCGGGAGCACAGACCCTTCTCGCACACCGAAACATTTACATCCTGCCGACGCCTGCCGGATGGTTCTTCGGTCTCACCCTTCTCTTGCTGCTGGTGGCATCCATTAACTACCAGCTCAATCTCGGCTACCTGCTTACCTTTCTACTCGCTGGCAGCGCTCTGGCGTCGCTGCAGATCACGCACAAGAATCTGCGTGGTGTCGAACTGGTCGCACACATGTCCGAGGACGCTCAACTCCACGCGGGCCATCTTGGCTCATTGGGCCTGCGACTACACAGTCCAGGGCGGCAGCGTTGGGGCGTGCAGCTTGCCACCGACAAACAGGGCTGGCATGCGCTCGACTTGGGGTGCGATGCAACGGCGCGCTTCACACTGCCCTGGACCCCGGCCCGGCGTGGTACCCAGCTTTGGCCGCTGATGATGATCGAGACCCGCTACCCCCTCGGCCTGTGGCGTGCCTGGAGTGTGTGGCAGCCCGCCGTATCGCTTTGCGTATATCCAACCCCAGAGTGCCCAGCCCCCTCCCCACCTTCACCAATGCCCGCGCCTGCCAGCGGGCAAAGCCCACAGCGATCGTCTGTGGGCGACGAATTTGACGAACTGCGTCCCTACCAACGTGGAGACCCGTTGAAGCATGTGGTTTGGAAACGGGGGGCCACCGAGGATCTCATCGTGCGCGCTGCCACCCCTTCTGCAACCCGCCTCGAAAACTGGCTGGATTGGGCGGATCTGCCAGCCGCCCTTGCGGTCGAAGCACGCCTGTCACGCCTCTGCGCTTGGGTATTAATCGCCTCGCAGAGGCCGCAATCTTATGGCCTTCGCCTACCGGGACGAGTTATCCCGCCCGGCAATGGCACTGCCCATACGCGGCAGTGCTTGTGCGCGTTGGCAGGCTTTGCAATCGTCAAAGCATGCTAGCAACGCACTCACGCGTCCGCCGTGGCCTCTGGATCGCCCATCTTCGCAGCCTGCCGCGCGGCGCACGCGATGCGCTGTTTCTGATTGCGGTCGCAACGATCACCTTGATCCCGCTTGCAACCAACGTGCCAGCGTGGACGATTGCTGGTTCGGCTGGCCTTCTCACTTGGCGCGCTTTCCTGGCTTGGCGCAATCGTCCATTGCCACCACGGCGGTTGTTGGCGCTGGTTTTGCTTGCCGCTGTGGGCAGTGCGATGTTGCAGTTCCACACGGTATTCGGGCGCGATCCCGGCGTCACGCTTATCTGCCTTCTGCTTGGTCTCAAGGCCCTGGAGACGCGCAACCGGCGCGATACGTATGTGCTTTTCTACCTTGGATTTTTCGCCGTGGTGGTGAATTTTCTGTACTCGCAATCTGCCCTGTCTTGCGCCTGGATGCTGGTGGCAACATCGGGGTGGCTCACTGCGC
The DNA here is from genome assembly GCA_021807445.1 of Pseudomonadota bacterium. Classification (GTDB taxonomy): domain Bacteria; phylum Pseudomonadota; class Gammaproteobacteria; order Burkholderiales; family Burkholderiaceae_C; genus Thiomonas_A. The sequence continues at coordinate 17,968 of JAKBCY010000006.1, forward strand.
TCGTCAATGCCAACTTGCCCGTAGGCCAGCCGCCGCTGACTCAGCGTCTGTTGCTCACCGGAAAGCTGATGGCTCTTGGCACACCCGCGATGGTCCTGCTTTTCGTCTTTTTTCCGCGCCTTGCCGGCCCATTGTGGGCGCTGCCAGACACTGCTCGAAGCACGACTGGGCTTTCCGACAGCATGGATGCCGGTTCCATCGCCAAGTTGGCGAGGAACGACGGCGTGGCTTTCCGTGTGAAGTTCCACGGCGCCCGCCCGCCTCAAAGGGACTTGTACTGGCGCGGTCCAGTTCTCACTGAGTTCAATGGCCGACAATGGCGCTCCCAGCCCGCCACCCCAGCCCAAATCGCGTCACGGCTCGACCGCGCCCACAACTTCCAGGCGGTTGGGCCAGCCGTGCGCTATACCGTCACCCTACAGCCCTCCCAACAGCCGTTCATATTTGCATTGGATGCACCTGAGCGTGCACCCGTACTGAGAGGCGAAATACAAGCCACTGTGGTGCAACGTTCCACCTTGGATCTGGTGGCAAGCCGACCAATCTCCCGGCTTACCCGTTACAACCTTACCTCTTACCCCAACTTCGTCTATGGGAGGGGCGTCTGGACTGCGCGCCTCAAGCGCGATCTCCAACTGCCGCGCGGCGATAACCCGCGCACCGTGGCGTTTGCTGTGGACATCGCGCGCAAGGTCCAGCGTGAAGGTGGCACCAAAATGCAAGTTGTACAAACCGTGCTGCAGATGTTCCGGCATGATCCCTTCTACTACAGCCTTGAGCCTGGCGTTTATCGCGGGCGCAATCAGATCGACCACTTCTTGTTCGATCGCAGGATCGGTTTCTGCGAGCACTATGCGCAGGCCTTCGTCGTACTCATGCGCGCGGCGGGCATCCCCGCCCGCATTGTCACCGGCTACCAAGGAGGGCGCGAAAATCCGATCGACCACACCTGGGTTGTGCGCCAGAGCGATGCACACGCCTGGGCCGAATACTGGATCGCCGGCCGAGGCTGGCTTCGCGCCGACCCCACTGCAATGGTGGATCCCTCGCGCGTGGATCGCAGCGGTTTCACGTTGACTTCACGTGAACCACTGCTGGGTATCGCTGCGCTTGGCCCGCGCGATACGCCACTGCTGCTGCGCCTGAGAAATCTATCAGACGCACTCAACAATGCTTGGAATCAATGGGTGCTGGACTACGGCCAAAGCCGCCAAAGTTCTTTGCTACGCAGCCTCGGCATGGGCCAACCTGATTGGCGACAGCTGTCGGCGCTGGCAATCGCCGGGCTCAGTGCGGCCGTAAGTCTCACGGGCCTGTTTCTCATGTGGGAAAGCCGCAAGGTGCATCCTTGGGACGCGGCCTACGCTGCCCTGCGTAAGCGCCTTGCTGACGTCGGGGTCCAGAGCACCGTCGCCGATACGCCTGCAATCCTGGAGGCGCGCCTGCGCCGAAGCACCCTGTCGCCCGGCGCGATCACTGACGCTTGCAGTCTCCTCAATGCGCTCGAGCGCTGGCGCTACGCCAAGCCACCGAATGACGGCGACAAGCGCCACGCGCGCAGGCTTGAGGAGCTACGGCTGGCAATCAAACGACTTCAACTGCCGGCGCCTGCCGCGGTTCATAGCCGCACACCCAAGTGAAACCGTAGCCAATGTTGTGACTGGCGCTTGCTCAGTATCGGCACAAGCTCGGCACAATCGCTGCGATCCACACCCCCAGCCACGGCGGAAAGCTCCGCGCGAAGCTTTATATTTTCTGGACGTGCTCGCTTCGCGCGGTGGCAGAGCGCGTTCGCAGCTTCCGCACCAATCTTCGGGATAGCGCACGTCCGGCGCTCTCCCAGTTAGTCCGATACCAGCCATTCACATGGCTCAGCCCTCGCATTCGGCGCTGGGCCGTCATTGTTCTGCGGCTTGGGCAGTTCCCGGCCAATGTGACTGAGTTCGATTGTCTCAACGCCGCATCACCTCTGGAGCAGGTGGCGCCAGAGGCAGCGCGCGGCCTATCACGCCGCAATCGAACGCCGGCCCAAAGCATGGATTGCGATGATGGGCTTGGGCAATCTGGCGTGCGCGCAAAAGGACTATGCCAAGGCCGCCACGTACTTCGCCCGGGACTCCCGTGCCCATCCCGATAACGGCGACCCACTGAGCAATCTCGCCCAAGCCCTACTCACCGCCGGTGATCTTCCAGCCACACGCGACACCATCGCCGAGGCCATACGGATCGGCAAGCCGCACCCGGGCGTGCACAGGAAAACACTAGAGCAGATCGAGGACGCAAGTCGACGCTGAGAGATTTGTGAAATGCAGATAAAGGCAACATTTAACCCTTGCCTCGAAAGACGGTGTCTTTCAATTCGCCAATTCTGTGCAAGCGGTCTCGCGGTTTGAGCACTCCCCCGGGTCTGCCAAGGCATTCGGCGACAAACGGCAGCAAAGCGCACAGCGTCCGTTGCCGTCGTCCGTTCCGGATGCGAAATTTCCGTGATGGCTGATTACACTCATGCGTCTGGCTCCCGACCTCATGGATCGCTCTCCGCCCCCTACCTCACGCCGCCAGCACCGTCGTCATGCGTTGCTCTCGACTCTGGCTCTCCTCGCTGCCCCGTGGCTTCCGAGATCGACGTTTGCGCAGAGCCCTGTTGCTAATGCGAGTGAATCAGACGTTGCTTCGATGCCAAGCTATGCCGATTCGCCGCGCGTGACAGAACTGGCAGCACAGCTAGCGCAACAAACAGGGTTAAACCCAAAGTGGATCGCTGGGCAACTTGGCCGTGCGCAATTCCAGCCAGATGTTGCGCGTCTCATCATCCCCGGCAAGCCCGGGCAGAAGAATTGGGCCGCGTACCGCAGGCATTTTGTTGAAACCACCCGCATTCGCGCTGGGTCAGACTTTGTTCAGGAATTCGGCGTGTGGCTAAGCAAGGCTGAAAACCGTTTTGGCGTAGACCCGGCCATCATCACCGGCATCCTCGGGGTTGAGACGATCTACGGTCGCGACATGGGCAATTTTCGTGTCCTGGACGCTCTAACCACGCTATCGCTGGACTTTCCCACTGCGGCGCCGAAGAACCGGAGCGGTTATTTCAGCTGTCAGCTCGGCGACTATCTACTCTGGTGCCATCAGAATGACTTCGACGCGTCCAAGGTGAAAGGCTCATATGCAGGTGCCATTGGCATGCCGCAATTCATGCCGGGAAACATCCTTCGCTACGCGCTCAGCTTTGATGGTGGCAGCAAGGTTGACATCATCGAGAATCCAGCCGACGCAATTGGCAGCGTAGGCAATTTTCTGGCGGGACACGGCTGGCAACGGAAGCAACCGACGTATTTCCCACTCGTGGTGCCAAACTCCATTGCACCCGACGCGCTGGCACGGCTTCTTGAGCCTGACATCGTCCCCAGCTTCACGGCACAGCAATTGAAGGCCGCCGGTTTTTCCCTTCCGAGCCGCGTTCTGGACTATGAAGGCAAGCTTGCCGTGGTCCAATTACCAAATGCGAACGGCGAACCTGACTATATCCTGGGAACCGATAATTTCTACGTTGTGACTCGCTACAACCACTCTGCCCTCTACGCGCTGGCGGTGATCGAACTGGGCAACGCCGCTTTAGCGGCAGCACAGACGTGAGCTACTTGTCGCGCACGCAGGCTCCGCATGCATGAAAGGGACCGAAACATGGCGTATGCCACCACCGTCAAAACGATCATTGCCATGCTCAGCGCGGCTGCCGCCCTGTCCGGCTGCGGTGTGGTGGCGGCGCCCTGCCGTATAGCTTCAGCGGGCATCAAGATGGTCCCAGTCATCGGTCATGTGGCCGCTGCTCCTACGGATGTCTGCGCAGCGGTGATTGACCCTTGATCGACTCATCATGACCCCGAATTTTGGCGCCTTTGAGCCTCTCAACCGACCGACTCCGTTGACGTGGTAAGGCGAGGGTTCCCGTTGTGAATGCCCGATGAGCCCAATCCGCGCTTTGTGACCGATCAAGCACGATGGCAACGCCTTCTACCGACGGATCGACTCTCCGGGCAAAACCATTGGTCGATAGAAATTTGTAGGTCTGCGCGCAGACCTACCATGCCGCGCGTATCACTGCGCCGATGAGACGCGCGGCCGCGCTCGCAGCGCCACGTGAATGCCAGCGAATATCAGAGCAGCCCCGAAGAGGTGATAAAGCGCGATACCTTCATGAAGGAACACGTACGATAGAAATGCCGCAAAGATCGGGGCCAGGTTGCCGAAATACGCTGGAATCTGTGCTCCGGTGCGCGCTACCGCCGTGCCCCAGCACACGTATGCCAAGAGCGAGGCCAAAACTGCCACGTAGGCCACTGCGAGCGCCACCGAAAGTCCCCAGCGCGTGCTCTCTCCCAAGCCCCAATGCTCGAACGCCGCAAACGGTGCGATGAAGAGTGTGCCCCAAGCCATCTGTGCGGTGAGCGACACGAAAGGCGATAAACCCAAGGGGCGGCGGCGCAACTCCCACGTGTAAAAACCCCATAAGAACACGGCAACCAACATGATGATGTCGCCGGGGGCCAAATGCAGCTGTAGCACACGCGCCAGATGCCCTTTCGTCACCACCACACCAACCCCCGCGATCGACAGTGCCGCCCCCCACCACGATTCGGCACCGATCGGTTCTCGATAGAACAAAGCACCAATCACCAGGATAAACACCGGAGCTGCCGATGTAATTAATGACACATTGAGGGGCGTGCTGGTGTGCAGGGCAACGTACTGCAATGAGTTGTAGCAGGCCACACCAAGAAAACCCATTCGCGCCAATGCAGCCCATTGCTTTCGCAGAATCGCACGGTTGCGCCACAGTGGTACGGCCGTAAAGAGCAAGGCCACAAGAAATGCAAAAAACCAGCGGTAAAAGCTAAGCGCAAGAGGCGGAATTTGTCCCACCATCAACCGCCCGACAACAGCGTTGCCAGCCCAGAAGAATGGCGGCAGGATGAGCAAGACAAAAGTATTGAAATTCAATGTGTTGTGGGAGCGCATCCTCGCATTATTTCAAGAGCGCGCAAATCGTGCTGCAGTCACGAACAGAGGCCGTTTCCGATGCCCGGTTTGCTACCGGAGCGCACCGTCTGCAGGACGCAAGCCAACCCGCTCAGCGCCTCGTCTGCCGTACCTTCCGGCGCGGATGATGCCCTCAAGCGCCTACTGAGCCGATAGATACTCGCGAGGTACGCTTGATTCCCGCACGTGGGTTCGCTGACTCCCGATCAGCGGCATTGACTGGGATCCTAAAAACATGATGACATTCGACTGTTAGCCTATTGGCGGCTTAATCATTGTCGCGGTCCTGTGCAACCACGACAGTCTCCCGCCGGAATCACCGCACCGCCCTTCCCGTCCACCCATGAGTCCTACCCTGCGCATCGCTGTAGTATCAGACATTCATGGAAACCTACCTGCGCTGCAGGCTGTGCTTCTCGATATCGCGCGCCGCGGTGCAGACCTTGTGGTTAATTGTGGCGACTTGCTGAGCGGCCCGTTGTGGCCGCGTGAAACAGCAGAACTGCTCATGCACCACAACTGGCCAACCATCACTGGCAATCATGAGCGGCAATTGCTCGCTTGCGCCAACTCACCCGGCGATCTTGGCGACCGATACGCCTTTGACGCACTCACGCAAAACCAGCGCAACTGGCTGGCCAACCTTCCAGCGTCGTTAGTGCCCGCAGACGGTGTATGCATGGTGCATGGAAGGCCGAGCAGCGATGTTGACTACCTCCTGGAAACGGTCTCGCCGGACGCCGGTATATTCGGTGCACGCATGGCAACGCCGCAAGAAGTCACCGAGCGCCTGGCGGGCTTCGATCCACCGCCCCTGTTGCTCTGCGGCCACAGTCACCAGCCCCGTGTCGTGAACCAGCACACCACCTTGATCGTCAATCCCGGTAGCGTCGGCCTGCCAGCGTTCGACGATGACCACGGTGGCGTCCACGTCATCGAAACCGGTGGTGCTCACGCGCGCTATGCCCTTTGCGAACGTCTTGCAGGACGTTGGAGCGCAGCACTGATTGCGATCGATTATGACTGGGATGCAGCCGTGGCCAAGGCAACGGCCATGGGGTTTCCTGCTTGGGCACGTTGGCTTGCCACGGGGCGTGCTAGCTAGTTCGCACGCCGCGGATCGGGACAGCGCCTCACGCGCTCGCCACGGGGTCCAAACTCTGCCAAGCCAACTCCCACTGGCCACTGAGCAGCTTGTCCAGCCAAAATGCGCCGATGACAGTTTTAACGTCCGTTACCGTTCCGTCTCGCACCCACCTCAGCAAGTCGGTCGGCTCCGTTTCGAACACCTCGAGGAACTCGTGCGCGTCAAGCTGCTGCCTGCCCGCTTTGAGGCCACGCGCGAACGCCAAATGAATCGCCTCGTCGGAGTAGGAGATTGCGTTGTTGATGACCCCGATATAAGCCCACTGTTCGGCACTGTATCCGGTCTCTTCTCGAAGTTCACGCTGGGCACAGCACTGCCAGCTCTCACCAGCATCAAGCTTGCCTGCGGGAAACTCAACCATCACTCGGCGCATCGGAGTGCGCCACTGCCGCTCCATCAACACGCGTCCGTTGTCCAGCAGCGGAATGACCATCACCGCGCCTGAGTGTTTGATGTACTCTCGCGTCGCGAGCGCACCGTCTGGGAGACGCACTGTGTCGCGCCGGACATGAAGAAAATGCCCATCAAACACGGGCTCGGTCGAGACTCGGGTTTCCTGCAGATGGGATTGCTCAGTTTGACTCACGTCGGCTTGAGGATCTCGCCCGGTTCAGCTTTCCACCCGGCGCATCAGATAGCGCAACACATAGCCCGGGAAAGCCAAGACAAGGAACATTGACGCTGACACAGCGTAGAACTCCCAATGTTGCGGGTAAATCTGTCCCAGACGCGACTCCAGGCTCAACGAGATTCCCCCGACGACGAAGTACAGCACGACGACCTCAGCCACCCGCAGAGCCCAACCTTTCGGCCTCTTGAGGGGGAAGAGCAGGAAAAACTGGTTGGACAGAAACGGAAGGTTGGCGCCAATCATTGCCAGCACCAAGACCAACCAAATGGCAGAAGACTGCATCAGCAAAAAACTCCAGAATAGGTCTGCATTTAATGCAGTGTGTTGGCGACGGCTTGATAGCACAAAGTCATCAAGCCACCAGGCAGGATGCCCAAGCCCAAGACCGCCAACCCGTTAAGCGACATCAGCGCCCAGGCAACGGGTGAAGCCTGTACGCGATGCTCGCGCGTTGGAGCGTCGAAATACATCGTCTTGACCATGCGCAGATAGTAGAACGCGCCGACCACCGAGAGCACTACCGCCACGACCACCAACCAGACGCGCCCAGTGGCCAAGAGTACCGAGAGAACCTCAAATTTTGCGTAAAAACCTGCGAATGGGGGCAACCCGGCAAGCGAGAACAACAAAAACGTCATGATGCCCGCGAGCCATGGGTGGCTTTTGCCAAGCCCCGCGAAGTCCTTCAGATCTTCAGCTTCAAAACCCTGATGGGCCATGAACATGATGACCCCGAAGGTTCCTAGCGTAGTCAACACGTAGATGACCAGATAAAACATCGCCGCACCATAGGCGACTGATGCGGATATCCCGTTGCCATTGATCATCCCCGACATCAGTCCGAGCAGCATGAATCCGATCTGCGCGATGGTCGAATATGCCAACATCCGCTTTAGGTTAGTCTGCGCTATGGCGGCGAAGTTCCCGACGATGATGGAAAGCAGCGCCAGTACCATCATCATCTGCTGCCAGTCCACGGCCAGCGGGAACATCCCTTCAACGAGCAACCGTATGGCCATCGCGAACGCCGCCAGTTTTGGCGCTCCACCAACCAGCAAAACGATGGCCGTGGGCGCCCCTTGGTACACGTCGGGAATCCACATGTGAAATGGGACCGCACCAAATTTGAAGGCGACGCCAGCGACAATGAAGACGAGCCCCATTACGAGCGCGGCACGGTTAATCGGCTCCATGGCAATGGTCTTGAAAGCCACGCCCAAATCCAGAGTCCCCGTAGCCCCATAGATCATGCTCATACCGTAGAGCAAGAAACCTGAGGCCAACGCTCCCAGCACGAAGTACTTCATTGCTGCTTCGGTCGCCAGCGCCGAATCACGCCGCAGCGCCACAAGTGCATATAGCGCCAGCGACAATAACTCAAGGCCCAAATAGATCATCAACAAGTTATTGCCGGAGATCATGACGAACTGACCCAGCAGTGCAAATAGCGAAAGACTAAATAGCTCGCCACCCCACATGCCCCGATCTAGCGCGTAGCGTCGAGCGTAGATGAGGCTGATCCCAGTGGCCGCAGTAGCAAACAATTTGAGCAACATGGCCATCGGGTCGACGATAACCATGCGCTGCATCGCGAATAGCTCGAGACCCGACGCGTAATAGGCGCCGCTCACGAGAGCCAGAATGAGCAGCGTGAGGAGCGTCAGGCCGTATGCCACGCGATGGTCTGCGTCCTTGAAAAACAGGTCGGCGAGCATGACCACGCAGGCCATGACTAGCAGGTAGATCTCGGGGTAGATCGCAATCCAGTTCATCATCAGGTAGGCGGTTTACTGCAGTTTGGAGGCAGCCACGTGCTGCAGGAGTTGGGTGACGCTGGCTTGCATTGGGTCGGTGAAGAACTTGGGGTACACGCCGAACCAGAGGACCGCAGCGGCGAGCAGAGCCAAGATGAGGAACTCGCGCGCCCCGATGTCTTTCAGTGCCGCAACGTGCTCGTTGCGAACGGGGCCAAAGAACACGCGCTTGACCATCCAGAGCGTGTAACCGGCGGCAAGGATCAGGGTCGTGGCCGCCAGCATGCCGAGCCAGAAATTTGCCTTCACAGCGGCGAGAATGACCATCCACTCACCGACAAAACCACTTGTGCCAGGCAAGCCCGCATTGGCCATCGCGAACAGCACAGCGAACGCGGCAAAGCGTGGCATGGCAGTCGTCACACCGCCATAGTCGGCAATCGCACGAGTGTGCATACGGTCATACAACACGCCAATGCTCATAAACATCGCACCTGAGACAAACCCGTGCGAGATCATCTGCATCAAGCCACCCTGTACACCAAGCTCGGAGAACAAGAAAAAACCAAGCGTGACAAAACCCATGTGCGCGATGGACGAATAGGCCACCAGCTTCTTCATATCCGTCTGCACCATGGCCACCAAACCGATATAGATGACCGCAATGACGGATAGCGCAATGACGATTGGGGCCAGTTCGTGACTTGCATCAGGCACGATAGGCAAGACAAACCGAACGAAACCGTAAGCGCCAAGCTTAAGCATGATCGCTGCAAGGACGATGGAGCCCCCCGTTGGGGCTTCAACGTGCGCATCGGGCAACCACGTATGCACCGGCCACATCGGAATCTTCACCGCGAATGCGAAAAAGAACGCCACAAAAAGCAGGATCTGCGCCACGCTGGACAGCGGAACCGTGTACCAGTCAAGAATGTTGAAGCTACCGCCGGACTGGAAGTAAAGGTAGATGAGCGCCACAAGCATCAGCAGCGACCCCAGGAGCGTATAGAGAAAGAACTTAAACGCGGCATACACCCGGCGTGGTCCTCCCCAGATTCCGATAATGAGGTACATCGGAATCAGCGTTGCCTCGAAGAACACGTAGAACAAAATACCGTCAAGCGCGCAAAACACGCCAACCATCAATCCGGAAAGGATGAGGAAGGAGGCCATGTAGAGCGCGACGCGCTCCGTGATGACTTCCCAGCCCGCGATCACCGTGATGACAGTGATGAAGGCAGTCAGTGGGATAAACCACAATGAAATACCGTCGATCCCGAGGTAATAGTGAATGTTAAACGGCTCGATCCAAGGCGCGCGCTCAACGAACTGCATACCCGCGTCGGCGAGGTTGAAGCTCGTCACCAAAGGGATCGTGACCAGGAAACTCAAAATGCTTCCGGCAAGTGCCAGGGAGCGCATAGCGGGAGCATTGGAATCCCGCCCGAGCAGCAATATCAGGATGCCGAAGGCGATGGGCGTCCAGATGGACAGGCTCAGCAAGGGTAGCGATTGCATAGGGTTGAACGAAGCCGCGGGCCCTGTTGGATTTATCGGATGAACCAACCGGACAGCAGCTTGCCCGGAACGAATAGCCACATGAACACCACCACGCCAGCCACCATGGCCAATGCGTAGTAGTAAATGAAACCGGTTTGCAACTGCCGAATCAGACCGGCGGCGACGTCGATGACGCGCGCCGTACCGTTGACCACGAAACCGTCGATAAAGCCTGCATCGGCACCCTTCCACAATCCATTGCCGACCAATCGGGTCCCCGCAGCAATGACATGCTCGTTGATCCAGTCCATGTAATACTTGTGATCAAGCAGACTGTAGACCGGTTTAAACATGCGCTGCACGGCTGCGGGAAAGGCCAGATTCACCATGTATGCGTACCACGCAACGAGCACCCCGGCAATTGCGAGCCAGAGCGGCAACGTGGTCACAGCATGCAGTGCCATTTGTAGCGGGCCCTGGAAATGCTCGCGCAAATCTGTCATGGCCGGATGCGCGGCGGCATTCACGACAATGGCTCCGTTGAAAAACCCGCCAAAGAGCAGAGGCCGAATCGACACGAAACCGATTAGTGCAGAAGGGATGGCTAAAAGGATGAGTGGAAGCGTGACGACCCACGGTGATTCGTGTGGCTCCAGGGGTGCGTGGTGCTGGGCATGATCGTGCCCGCCGTGCTTGTCATGCGAAGATAGGTGACGGAAGCGCTCTTCGCCGTGGAACACCAAGAAATACAGTCTGAAGGAGTAAAGCGCGGTGACGAAAACACTGGCCGTCACGGCAAAAGTGGCAAATCCGGCCCCGGCCAGATGGCTGGCTGCCACCGCATCAATGATGCTGTCCTTTGAATAAAAGCCAGAGAAAAACGGTGTTCCGATCAGCGCCAGCGACCCAATGAGAAACGTGATCCAAGTGATGGGCATGTACTTGCGCAGGCCGCCCATGTGGCGGATGTCCTGATCGTGATGCATGCCGATGATGACCGAGCCAGCAGCCAGGAACAAGAGCGCCTTGAAAAAGGCGTGGGTCATGAGGTGGAAGATTGCCACCGAGTAGGCTGAGGCGCCTAGCGCAACAGTCATATAACCCAACTGCGAAAGCGTTGAGTACGCAATCACCCGTTTAATGTCGTTCTGGACTACCCCCAGGAAGCCCATGAACAGCGCCGTGATTGCGCCAATCACCAAGATGAAGGACAGCGCCGTATTGGACAACTCAAACAGCGGCGACATGCGCGCAACCATAAAGATACCCGCTGTCACCATCGTGGCAGCATGAATCAGAGCAGAAATCGGCGTGGGACCTTCCATTGAATCGGGAAGCCACACGTGTAGCGGGAATTGCGCACTTTTCCCCATGGCACCCACGAACAGGCTGATGCACATCACGGTCATGAGCATCCAATCCGTGCCGGGAAATTGAAGCTTGGCAAGCTCTGGCGCCTTGGCAAAGATGTCGCTGTAGTTCAGGCTGCCAGAGTAGGCTAGCGCTAGGCCGATGCCAAGAATGAATCCAAAGTCACCCACGCGGTTAACAATGAACGCCTTCATGTTGGCGAACACCGCAGATGGCCTCGTGTACCAGAAACCAATCAGAAGATACGAGACGAGCCCGACGGCCTCCCAGCCAAAGAACAACTGAAGCATGTTGTTGCTCATGACGAGCATCAGCATGCTGAAGGTGAACAGGCTGATGTAGGAGAAAAACCGCTGATAGCCGGGGTCATCAGCCATGTAGCCAATGGTGTAGACATGCACGCACAGCGAGACAAAGGTCACGACCACCATCATCAGCGCTGAGAGGCTGTCGATCAGGAACCCGACATCCATTTTGAGCGCGCCGACCTGCATCCACGTGTAGACCGTTCCGTTGTAGTGAGCACCACCCACCACCTGAACCAGGACCCATGCCGAGAGGGCGAAAGAAATCGCCACGCTACCTGTGGTGACCGAATGGGCTCCAACGCGGCCGATTGTCTTACCGAATAGTCCGGCGATGATGGAACCCGCCAGCGGTGCCAGCGCGATGATGAGCAAAAGCGTGGGATTGAGCGTGCCTGCCATGCTTTAGCCCTTGAGATGATCGAGTTCATCCACGTTGATCGTGGACAGATTGCGAAATAACACAACCAGAATGGCCAGGCCAATGGCCGACTCAGCCGCTGCGACGGTGAGAATAAAGAACACGAAGACTTGACCGGCCATATCCTGCAGGTAGTGCGAGAAGGCGATGAAATTGAGATTCACCGCCAGAAGCATCAACTCGATGGCCATCAAGAGAATGATGAGGTTGCGCCGGTTGAGAAAAATGCCAACCACCGAGATGGCAAAGAGGATGGCGCCGAGTACTAAATAATGCGCGAGACTGAGAGATCCCAACATGGTTTACTCCTTGCCCTCTGGCTTGATCTGGACCAAACGCACGCGGTCTTGTCGCCGCACTTTGACCTGCTCAGAGACTTGAATGCTCTTAGTATCTTTGCGGCGGCGCAGGGTCAGCGAAATGGCTGCAATGATGGCCACCAAAAGGATGACCGCTGCGATCTCTAGCGGGTAAAGGTAATGCGTGTATAGAACCAGCCCAAGTGCGTTCGTGTTGGGCATCTGTGCAAGGGCATGCGCCGCTGCGGAAGCCGGCTGTCCGCCAACTTGAGCCGCTGCGGTCTGCCCGCCGATCTGGAAGGCCTGCATCAGCACCGCGGCCATCTCCAGCACGATGAAGACTCCGACCAAAGCGGCCACTGGGAAGAATCGCCAAAAACCTTGTCGCAGCCGATTGAGGTTGATGTCGAGCATCATCACCACGAACAAGAACAGCACCATGACGGCGCCCACGTAAACCAGGACCAGAACGATGGCAAGGAATTCCGCTCTCAACAGTATCCAGATGGTGGATGCCTGGAAAAACGCCAGCACCAAGTACAACGCCGAGTGCACCGGGTTACGTGACGTAATGACACGGAACGCGGCAAAAAGAAGAACTGCGGCAAAGATGTAAAACAACGCGGTTTGGATGGTCATAGCGGGTAGGGAGTTCGACGGCGCAGACAAGGCCGCACGCTGCCGCATGCGAGGCGAGAGCCAGCTCGGGGGCCTTGCGCTTGACGAGGCATCATCCGAGACGGACCTCGTGAGCCTTCAGCGATATTGGGCGTCGGCCTCCTTGTTGGGCGCGATTTCGTGTTCGTAGCGGTCACCTACAGCCAGCAACATCTCCTTCGTGAAGTAAAGGTCGCCGCGCTGTTCGCCGTGATATTCAAAGATATGGGTCTCCACGATCGAGTCCACAGGGCAACTCTCCTCGCAAAAGCCACAGAAAATGCACTTGGTGAGATCAATGTCATAGCGTGTTGTGCGGCGCGTGCCGTCAGCGCGCTGGTCACTTTCGATGGTGATCGCCAGCGCGGGGCACACCGCCTCGCACAGTTTGCAGGCAATGCAACGTTCTTCCCCATTCGGGTAGCGGCGCAACGCATGCAACCCGCGAAACCGAGGAGACATCGGCGTTTTCTCTTCGGGGTATTGCACCGTAATCTTGCGTCGAAATGCGTGCTTTCCGGTCAGGGCCAGGCCCTTGAAGAGTTCGACCAGAAAAAAGCTGTTGAAAGTGTCGCGCACAGCGGCCATGTTCGTACTCCGTTCAGTGCCAAATCGACCAAGGGGTTTGCATCCACGCCGCAATCAGGACCAGCCACACCAAGGTGACCGGAATAAAAATCTTCCAGCCCAGGCGCATGATCTGGTCGTAGCGGTAACGCGGGAAGGTCGCACGCACCCACAGAAAGATGGACACCACGAGAAAGGCCTTGATACCGAGCCAAATCCATCCGGGGATGAAACCCAGGAAGGACAGTGGCGCGTCCCACCCACCGAGAAACATGATCGTGGCGAGAAAGGAAACGAGGATCATGTTCGCGTATTCCGCCAGGAAGAACAGCGCGAACGACATACCGGAATATTCGACCATGTGGCCAGCAACAATTTCCGACTCACCCTCGACCACATCAAATGGGTGGCGATTGGTTTCTGCAATTCCAGAAATGAGATAAACGACAAAGATCGGCAACAGCGGTAGCCAATTCCATGACAGGAAATTGAGTCCCATGAGGGCGAAACGGCCCTGCTCCTGCCCAGCCACAATCTGAGTGAGATTCAGGCTGCCCGAAACCATCAATACGACAACCAAGCAAAAGCCCATGGCGATCTCATAGCTCACCATCTGGGCCGACGCGCGCATCGCACCCAGGAAGGCGTACTTTGAATTGGATGCCCACCCAGCGATGATGACTCCGTAAACCTCCAGCGAGGTCACAGCCATAAGCAGCAAAAGCCCTGCGTTTACGTTAGCCAGCGCCACATCCGGTCCGAAAGGCATGACGGACCATGCCGCCAGAGCCGGCATGATGGTCATGATGGGGCCCAGAATGAACAAAAACTGGCTTGCCTGAGTCGGAACAATGATTTCCTTAAAGATGAACTTCAATCCGTCGGCTATCGGCTGCAAAAGTCCGTAGGGACCGACCCGATTCGGACCGATTCGCACCTGAATCCAGCCGATGAGTTTGCGCTCCCACAGCGTGAGATAGGCGACCGCAATGAACAGCGGCAACACAATAGCGACGATCTTGATAATGGTCCAAATCACCGGCCATGCCACCGGGCCGAGCAGGTTCAATCCACCGGAGTTGAAGGCTTCAAACATGGGTCAGGCCTTGTGCACAGAAACTGCGCCGAACATGGGGCCGAGGCCCACGGTGGCGGGGTGACCCGCTGAAATGCGTACAACGCCCGTCGCCAGACCATTGTCCAGCCTCACCGATAACTCAGTGGTAGCTGACCCTTGCTGGACTTTCACACGGTCCCCAGACTGCAGCCCGAGGCGCTGCCATGCGTCGGGGGCAAGCGCGACTTGCCCCGCTTGGCGCGCATCACGTGTTTGCTGCAGCGAAGTGGCACGCCTCACCACTGCGTCGCTGAAATAGATCGGCACTTCAGCCAGGCGTTCAAATTCGCTCGAACTCGGAGCCTCACCATGCAAGGTGAGGTGCGCAGGCAACTCCGTTGCGGCGCCCGCCTGAAGGCCCTCGGCAATATTCATGCCGTGCAACGCAGCATCGCGCACGGCCTCCACGGTGTCGTACTCAAAACCCGGCAAGCCAAGCTGATCTGCCAATACGCGCAGCACCTTCCACGCGGGTCGTGACTGGCCGACCGATCCGACGACCGGCTGATACGTCTGCAAGCTCCCCTCGCAATTGATGATCGCGCCCGCTGTTTCGCTGAATGGCGCAATCGGTAACAACACTTGGGCGTAATCGGCCACCGGGCCGCGGTAGGCAGATAGCGCCACAACGAAACCGGATGCGCGCATAGCCGCCGCTGCGGCGGCACCGTCCTGCAGGTCGAAGTCGGGCTCGACACCGAGGAGAAGCATGGCCGCCGGGGATTGCTGCACCATTTGCGTCACGTTGAGGCCTCCGCGGGCGGGCTTGGCGCCAACCAAAAATGCCCCCACGGTATTCGCCGCTTCCACTGTGTAGCCGAAGCTTGCACCAGTATGCTCGGCGATCCAGCGCCCAAGGACGTCCAATTCACGCGCATTCGGATGCTGGGCGGCCGCGTTGCCCAGCAGGACGGCTTTGCGTTCGCCCGCCAGCAGGCCCTGCGCGACGCGCTGCGCATCCTCCGAGGGTTGCAAGCCCTGCAGAGCCTGAGGACGAGCAACGCTGGCCTGGTCCGCAACGCTCGCCGCCACTTCAGCGAGTCGATGGACCCATGCACTTGGCGGCGCGATAAGCCTGGCGTGCAGCGGCATGAGAAGTTCGTCGTCGGCGGCGTGCAACACGCTGACCTTGGCGCCAGACTTGCTCGCGCGCCGTACCTTGGCGGCAAGCAGGGGATGGTCCTTGCGCAGAAACGATCA
>JAKBCY010000107.1 GCA_021807445.1 Pseudomonadota bacterium
TTCGGGCAGGTGCTGGGGCAGCAGACGGAACTGGCCGTTGCGGGCTTTCTCCAGCGGGGCGTTGAGGCGGGCGCAGGCGCTGTGCACGAAGCGCTGCACGTCGGCCTGGGTGCCGAGCGCCTGCTGCTGCTTGCGCCACTCGGGCAGCACTTCGTCGGGGCGGATGCGGCGCTGGGCAAACACGGTACGGTTGGCCTTGGCTTTTTCCAGCGCGTTGCGCCACTGCGCCTGCAGCGGCGCGAGGATGGCTTCGGGCTCGCCGAAGTCGAAGCCCAGTTGCGGCAAACGCGCCTCGCTGCGCTTCATCAGCGCGGCCTTGACAAGCGCCTGGTTGATGCGGGCTTCGTCCTCGGGCATGGGCACCAGCACGCCGAGTTCTTTCTCGATAGCTTCGCCCTTGCGCAGAATAACGTTGAGCACAAAGCCATCGACCGGGTTGTCCTGCCCATAGAGCATGGTGCAGCGAACTTCCGGCGCCTGCTGGCCGAAGCGGTCGACGCGGCCTTCGCGCTGTTCGTGACGGGTGGGGTTCCAGGCCAGGTCGTAATGCACGACGGCGGTGAACCACTCTTGCAGGTTGATGCCCTCGGACAGGCAGTCGGTTGCGACGAGGATGCGGGTTTCGCCGTCTGCCAGCGCTTCCACCCGATCGCGGCGCTCCTCGGGGGTGTATTCGCCGGTGACGGCGTCGATGCTGACCTGCGGAAATGCATGCTTGAGGTGCTCGGCCACATAGTGCGCGGTGGCGATGTAGCGACAGAACACGACGGGCTGAAAACCGTCTTGCAGCAGTGCACGCACATGCTGGATCAGCACCGCCAGTTTGGGGTCGCCAGCGGTGCCGCAGAGGCGCCGCGCTTCGGCGATCAGAGCTTGCAGGTGTCCGGCATCCTGCAGTTGCGCGGGCGGTTCGAGATCGTTGCTGCTGAGATCGTCTGCTTGACCGTCGTACAGGCGTTCGTCGGCGAGCAGGTCGTCATCTCTCAGCGTGCCATCGAGTCGGGTGGTCAGCGCCCTCACTGCAGCAGCGGGCGATGAGGCCACGCAGCGCAGCAGCGCCAGTGTGGCGTACCAGATCAGCCGGGCGCCGCCAGCATCGGCTTGCGTGTGTATTTCGGCTAGCTCGCGGCAGTAGTCCTGCACCGCGTCAAAAAACGCGCCCCACTCGCCGCTGAGCGGATAGGTGATCTCGGTTTTCATGCGCCGCGGGAAGCCGCGGCCATCGCCGGTCTCGGTCTGCCATTCGGCGATGTCCTTGCGCCGGCGCTGCACGAAGTGACGCGCCAGCTCCTGGCGCAGCGGGTCGCTGGCCAAGGTCCGGCCCTGCAGATCGGCAAAGCGCGTATCGAGCAGCGACAGCAGGTTGTAAAACGCGGCTTCATCGCCCGAGTGCGGCGTGGCGGTGAGCAGAATCATGTGGCGGTTGGCGTCGGCGGACAGTCGTTGCAGCAGTTGGAACCGCAGTTGCCTGCCCTGCCCGCCCGTGGCGCAGGTGTGGGCTTCGTCGACGATGACGCACTCGGGCGCGATGGCGAGGAAATGCTCGCGGTGACGCTCGCTCTTGATGTAGTCGAGGCTGACCACGGCGACGGGGTGGTGATCGAACAGACCCATGCCGTGCGGCAGCTCGCGCTCGATGCGTGCCGCAGAAGACGCGGTGAGCGCGACGGCGTGCAGATTGAAGCGGCTTTCAAGTTCGCCCTGCCATTGCTCGACCAGATGCGGCGGACACAGCACGGCCAGGCGCTGGATTTCACCGCGGTCTAGCAGCTCGCGTGCAATCAGCCCGGCTTCGATGGTCTTGCCCACGCCCACGTCATCGGCAATCAGCAGGCGCACGGTGGACAGGCGCAGGGCCATGAGCAGCGGCACGAGTTGGTAGGCGCGCGGTTCCACGGCGATGTTGCCGAAGGCACGAAACGGCCCGCCCCCGGCACGCAGCTTCAGACGCAGGGCGTCTCGCAACAGCAAGGCCGCAGCATGGCTGCCGGGTTGTTGGGGATCGGGCCATGGGAAGGTGGCGGCTGCGACGTCTTGCAGCTCAAGCTCGGGGATCAGGACGATGCTGTCGTCATCAGCACCGCCCAGCGGACGCAGACGCAGCCAGTCGTGGCGCGAGTCGCTTTGCACCACCCACTCGCGGCCACGCGCACGCACCAGGGCGCCCGCGGCGAAGTCGTGTTCGAGCACGGTCATCGACTGGCTCCCGACGGGGTGGCCGCAGGCAGGCCGAACACGTCAGCATGTGTGGAGAACTGGACCGCCCATTGCGATGGATCGGAGCAATCCAGAACGCGCCAGCCTTTGTCGGCGAGCCGGGCAACCTGCTCGGAGGCGAGCGGGTGGACGAACACCAGAACACGCGCTGCCTGATATTGCGCCGCTGCGGTGGCGGCACCTTGATCGACCGGCACGCGCGTGGCATCGGGCTGGCGCATGCCAGCGGCCTTCAGTGCAAGCAGCCATTGCGCGATCTGGTCCTGCGCGTCGGCGGCGACTGGCGCTGGCGCTGATGGCGGGCTGCTGGCAAGCGGCTGCACCAGGGCATTGGCGAGCGCCACCAGCAGGGCGAGGGCGTCGGCGTCGTGGCGATCGATATGCGAGTGATCGGGCTGGTTGTAGTAGGACAGCAGGCATTGGTAGCAGCCCGCTTCGCAGATGCGCTGACCGTTGGCATCGAGCTGTTCCTGCAGCGCGCCGGTCTGCCAGGCGCCCGCGGGCTTCTGGTAATGCATGAGCTGAAGCGCCTGACTGGCAACCTGCGCCAGACTGGCCGGATCGCTGGCCAGACGCGTGAGCACGCCGGCGCCGCCTTCGGCGGCCTCGTAGAACAGCAGCGCACGACGTTCATCGCCGGTGGGCAGCGGCTCGGCGACGAGTTCGGATTCCTCGATCTGGAACGTCATCTCGATGCCGCGCTTGAGCGCCGCCTGCAGGGTGGACATGGCCTGGATGGAAAGCTCGCGCAGCGGGGCCAGGATCAGCAGGTTCCGATGATCCTCGACAAAGGGCACGATGCGCTGGTTGGCCACCTTGTCGAGCAGCACCTCGTCGTCTTCGCTGCTCTCGCTCGCGCCGGGATCGTCCTGCTTGCTCCAGGCGCCGGTCATGGGGTTGATGTAGAAACCCAATTGCGCCTTGTCCTTGCGCCGGCGCCAGCCACGGTTGATGCGCCACAGGCGCGCGGCCGGCACATAGGTCAGTTCGGCCAGCGCCTCGGCGCCAAGCCTGACTTGCGCCTTGCGCTTTTGGATCAGCCCATCGGGCCCCGGCAGGAAGCGGTAGGTGGTCTGCAGTTCGAAGCCTTGGCGCTGGCGATCCTCATCGTTGATCGAGATGCGCTCGACCGGCACGGTTTCCACGGTCTCGATGCGGTACAGCTCGCGTACCCAGTCGCGCTCGGTGAGCAGGGCAACGCAGTTTTCGCAGCGCTCGGCCAGCGGTTCGCCCGCACCGGATTCATCCACATGCCCGTAACCACACTGGCTGCAGACCCTTGAAGCGATGGTGGCAAGCCGGCTGTCGCCGGAGACGTGATCGGCCGAGCTGACATTGAGCTTGGCGCGCACCACGCGATACATGCGGCCCTGGTGATAGATGAGGCTGCGCGGGCCGAATTCCGACAGGGCAAGAAAGCGTGGTCGGCTGACCATGCTGCCTTCATCGTCCTTGCTGTTGCCGGTGCCGCCTCGCGCGGGAATCCAGGCCATCAGCGGCAGGCGCGGAAAGTTGTAGCCGGGCAGGAAACCCTGGCTGGCCAGGTAGCGGTAGCTGTAGAAGTCGGAGTTCTGGGTGTTGCCGGTCTTGAGCAGCACGGCGTATTGGCGGGCCGCGTCGCCATAGCGGCGCTGGGCGTTCTGGCGTTCGCCGTTCGAGGCGGTATGGCTTTTGACGAGCTGGTCGGCCATGGCCATCTGCGCGCGCGTGGCGTTGTAGAGCACACGCCAGCGTTCCAGTGCGCGCGAGAAGCTTCCTGCAGCCTGTTCGATCACCTTGCGGACGTAGTCGGGCGAAAACCAATCGCTGCGGTCGAGGTCGGATTGCAACTGGGCGATGACGCTGGCGGCACTGGCTCGCGCGCGCGACTGCACGGCAGGGTCATCGAATTGAGCTTGACACGCCGTATTCAACGGCATGTCGGATTGGCCCAGATCGAGCAGTTCGGCAATGCTCGATGGCAAGGCCACCTGGGTGCTGGCCAGCCAAACTGCCTGCAAATGACTTTCCACCAAATCTCGGTTGGCCAGATCGAGCGTGGGCGGTCTGACCACGCCGTGCACCATCTGCGCGGCATGGTGGAAAAACCACTGATCGTGCGGGCTTTGCGCCGCACAGTAGGTGATGACCAGAGCCTGCTGGCCCGAGCGCCCGGCGCGACCGCTGCGCTGCGCATAGTTGGCCGGCGTGGGCGGCACGTTGCGCAGGTACACCGTATTGAGCGCGGACATATCCACGCCCAGCTCCATGGTTGGCGAGCAGAACATGACTGGCAGCCGCTCCAGCGGCGCATCGTGCGCCGGATTACTGGCCCAGTCGTTGCGGTCTTTCTCGGTGTAGCGGAAGCGCTGCTCGAGCAGTTGGCGACGGTCGGCGTCGACCTGCGCGGTGTGCTCCTGCGCCTCGAAATCGAATAAGGGGTGGCTTGGCGCGCGCAGCAGGTCGGCGACGTTGAGATAGAGCAGTCGGAAGAATGCATTGGCCTTGCTGTCTGCGGCCTGGGGCGCAGCGGCGGTCAGGCTCCAGTCCAGTGTCGTCGCGTTGAGACGCCAGCCGACGACCTGTACATCGAGGTCGTGTTTTTGCACATAGCCATAGTCGCTGGCTGCCGCCAAAACGGACTCGATCAGTTCGACCCAGTGCGCCGATTTCCAGTGCGTGATCTCACTGGCCAGAGCACTGTCCTTCCAGAAGGCTGCGGCCTTGACCTGGCGCAGCAACCGCGAACGCGGACCCCCGGTGACCAGATCGCTGCGCGGCCTGCCCCTGAATTCGGGGCGTTTGCCGGTGATCAGATACCTGGCCGTCTCCAATTGCTCATCGGCTGCAAACGCCCAACGCTCGTGGAGATAGGTGTAGGCGCTGGTGCGGGTTTTGTCCTGCTCGACGGGGTCGAGATAACGGCTCTCCAGGCATAGGCCACCGCGCATGGCATCGAACACGATCTGACACAAGCACGCGCGCTCGAGCGCGCGGAGTCTGGCGAGCGTCGCGTGTCTGGCAAAGATCGTGTCGTCGGCGCAAAACGCATCGAGATCGCGGTAGCGGATGGCCAGCAAGCCGAGTTGGTCGAGGTTGGGATTGTTGAAACGCCAGCCGCGGCGCAGATCGCGCAGCAAGCGGTAGCCGATGATGAAGCGCAAGGTGCGCTGCGCCTCCTGCCGCGCCAGCCCCATCAGCTTGGGGTTGCGCAGGTACTCGGCCAGCGTGCCGGCATCGTTCGCATCAAAGCGCAACGCCTTGAACACGGCATCGGCGAGTTCCGCTTCGTCCAGCACACCCTGGTTGACTTGCAAGGCGCCCATCAGGCCAGAGCGCAAGGTCAACAGAAAAATGAAATCGTTGAAATGGCCCGCCTGCAGTGCAGCGTCCTGGCGGTTGTCGGTGAAGCCCAGCAACTTGCGTGGATCGGGCTGGCCGGCGACCGGCGCCGATTCGTCAAACAGTTGGCGCAGCGCGCTGAGTGTCAACACGGTGGTGGCGGACGAACGGCCTTCACCAGAAAGACTGGCAAGACGGTTGATGTCCTTGCCGTGGGCCTCATGCTCCTGACCGCAATTCAGGCAGAAACGGAACTTGCCGGGGATGTACCAGTACGCTTCGCCACGTCCCGCCTGTCCCGGCCCATCGACGTGCACCGGCACGGGCACGGCCTTCTTGTAATTCGGCTTGACCCTGGGTTCGGCGCGAGCGAGATCGAGCCAGCTCTCTGGCAAGTCTTCCAAGGTGCCACGGTACTGCTGCCCCGCGCGCTGCGGGCACAGAAAACCGTAACGAGTGTCTTCGTCATCCGCCGTGATGTCGTCGATCTCGCGCGGATCGAAGGACTCGCTACCACCGCTACTGATGTACCACACCGGATGATATTCCTGCCCGCAGTCGCGGCAGAAATGCGTGGCGTAAAGCTGCACGGCTTCGGCCTGCCGTCCTGGGGCGAAGCGCTGCACATCCAGCGTGATATTGCGTACGCCGGGGGCCTCCAGCGTCGCCATGACCTTGCCCGGACCGCTGATGAACTGGTGCAGTTTGAACGCGAACGGCGCGCGACCTTGCGGTGTTTTGACCGCATGCGCGGCAACCAGAAACCGCTGTAGGGCCGCGCGTGCAAGGTCAACAGTGCAGTCGGCATCCGCCGCGAGCCTTTGGCTGGCGTCCTTCAAGGTCATGGGCTCGGCGCGGCGCGGTGGCGCGTTGTCTTGCAGTGCGATGCCCAGATTCAGCTCGGCCCAGATGGCGAGTGGATCACGTCGAAATGCCGCGAAGTCAGCCCACTGGTGTGTCGCACGTTGCACCGCTTGCGCAAGCTGAGCCTGAATGGCACGCAGATCGAGCTGCGGATCGGTGACGCGTTCCAGAGTTTCGCCAATCACATCCTGCGCGGTAATCGTTGCGCCGAACAAGCGACTGGCCACGTCAGCGACCGCCTGATTGCGGTCGTCATGGTGCTCGGCACTGGACATTGTGGCCGAGGTGCCGATGCACACGAGACGCTCGGCATGCAGTCGTTCGCGCAGACGCCGCACCAACAGCGCCACATCGGCACCCTGACGCCCGCGATAGGTGTGCAGTTCGTCGAGCACCAGAAATTCCAGCGCCTCACAATGTTCGAGCACCTGTCGGTCGGTCTCATCGAAACGCGTGAGGATCAGCTCCAGCATCATGAAGTTGGTCAACAGAATGTCGGGCGGATTGGCGGCGATGGCATCACGCTCAGACTGCTTCTCTTGCCCGGTGTAGCGCGCCACGCTGAAGGGCGCCGCGCCAGGCGCGAAGCCGTGCAGAAACTTCTGCAGCTCCTCCAACTGGCTGTTGGCCAGCGCATTCATTGGATAGATGACGATGGCCCGGGTGCGCGGCGTGCAATCGGACTCCCTGGCGCGCAGGATGCGGTCGATGATGGGCAGGAAAAACGCCAGCGATTTGCCCGATCCCGTCCCGGTGGTCACCACGAAGCTCTGGCCTGCCTGGCTCTTGGCCAGTGCTTGCAATTGATGGGTGAAGAGCCGCAACGGCCGCGGATCCCCCTCGGGCTTGCCAACCCGGAAGACTTCCGAGCAGGACGGATGCACCATGCCGTCGCAGGCCAGTTGCTGCACAGTGCCCTGTTGCTGATAGTTGGGGTTGATCTGGATAAGTGGCTCAGGCCAATAGCGGCCATCCGCGTAACCCTGCTTGACCGCTTGCCGGATATCGTCCGCGCCGATGCGCACGAAACTGCTCGAGAACGTGCTGTATTCGTCGATCAGTTGATCGCGGAAAGAAAAAACATTTTTCATTTTGAGAGGTCGTCAGGCGTTGCATCGGCCACACAGCCCCAGAGCGGTCAAGCCCCGCCAGGAACTTTCGCCCGGAATCTATGGAATTTTGAAATTGCAATTGGCAAACTGGATTTAGTCGCGGCGGGACATTGGTTCTCGCAAGAGACTTGTCTGAATCCCGCACGGGGCATCAATCAATTTCACATTCCTCCTCATCTCGGCACATGCAAAACGACACCAAGCTTCAATACGAATTCCATCCCGACGCTCGGCTGCGTTTGAAGGACATCCTCGGCCTGGATGGACGGCCACCTTTGTTGAGCATACGTCGCACCAAATTTTATGCACTCGTCGCCGCCGGCAAACTTCCTGCGCCGCAAAAAATTGGTGCGGCGTCGGTGTGGCGCGCAGGCGAACTTCTCACCGCGATCGACCAGCTGACTTCGGGGCGGTGAATCGTGCCAGCCCCAACAAAATGGCGCCGCAGCCAAAAGGCGCCCGGAAAGTTCAACCGCTCTCTGCTGCCGTCACCTGCTGAGTATTACGCCCGCGAGCTTGGCGCGCTCAAGGGCGCAGGCCCGTGGAAAACGGCGCTGTGTCCGTTCCACCAGGACACCAGCCCCAGCTTGAGCGTCAAGCTCGAAACCGGCGGTTATCACTGCCACGCCTGCGGCGAGGGTGGCGGCGATGTGCTGGCATTCCACCGTCGCAGATATGGGCAAAGCTTCATTGACGCCTGCAAAGCCCTGGGCTGCTGGGTCGAGGGGGACCGACCATGAGTGCAGTTCTGGAAGTCACAGAGACGCCGCAGCAAGCCGCCCGGCGCTTGTCCGCACCTGCACTGCGCGATGAGTTTAAGCCCGAAGCCGTGCATGTCTACAGCGATGCCAGCGGGAAGCGGC
>JAKBCY010000108.1 GCA_021807445.1 Pseudomonadota bacterium
TCAACACCACGCCGAGTGAGCCACTGGGTCTTTATCGCCTCACGCCCGTGACGGCGCAGACCGTGATTCAGCGCGGCAATCTGATTTCGTTCTGCCCTCCTGTGGCGCTATATCCGTTTATGGTGCATGGCGCGTGCCCCAATGGCGGCGCGCCATTTTTGAAGACGGTCGTTGGCGTGCCGGGCGATGTGGTGGATGTGTCATCAGCGGGAGTCTCGGTCAACGGTCGCTTACTGCCGCAGAGTAAGGTGATCGTGCGCCCGAAGGCGTGGCCAGGGTTGACGCTTCCGGCTGACTTCGGTGTACATCGGCTGGCGGCTGGCGCGTATTGGACGTTCGGCGCTGGCGATCCGAAGGTTTCGTTTGATAGTCGGAACTGGGGGGTTGTGCGGCGGGATCGCATCATTGCCAGATCGTCCGGCTGACTTCGCTACGCTTGCGGTTGCACATTGCAAAGTCTTGCGAAGCAACACGCCACATGAATGCAGTAGAAATTGAAGCAGCCATCTCGGAACTGTCGCTTCAGCCCTTTGACGCCGGAGAGTTTCCATATGCATTCCTGGCTGCTTTTGGCAACAAGGACACCACCCTCAAGCGCCTGCGGTCGAGCAATAACAACGCCTCGGATCTGCCTGGTGGCGTGCTTCAGCGCAACAACATCCACATCGCCGTGTGCGAAGCGGGCGCTGTAGGTGACACCCTCAAGGCGTTGCGCGCCAGCCCTGCCACGACAAAAGCCAAAGCGAAGTTCATCCTTGCCACAGATGGGCAGACGTTGGAGGCCGAAGAGCTGGTGAGCGGTGAAACCATTACCTGCGCCTACCCGGACTTTCCCAATCACTTCGGCTTCTTGCTTCCGTTGGCCGGCATCTCCACCATCAAGGAGATCAAGGACAACCCCATCGACGTGCGCGCCACTGGGCGATTGAATAAGCTCTACGTGGAGTTGTTGCGAGAGAACCCAGATTGGGCCACTGATGCGCGCCGCCACGAGATGAACCACTTCATGGCGCGCCTGGTGTTCTGTTTCTTTGCCGAAGACACGGGTATTTTCCAAGGGACTGGCCTATTCACCCGCACCGTGGAGCAGATGAGTGAACGCGATGGCTCCAATGCGCATGAGGTGCTGGAAGCAGTCTTCCGCGCCATGAACCTCAAGGACGCCGAACGATCCAGCGCGCAGCCTCGCTTGCCGAGCTGGGCTGATCACTTTCCCTATGTCAACGGTGGCCTGTTCTCCGGAAGCACGGAAGTCCCTCGCTTCACCCGCATGGCGCGCACCTACTTCATGCATGCGGGCGGCCTGAACTGGCGCGAAATCAACCCCGACATTTTCGGCAGCATGATCCAAGCGGTGGCCGACGACGAAGAGCGGGGCGCCCTAGGCATGCACTACACCAGCGTGCCCAACATCCTCAAGGTGCTGAACCCGCTGTTCCTGGACGATCTGCGTGCACAACTGGCTGAAGCAGGCGACAACAAAATCAAACTGCTTAACCTGCGCAAACGCATGGCCCGCATCCGGGTATTCGACCCAGCCTGCGGGTCGGGGAATTTTCTCGTCATCGCGTACAAGAAGATGCGCGAGATCGAGGCGGAGATCAACCGTCGCCGGGGTGAGTCGAGCTTGGGTAGCGACATCCCACTCACCAACTTCCGCGGTATTGAGTTGCGCGACTTCCCAGCAGAGATTGCACGCCTCGCGCTCATCATTGCCGAGTTCCAATGCGACGTGCTGTATCGCGGGCAGAAGGATGCGCTGGCGGAGTTCTTGCCGCTGGATGCGCAGAACTGGATCGTTTGCGGTAATGCGCTGCGGCTGGATTGGCTCAGCGTCTGTCCGCCGACTGGAACGGGCGTGAAGGTCGTCGCTGATGACTTGTTTGGCGCACTGCTGGATCAAAAGGAGATCGATTTCGAGAACGAAGGCGGCGAAACCTATATCTGCGGGAATCCACCGTATCGGGGCAGCAAGTGGCAAACTGATGGGCAGAAGGCAGATTTGGCAAACGCATGGGTCAAGCACCCCAAGCTCGCCAAGACCACTGACCTTGTGACTGGATGGTTTGGCCGCTTTTTTGATTACGCAGACAAGGTGCCAAATGCAGTGTCGGCCTTCGTCGCAACCAACAGCGTATGCCAAGGCCAGCAAGCCATTGACGTATGGCCGGCAGCATTTGAGCGCGGCTGTGAAATCCGCTTTGCACACACTTCATTCAAGTGGGCCAATCTCGCTAGCAATAACGCGGGCGTTACCGTCGTCATTGTTGGTTTGAGCAAGAAATCCAACGCGCCGAAATTCCTTTTTGAAGGCGACTTGTTGAAGCAATGCTCGGCCATCGGCCCATATCTGGTGCCAGACAGTCTGGCCTATGTTCAAAAAACGAGTGAGCCCATTGGAGATCAGTCGCTCATGGTGTTCGGCAACATGCCTCGCGATGGTGGGAACCTATTTCTAGACAGCGATTTGGCCGAAAAAATCATGGCCGAAGATGTTGCCGCGCATCCCTTTATCAAGCGGTTCGTCGGCTCGGACGAACTCATCAATGGCAGGCAGCGGTATTGCCTGTGGATTGAAGACGATGACGTGGAGGCCGCGCTGAAAAGCAAATTCATCGCACAACGCCTCAAGTGGGTGTCCGAAAACCGCAGCCAGTCTGACGCTGAATCTACTCGCCAGTTCGCCAAACGGCCGCATCGCTTTGTGCAAATCGCGGGCCTTGCCAAGAAAAATCAAATACTTGTTCCTGGAGTTAGCTCAGAAAACAGAGACTATTTACCCTGCGATTTTTTGAGCGCAGAAAGTATCGCCTCAAATAAATGCTTCGCCCTCTACGACGCCCCCCTCTGGAATCTTGCACTCATCGCATCCCGCCTGCACTGGGTCTGGATAGGCGCGGTCTGCGTTCGTCTTGAAATGCGTTTTTCGTACTCCAACACCCTCGGCTGGAACACCTTCCCCGTGCCGTTGCTCACCGATCAAAACAAGGCCGACCTGACCGCCTGCGCCGAAAACATCCTGCTGGCTCGCGAAGCCCATTTTCCCGCCACCATCGCCGACCTGTACGACCCAGAGAAGATGCCGGAGAATCTGCGGCGCGCCCACGAGCGCAACGACGAGGTGCTGGAGCGCATCTACATCGGCCGGCGCTTCAAAAATGACACCGAACGGTTGGAAAAGCTGTTCGAGCTTTATACGAAGATGACGGCGACAGCCAAGGCTAAGCACGCAATGAAAACCACACGGACGAAGAAATCAGGATGACCGAACAGTCCAACAACCCGACTAACGCCTACACCGTGCCGTCGGTGTCCATCACAACGGCGCGCACCGGTGCATCGAGCAAGGCGAACGCGCTCGGCATGCGTGCCATGCAGGAGCGCGCGTATGCCAAGCGCGGCGAGCAATACTTGCTGATTAAATCACCACCAGCCTCGGGAAAATCCCGCGCGCTGATGTTCATCGCACTGGATAAGATCAACAACCAAGGTTTGCTCCAGGCGATCGTCGTGGTGCCGGAGCGATCTATTGGCGGCAGTTTTGCCGATGAACCTTTGACCCAGTTTGGCTTCTACTGGGATTGGCAGGTGGCCCCGCAGTGGAACCTGTGCAACGCTCCTGGCGTGGACGAGCCACGCATCGCCAGATCCAAGGTGGACGCTGTGCGCAAGTTCCTGGCCAGCGGTGATCAGACACTGGTCTGCACCCACGCCACCTTCCGCTTCGCGGTGGAAGAGTTGGGCATCGATGCGTTCGATAACCGCTTGATCGCCATCGATGAGTTTCATCACGTTTCCAGCAACCCGGAAAACAAGCTGGGCAGCCAGTTGGGTGCGTTCATTGCACGCGACAAGGTGCACATGGTGGCCATGACGGGCTCTTACTTCCGTGGCGACAGTGAGGCCGTGTTGGCGCCAGCCGATGAGGGGAAGTTTGAGACGGTGACCTACACCTACTACGAGCAGCTCAATGGCTACCGCTGGCTCAAGTCGCTCGACATCGGCTACTTCTTCTACACGGGCCGCTACGTTGATGCAGTCGCCAAGGTGTTGGACCCGGCATTGAAAACCATTGTCCACATCCCCAATGTGAATGCCCGCGAAAGCCTGAAAGACAAGGAACGCGAGGTCAACGAGATCATGCACGGCCTGGGCGACTGGAAGGGCATTGACCCGGCCACCGGCTTCCACCAGATACAAACTAGCAGGGGCCGGACGCTGAAGGTGGCGGACTTAGTGGACGACAGCGATCTGACCCAGCGCTCTCGCGTCCTCTCCGCACTGAAGGACCCAGCACAGAAGGAAAACCGCGACCATGTGGACGTCATCATTGCCTTGGGCATGGCGAAGGAGGGGTTCGACTGGATCTGGTGCGAACACGCGCTGACCATTGGTTATCGCAGCAGCCTGACCGAAATCGTGCAGATCATCGGTCGCGCCACCCGCGACGCCGAAGGCAAGGAACGGGCGCGATTTACTAACCTGATTGCCGAACCCACGGCCGAACAATCTGCTGTGGCTGAAGCGGTGAATGACATGCTCAAAGCCATATCTGCCAGCTTGCTGATGGAGCAAGTGTTGGCCCCACGGTATGAGTTCACCCCGAAAAATGCCGGCCCGAAGGAGGGCTTCGATTACGGCGAAGACGGCTACCAGGAGGGGAGCCATAACATCGGAGTGAACAAGGAGACCGGCCAGATTCACGTGGAGATCAACGGGCTGACGACGCCACAGAGCGCGGAAGCCACGCGGATCTGCAGAGAGGACTTGAATGAAGTCGTCACCAGTTTTCTGCAGGACAAGACCGTGTTGGAGCGTGGCCTGTTCGACAAGGAAAACACCCTGCCTGAAGAGTTGACCCAGTTGCACATGGGCAAGATCGTGCGGGAACGCTACCCGGACTTGAATGACGTTGACCAGGAGGCCATTCGACAACACGCGATCGCTGCCATGAACATTACGCAGCAGGCCAAGCTGGCTCTCTCCAATGCCGACGCAAACGCCAGTGGCGCGGCGCAAGGCAATACCGCTTTGTTGGACGGTGTGCGCAAGTTCGTCAACGTGCGCGACCTCGACATTGATCTGATCGACCGCATCAACCCCTTTGATGCAGCCTATGCAGTCCTCGCAAAGACGATGGATGAAAAGTCGCTGCGCCAAGTGCAGGCCAGCATTGCGGCAAAGAAGGTCAGCATCCCCGAAGAGGAGGCTCGCGAGTTGGCAAGACGTGCTTTGCAGTTCAAAAACGAGCGTGGCCGCCTGCCGGACCTGAACTCCCCCGACGCATGGGAGAAGCGGATGGCGGAGGGAGTGGCCGCGCTGGTGCGTTACCGGGCGCAAGCCAAGGTGGCACAAGCGCAAGGAGAACCCGCGAATGGCTGAGATGGACGATGACGAACTGCTAGATGCTCTGGGCGTCGATGTTGCCCCGATCAAGGTTTCCAGCCAAACTCCGCGCGAGGAGCGGATCATCGCGGGTTTCGAGGACATCCTCCGATTCCATCAAGCGCATGGTCGCGCTCCCCAGCATGGAGAGGGTCGTGATATTTTTGAGCGCCTGTATGCCGTGCGCCTGGATCAGATACGCAAGTTGCCCGAAGCGCAAACGCTCCTGGCCGGGCTAGATGGGCCTCGCCTTTTGTCCGGGGCATCAGCGACGGTCGATGCTGACGCGCTGGACGAGGACGCTTTGTTGGCTGAGCTTGGCATCAGTGATGAAAGCGCTGGCCCGAATGACGTCAACGTGTTGCGGCATGTGCGCTCCAGCGTTGAAAAGCGCGCCGCGGAGGAAATTGCCGACCGCAAGTCTTGTGCCGATTTTGATCAGTTCCAACCGATCTTCGAGCAGGTGGAACGCGACCTGAAATCAGGCCATCGCGTGACGCAGCGCTTCGGACGAAACACCAGCATTGCTAGAGGGGACTACTTTATTCTCGGTGGGCAGCTTGCCTATGTGGCCGAAGTTGGCGAAGCGATCAAGGCGCCGAACGGCGAAAGCGATGCACGTCTGCGTGTTGTCTACGCCAACGGCACAGAAAGCAACTTGTTGCGCCGTTCGCTCCAACGTGCGTTGTACAAGGATGAGACCGGTCGCCGCCTGGGCGATCCTGCTATGGGGCCTCTGTTTGGCGATGCCCCCGAGGTCGATGACATCGAGACCGGAACCATCTATGTGCTGCGCAGTTTGTCCAGCCACCCGTTCGTTGCCGAACACCGGGAACTGATCCACAAGATCGGCGTGACCGGCGGAAAGGTGGCGACCCGCATCGCCGGGGCAGGAACGGATGCGACCTATCTATTGGCCGACGTGGAAGTGGTTGCTACCTACAAGCTCCACAATCTGAATCGCACCCGGCTAGAAAACATCTTTCACCGTTTGTTCGGCGCCGCGCAACTCGACTTGACCATTGAGGATCGGTTTGGACATCCGGTCAAGCCAAGGGAATGGTTCCTCATGCCGCTCCATGTGATCGATGAGGCGGTTCAGCACATTCGCGATGGCTCGATCACCGAAATGGTCTACGACCCGAAAAGTGCGCGGCTGATCAGGGAATCAGCACGCGTAGGCGGTGAACAACCTTAAGGGCGTACGGAATGACTATCCTTGGATACTTCGAAGATCAAGTTGGTGCAAAGCTCGCCGAAGTTCTTTCCGCTTCACATCCAATCAACAGTATTGAACACCTCAAAGGACGCGACAAAGAACTGGAAACCATTCGGAGAAGCCTCTATGCCCCAGGCCGCCACATTTTTATCGTTGGCGACCGTGGCGTCGGCAAGAGCTCGCTCGCAGCCACAGCCGCCTTCGGCTACCAGAGTTCGGATTCCACGCCGATCTTTGTTTCCGGCTCCCCCAGTGATACCTTCAACACAGTCATTGCGAACATCGCCAGCCAAGCCGTGCGGTACCCTAGGACAGAAAATATCAAATCGACTCAGTCGTTCTCGATCCAAATTAGTGGGATCACCATCGGAGCAGGGACGGAGCGGAGTGACATCGACATCGCTGCGGCAATCCGTTCGGTCGGCGATGCGGTAGAGATTCTGAGTCAGATCGCCGAGAGGCATTCCGAAAAGCCCGTGGTGGTTGTTGACGAGTTCGATGCGATTCGCGATGGAAATGAGCGGAATATGTTCGCCGCATTGCTCAAGCAAATGGGTGACCGTGCCATCAACATCAAATTTATCTTTACGGGAATTGCCAAATCGTTAGACGAGCTACTAGGGGCACACCAATCGGCACACCGGCAGTTAGAGACGATCGAGCTTCCCAAGCTGGGTTGGGAGGCGCGCCACGAAATCGTTGAGTCTGCGGTGGCTGCATTTGGGCTGGACGTTGACGAACGAGTGCGCTGGCGAATCGCGATGGTTAGTGATGGGTATCCGTATTACGTCCACTCCATCACGGAAAAAACTCTCTGGGCTGCTTTTTCCGCTGAAGACCCCGTAATCGAGATCGGATGGGATCTCTTCTCGCTCGGTCTCCGCGACGCGATTTCCTCCATCAACGCGGAGTTGAAGCGGCCCTACGAGAAGGCCGTGCTGCACCGCGACCCGGAGTTCGAGGACATTGTCTGGTCAACGGCTGACCATGAGGACCTCGTTCGGTCGCTCAACGACATGTATGAATCGTATAAAGTCATCGTCGCCAAACGTGCGGATGGGCGAACTAAAATCGAGCGATCGCGCTACGCGTCCCAGGTTCGGAAGCTCAAGGGCCTCAGCTTCGGATCGGTTATGCGGCAGGAAGAAGACCGTCCAGGCTGGTACTCCTATCGGGAGAAGATGCTCCGCGGCTACGTCCGCATGCAAGCTGAGGCCAATGGCATTGAACTGATCGGCGAGCGACCCAATCCTAGACAGGCAATGCACGTTGCCAATGCCAGGAGCGGTTACCGTGGATCGAGCCTACCGCCGGGGGTTCGTACAGGCCGGAAAATCTCAGACCTAGGCGGTGGCTCGTAGCAGCGCTCAATCCCCACGCCGCTATTCCTTTAGTACTCCGGATACGGCGGCAAAATCATCGTCCGGTTCACCAGCACGTTGAATGTCATGCCTGGCCGGATGTTCAGCGTCGGTTGAATGTTCAGGTTCTTGTTGAGCAGGTTCGTGCCGACGGTATTGATCTGCTGCGCCAACGCCCCTGCAGCTTGCTGGCTGGCGCTCGGCGTGGTGAGCGCGTTGCCGGTTTGTGGCTGGCTCAACTGCGCACCGACCCCCAGCATGCTCATCAGAATGGCGCTGCCGAAGATGCGCGTGTAGTGGTTATCCACCTGGTCATGCAAACCGCTTTCGCCTTGCCCGTCTGCGCCGATCATGC
>JAKBCY010000109.1 GCA_021807445.1 Pseudomonadota bacterium
GGACAAGAAGGTCCACCTGCAGTACACCACCACCAGCCCCAAACTGCACAAGGTGCTCGGCGTGGATACGCCGGTCTTCGACTGAACGACCGGCCGATGCCACGGCGCTGAATGACTCGGCGCCGGTCGTGATGGGCGCACACGCATCGCGCTTGCGCTCGCTGACTCGGCACGCATTCGCCTGGAGTCCCCACACTGCACTGGCCGCTCATCGCGCCTGCGCGCAACCTGCACGGTCCCCGTGCCTCGGCGCGAACGCAGGAAGCTGCGTGTCTCGGCTCTGCGCCAATCCTCAGCGCTTGCGCGCCAGCGTCAAACCATCGCCGATCGTCAGAAGCGCGAGGTCGATACGATCGTCCTGATGCAGCTGCGCGTTCAGCGCCTGCAGCGCCGCAGTGTCCGCATCCTTGGGCGGATGCGCGACAGCTCCACCCCACAGCGTGTTATCGAAGGCAATGAGCCCCCCGACGCGAACAAGACGCAGGCAGCGCTCGTAGTAATGCACATAATTCGCCTTGTCCGCGTCGATGAATGCGAAGTCGTAGCGACCCGCGTCCCCCGCCGACAAGCGTGCGTCGAGTGTGTGCAGCGCCGGAGCCAGGACGAGCTCAATCTTGTGCTCCACCCCGGCCTGCCGCCAAAACGGCTGCGCGACCCGTGTGTACTCGTCACTGACGTCACAGGCCAGCACGTGGCCATCGGCAGGCAGTGCCAGGGCCACCGTCAGCGCGCTGTATCCGGTGAATGTCCCGATCTCAATGGTCTGTCGAGCGCCCAGCAGTTTGATCAAGAGCGCCATGAACTGCCCCTGATCCGGCGCAATTTGCATTCCAGCGTGCGGATGGTTGCGCGTAGCCTCGCGCAAGGCTGCTTGCGCTGGGTGTTCGCGCAGCGACTGATCGAGGACGTATTGAAAAAGTTCGTCGTTGATTTGTAGGGTTCGCAGACTCATCAGTTGCTCCGGGAAACCCCGCCATTCACGGCGGGAGGATGTCCGGCGCAAGCGCCGGGAATGGGCCCGATGGCGAAACGCAAACCGCGGCCACGGCGACGTAACCAGTCAAAGTCCTTGACCCGTGAGCCCCCACGCCGCCCACCCCCGCTACCCCCGCCGTTTCGTGGCGGGAGCGTGCATCGGCGGGAGCGCCCACGCGGTGCCCCTCGGCTGCTCGGCGCACCGCCGTTGAGCGGACCCCGAGCCTCGCACAGGCGGATTGCCGGACCACCATGCGCGCCGGCCATCGCGCCTCCGCGTCCGGCCCCGCATCAACCCATCAACCTGGCCTCGATGGCTTGGCGGGTTGCCTTCAGCACCGAGGGTAGTCGGGGCGCGAGCAGATCAAGAAGGTCTTCATGCAGCTTCAATTCCGCCTTCCATGACGCCGCGTCGGCGTCAATGATGCCGGCGAACTGCTCCCGGCTGAACGCAAGGCCATTCCAGTCCAGATCCTCGTAGCGCGGGCTGATGCCGAAGAAATGCCCCTCACCCTCGGCCGTGCCTTCCAGGCGCTCAATCATCCATTTCAGAACGCGGGCATTGTCGCCATAACCCGGCCAAATAAATTTTCCGTCCTGGCCCTTGCGAAACCAGTTAACGCAGAAGATTTTTGGAAGCGACGAGGCATGCTGCTGTAGCCGGTGCTCCATGTCCAGCCAGTGCTGAAAGTAGTCGCCCATGTTGTAGCCACAGAACGGCAGCATCGCGAACGGGTCACGCCGCACGACGCCCTGCTGGCCAAACGCCGCTGCAGTCGTTTCCGAGCCCATCGTGGCACCCATGTAGATACCCTCCATCCAGTTCCGCGCCTCCGTCACCAGCGGCACCGTCGTCGAGCGCCGGCCCCCGAAAACGAAGGCGTCGATCGCCACGCCCGCCGCATCATCCCAAGCGGGGTCAAGCGCTGGATTGTTGGTGGCAGAAACCGTGAAGCGGGCGTTCGGATGCGCAGCCTTCGCGCCCGATTCCTTGGCGAGGGCTGGCGTCCAGTCCCTGCCTTGCCAATCGATGGCGTGCTGCGGCGCCGGCCCCATGCCCTCCCACCAGACGTCGCCATCGTCGGTCAGGGCAACATTGGTAAAAATCACATCGCGCTCCAGACTGCGCATGCAGTTCGGATTGGTTTCGACGTTGGTCCCCGGGGCCACACCGAAGTAGCCGGCCTCCGGATTGATGGCATACAGACGTCCGTCGCGACCGGGTTTGATCCAGGCAATGTCATCGCCAATCGTCGTGACCCGCCACTCGGCTAGCGACGCCGGTGGAATGAGCATGGCGAAATTCGTTTTGCCGCATGCGCTCGGGAACGCCGCGGCAACGTGGTACTTGCGTCCTGCCGGCGTCGTCACACCCAGAATCAGCATGTGCTCTGCCAGCCAGCCTTGGTCGCGCCCCATCGTCGAGGCAATGCGCAACGCAAGGCATTTCTTGCCAAGCAAGGCGTTGCCCCCGTAGCCCGAACCATAGGACCAGATTTCCTGCGTTTCGGGATAGTGCACGATGTACTTCACGTCGGCGTTGCAAGGCCAGGGCACATCGCGTTGCCCCTCTTCCAAAGGCGCGCCCACGGTATGCATGCATGGCACAAAGTCCCCGTCGGGACCCATTTGATCCACCACAGCCCTGCCCATGCGGGTCATGCGGTTCATGTTGACAACCACATACGGTGAATCCGACAACTCCACCCCGATATGCGAGATTGGCGACCCCAGCGGTCCCATGCTGAAGGGGATCACGTAGAGCGTGCGACCCTTCATGGCCCCTTTGAACAGGGCGTTCTCACCCGTCTGGAGCAGTGCGCGCATCTCCCCGGGATCCATCCAGTTGTTGGTCGGCCCGGCATCTTGCTTGTCCTGGCTGCAGATAAAAGTCCGGTCTTCGACCCGTGCCACATCGGATGGATCCGAGCAGGCCAGGAAACTGTTCGGACGCTTGAGCGGGTTTAGCCTCTTGAACGTTCCAGCATCAACCAGCTGCTGGCAAAGACTGTCGTATTCATCGTCGCTGCCATCACACCAATGGATGGCCTTGGCGCCCGTCAAGGCTGCCATGCGGCTCACCCAGTCGATCAGACGGGCGTTCTTGACGTACGCGGGAGCATGGGTCCGAATGTCGGCCATGAGGGGTTGAGTCATCAGAGTCTCCAATGGATCTGAACGCGGCGGTGGCCCGGTGTCTGCGTTCCTTTTTTGTGGTTTTCTCAAAAGCTGCCCGGGCTATTCATCCTAGTGGATTCCACATGTCGCGTGGCTTGGCCGCAAGCCCTGCCCAAAGCAGCGCACACCGGGCAGCGCCGGTGGCATCATCATGGCCGGCCTGCGATCGCTCGGCGGCTGGGAGAAGACGCCACACACGGCCATGCTCGAGCTCGGGAAACGACACGTCGTGGGTCGATTCGTCAAGAGCGCCATCCTCGACGAGCGCCAATGCCATCTTGATGATGGCGCTTGGATTCCTCGGAGCGCTGCCCGCGCATGCTCAAAATCGCTGCCGATGGCACCGCAGTCCTCGGCGAGCTTCGACGCTTGAAGTTCGCCTTGCATTGGCTTTGCGCGCCTGCGCTTTGACCCGAACCGCGGCAGGCAGGCACCGAATCCGTCCCCTGCGCTCCTCATTGCTTGACTTTCAACACGGTTACTCAGTCGGCGACGATCCAGGCGCGCGCCTCGCCCACCTGGTTGGTCGCAAACACCTTCAGGGGGCGGGCATGACGAACCGCCAGGCGTTGACTGCAATCGTGATCAACGGGATATCGGTCACCACGGCAATACGCTCCCAGCGTGACCAATACTTCGTGCCGACGATGAAGTCCTCCCAGGCGGCCCCGACGTCCACCCCAGAGAAATCCGTGCCGAGTTCATAGTAGAAGCGCACCTTCTCGTGGCGGCCCATGGCGGCCTCAATGCCGGGAATGAGCACGTTGTCGTAATCTGCTTTGGTGAGGCGCCCCGTCGCAACTGCGCCGACCACATTGCCCGGGAAATCCTTCAAGATTTCAATCATCGATTGGTCCTCCGCGCACGTTCCTTGGCCGATCAGCGAATCCATCGCGCGCACGCGACGCGCAATGGCAAAAGATACACCTTGCTCCTCACCGCAAACCGATGCCGCGTTTGTGGTCGCCCTCCCCAGCTGAGGCCAACGCCGCCGCCCACAGTCCGCGGCGCCCCGGATTCCGCCTTGCATGACGTTGCGCGGTGTTACGCTTTTTACCTTCCCGCCAGCCCCAGGACTTCCATGGATCACGACGATTTGCAAGGCGCCCTCACGCCCGAGGAGATGCTGGACCTGGATCAGCGACTGGAAGTCATTGACGCCATGCCGCTTGGCATGGTTGAGGGCTTTGTCACGGCCGTATTCATCAACCCTCGCCAAGTACCCGCCGAAGACTTCTTTCCTTGGATCTGGGATCCGGAAATCGGCGAGGCAGAGCCGGCGATGGAGGACCAGGAAGACCTTGAGGCGACTTTTTTTCTGCTCAGCCGATTCGTGGCTAGCGTGGCACTGGACCTCAGCCAGAGCCTTCAGGGCTTCGAGCCCCTGTTCTTGCGCGATCCAGGGTTGGCAAGTTCAGTGGAGTGGTGCAATGGGTTTATGACCGGCACACGCTTTCACATGGACCTGTGGGAGCGTGTCGCGAAGGACGCGCCCGAGCTTTTCGAGGCCATTGGCCGGTTGGGCGACGCTGAGGACGAAGCGGATCGCGAAGCGCTCGAACAGTTGGTTGCGCCCAGCGTGCTGGGCATTGCCCTTGAATTGAACGCACAGCTGGAAAATGATTGAGAACCAGTGCCGCTCGCACGCGGCACTTGGCGGCGGACCATGCATGCCAAGACAACCGGGAAATCTCCATGAGCATGAAAAAAACAGACCTTGAGAAGCACCTGGCCAAAAAACTCGACGGCAAGCTCAAGTCGGGCAATACACCGCAGCGCTTTGGCCAAGGCGCCGCGGCTGCGGGCACCAAAGCTGACAACAAGTCGAAAAACGCCGCGCCCAAGTTGGTGCAACTGACCTGCAAAATGCCAGCAGACTTGGCGCAGCGCCTGCGCGAGCGGGCCGTGACCATTGAGGGCGGCGTGAACGCCATCCTGGCACGGGCAGCGGCGCAATGGCTCGATTCCACTGCAGAGACCGCGCAAAAAACCGAGGGTTGACGCCAGGCACAGCCTCGATCTTCCGAATCTGCTCGTGGGAAAGCTGCGATCGGCGCACCCACTCGCACACCGCATTGCGCAGCGCCTGCAGGCGCTCGCTGATCGGTCCCGCGCCAGCGTTGAACATGTGCCCGCGTTGGGCTTCCGCCGTGCTGCCATTCTGATGGACGTTTGCGTTGTCGCGTCAGCAGCCGACGAAGGCGGATCAGCTCACCGCTTTCCTCGGCACCAGCCGAGACATCCATCATGGATCGCGCGGCACGGTGCGATCCATGGCTTGCAGATGGTCGCGCGCGCTCACGACCACGCTCTCGCGCCAGCAGTGCACGGGGCACCGTTAGAAGGTTGCGTACGATGTTTAAAGCTTTCTTCCATTTTCCGGAGAACAGACGTGCCCCAAACCGCGACGGATCACAACGCAAAGCTTGCTCGGCTCGATGCGCTTTTGCTGCAAGACTGGGTTCCCAACGCGGCCATGGACCTTTCCATGCTCGACGGGTTCTTTACCGCTGCGATTTCCAGCCCCAATGACATCGCATTCGACCATGCCCTGCCGAGGGTCTGGGATGTGGAACAAGGCGTCGCCGAGCCGGTGTTCCCATCCACGGAGATCGCCGAAGAAATGCTCGGTCTTCTTCGCGAACATTGGAACTATGTTGGCGCCATGCTTGGACAAATGCCAGACCGGTTTGATCCCGTATTTTCCGAAGACCCGGATGGGGTTGTCATCGAGGACTGGTGCTTGGGCTATATCGCCGGCATGCAATTGGATCCCAAGCCTTGGGACGGCCTTTCCGATGAACTGCGCGATGTGCTCGAGCCGGTCTTTCTGTACGGAACGGACGAAGGTGAAGATCTGCTGAAAGAGCTGGCGCTGACGCCCGAGCAGCGCAACGATATCGCCACCGCGCTTCCCGACATGGCCTTGGCTTTGTACGAGGAATTTCACCCGCGGACGTGAAAGGTGCTGTCGGCACCCTCACGCGAGGCTATATCCCCCCGAACGACAGGCCTTTTCTATTCGTAACAACAGGACAGCGGCTGCATGGATATGCTTCACTTCGCCAGCGTGGGGACTGCTTACCGACAACCCGGCAACGCATCGTGGTGCGAGCCGTTGTTGGGGGACAGTCCGAACTCGCGGCTGTGGCATCCCGACTCGAACCCGAAGGAAAAATCCATGAAAAGACTTGCTCTGTCACTTGTGCTGGCCAGTTTTGCCATCGCCCCCGCTTTTGCTGCCATGAAGGAAAAGCCCCTCAAGGTGGAACTGACTGCACAAAATGGCTCTGGCGAAACCGGATACGCCATGCTGTACCCG
The DNA here is from genome assembly GCA_021807445.1 of Pseudomonadota bacterium. GTDB lineage: Bacteria > Pseudomonadota > Gammaproteobacteria > Burkholderiales > Burkholderiaceae_C > Thiomonas_A. The sequence goes on from JAKBCY010000109.1 coordinate 6,476, forward strand.
CACGGCGCCAAAACCAAGGTCATCGTGCACCTGAAGGGCACGCCGAAGGGTGTGGCGCAGCCTGACCATATCCACAAGGGAACCTGCGCAAACCTCGACCCGAAACCGGCCTTTGTGCTCAAGCCCGTGGTCGACGGCAAGTCGGTGACGATCGTGCACGCAACGATCGCCGATCTGCTCAAGGAGCCGATGGCTTTCAACGTGCATGAAAGCGCCAAGGACCTCAAGAAGTACGTGGCCTGCGGCGACATCACGGCGCCGAAATAAGGCACCCGCGCGACCCAAGGTAAAGCGAGCCTTTGACATCCAGGCGCTTACTGGCGGTCTTGATGGTTTCGGGCGCCACAGCGGCAGGGGGCGTGGCGCCTTTGCGCACCGACCCTCGCCCGGTGCACCAACCGGAAACGCCAGCCAAAGCCGCACCCGCGTTTTGGCTGGACCCACCTTAGCGACTCTTGCGTTCCACAGCGCCGCTGCCTCGTCAGGCCAAGCGGCGTCGACCAGGCAGGCCGAGCACGGCTGCAGTTTGCGGCTCCCGTGCGCACGTTGACGCTCCCGCCTCCAAGCGACGCTCGTCCCTTTCGCGCGCCCACGAGCTCTGGCACATCTTGAGCGGTCCAGCCACCTCGGCGTGGGTCACGCCCTCAGGATCGATGTCTGCCGGTCTAGCGGTCTAACGGTCTAACGGTCTCGCAGCCTCTCAGCTCCAGCCGCCGGAATCGTCCATGCCGCCACCGGCCGAGTCATCCGCCCAACTGCCGGCGTCATTCACACCAAAGTCCTGATCATCCGGCAGCGCTTGCGAAGCGTCCGCATTCGGCATGAAGCCGCCGCCTTGCCCCGTGCCTGCGCCATTCTGATCAAACAGCTTGTCGACCAGCATCTCGCCGGCTGCAAAACCTGCGCCCATCCCGATGCCAGTTCCAACCGCGCCCAAGAAACCGCCCGATCCACCGGGTTGAGGGTAAGCGCCAGGCTGTGCCCCGAAACCGGCGGGCGTGTTCGGATTCGGCCACCCCGCGGGCATGCCCGGAACCGGCTGTGGGCGCCGTGAATTGCGGTAGACCGCAATCAGCATGAGCACCGCCACCAGCGCCAATGCGCCGCCGATGATCGTACCGATCGGGAATCGCGACCCTGCATTGGCCGCGCGCCCTGCATGCGCCGCAATCTGGCGCTGAAACGCTTCCAGGTTCGCCTTGCGTTCAAAGGGCAGCGCAGGATCAAGTCGTTTGGCCAAATCCAGCTGATTTGCTGCCGCAGACCACTGTCCTTGAAGTGCGAGTACCCGTGCGTCAACGTAGTGTGCCTTGGCAGAATTCGGGTAGACCGCGAGCACTTGGTTGATCTCACTCTGCGCCTGCTGCAAATGACCGGTTGTCGCCGCCGTGTAGACGTCGTGAATCGACGGAACACTTGGTGCCGCCCATGCCGGCGCTGTCAACAAGGCAAAAATTGCGATAAAGAAGAATTTCATGATGAACGGAAACCCCTGGTTTAACGATCCAATGCCATGCAGGGCGGTCCGCTGCACGGCAACGTGCGGTCGTGGACTGCCCGAGGATTTGCAACACCCTAGCAGGAATGCGTGAATGCGGCCATTGGCCGCCCTGTCATCACACCGAGAAAGCAGCATTGCTGGCTGTAGGCCTGTCATGCTGGGCCTTTCGGCGCAGCGCCCAAGGCCTATTTCTTAGTGGCCTTTTGGGCCGCCAATCGCCGACGCATCCAT
>JAKBCY010000110.1 GCA_021807445.1 Pseudomonadota bacterium
TCGCGCACACGGCCAGACATGGTGGTGTCCCTCATCCCCAATTTCAATCGCGCTCTTTTCGAGAGTCTCGCGTGCAGCTTGCCCGGGGTGCCCTATGTGACCGTGCTGACGGATTTGGCCGACCATCCGCCGCATTTCTGGATCGAGCCTGGCCAGGATCAGCATCTCATCTGTGGGACGCCCAAAGCGGTTGAGCAGGCGCGCCAGGCCGGCTTTGAGGAGCGTCGCATCCACGCCACGTCGGGCATGGTCATTCGTCCCGACTTTTACCGCAGGGTCCCGGCGCTCGATCGGCGCGCCCATGGGCTGGATCCCCAGCGCCCCACGGCTGTGGTGATGTTCGGCGGCCACGGCTCGCGCAGCATGGTCGGGATTGCGCAACGATTGCCCGATGTGCAACTAATTCTGATGTGCGGGCACAACGCTGCTTTGGCCGCAAAGCTGCGCGCGCTTCCCGCTGCGGCCCCGCGTCTGGTCCTGGGTTTCACGACCGAAGTTGCGGATTTCATGAGGCTCGGGGATTTTTTCATCGGCAAGCCCGGGCCAGGCTCGCTGAGTGAGGCCCTGCACCTGGGCCTGCCCGCGATCGTTACGCGCAACGTGTGGACCATGCCCCAGGAGCGCTACAACACGCAGTGGCTCGCCGAGGAAGGTCTGGGTCTTGTGCTCCCATCGTTTCGCAGCATTCGGTCGGCGGTCCATCAGCTCACCCAGCAACTCCCACAGTATCAGCAGCGCGTTCGTGAGCGACGTAACCGCGCGGTATACGAGATTCCGGCGACGCTCGAAGCCATCCTGGCGACGGCTTCGAGCGACCGCGGAGATCGCTTGCGAGCCCGTGATGACTACGTCCTGACCCCGGGTTGAGCCTCAGCCCCCACCTTTTTGAAAATACGCGCCGAAGCGGCGCCACCATTGCGCGCGACCATCGGGCGTGGATTCGGTGAGTTCGATGCTGACCGTCCAGCGCTCGAGCTCGAGTCGTCCGAGGCGCGTGGGCGTGGCCGGGCGTAACGCGATGCGCCAAGCACAACAGGGCATCCGGCCGACGTAAGTGTCTGCACGCGGCGTTTGGACCGTGCCAAACGCCGCGGCGAGCTGCCGCGCGAAATCGGTGCGCGTAATGGCCATGTCGAGCTCCGTCGAGGCCGGAGCGTCAGCGCCAAACATGGGCCATTCAGCCGCCGGCAACCGGCGGCTAGATTGCCAGGGTCTCGCCGTCGCGCAGCTCCCGCGTGTCCCGGCTGTCCGGATAGATGTAAACCCCATCGACCAAGACCAGGTGCACGAGTTGCCAGGGCAAACGGAATTGTTCGACGATGTCCTGGATCGTCGTGCCGGCGCGCAGTTCAAGCTCCATCTGATGGCCGTGGCGTGGCTGCGGCAGATAGTCCGTGAGTGTGGCCATCAGTTTGAGCGTGACGCGCAAGCGCGGGCCGGCAGCCGCATCAGCCGCGCCGGACCCAGATCCTCCGGAGAGGGGCGACTGAACTGCAGTCATGCTGCCAGCAGACCGCGCCTGCTCTGCGCCTGAGCAGTCGCGAGATACGCTTCCATGAGCGCCGTGGGGTCGGCCAGCAGCTTGTCCTTCCACCTGCCGAGCTTGACGCGCCCTTCCACCAAGCCGCGCAGCACGCCAATGTGCTCCGTAGTGCCGATGCTGTTGCTGCCCACCATGACGTCCCCGTCGAACTGCAGGCTGATGTGCCTGAAGCGCGCACGGTCGGTCAGCTCGACACCTTGGCCACCTGGCACGCCCTGCCACTGGCCGAAGCTGCAGGAGATAAGACCGAGTGTGTCCAGGACGTTGATTTGCGTGACGCCGCGCAGCTGGGCATGCTTGCCAACCATGTTCAGCGCCGCGACATAGGCCTGATCCACCGCGTTGGGCTGAATGGCGCTGACAATGGGCTTGCCATACACCAGGTCGAAAGCTTCGGCACAGTCACCGGCGGCAAAGATGCCAGGCACATTGGTTTGCATGGCCTCGTCGGTAAGGACCCCTTGCAGGCATCGCACGTCGGATCTCTCGAGAAAAGCAATATTGGGCTTGACGCCAGCTGCACTGATGACGAGATCCGCGGCGAGGCGTTGACCGCTGGACAGCCGAACGGCCAAGGGCGCTTGCATGTCCTGGGGGTTGGACTCAATGGACTCGATTCGTGTGCCGGTATGCACCTGCACGCCTTTGGCTTGGACCCAGTCGCGGATCATGCCTCCCGCGGTCTCGCCCATCATGCGTGGCACCATGCGGTCGCCCATTTCCACCACGGTGAGCGCAACGCGCCTGCGCACCAGGCTCTCCATGATGATGCACCCAATGAAACCCGCGCCGAGCTGAATGACGCGGGCCCCAGGCACGGCGAACTTTTCGATGATGCGCGCATCCTCAAGCGTCCAGCACGTGTGCACGCGCGGCGCGTGAATCCCGGGGATCAATGGCAGCACGGGGCTCGAACCCGTAGCAATCAGCAGGGTGTCAAATGGCAACGTGTCGCCGGACTCAAAGGACAGACTTTTTTGCGTCGTGTCCAGTTCTTTCACGTGGTCGCGTTTGAGCGTAATGCGCGATGTCTTCCAGTGCTGGGGGTCCTTGCGCAACCACGTGCCGCGCTCGGTGATGTCGCCATGCAGAAGGTAGGGGATGGCCATGCGCGAATATGGCGGTGTATTTTCGTCCCCAATCAGCACGATGGCGTCGTCCGCCGGCGCGTTCTTGCGCAGGGTCTCAGCGGCGACGACCCCCGCCGGGCCGTTGCCGATAATCACGTGGCGACGCATGTCAAAGCCCCAGTCTCGCGCGCGTTTCAGGCTTGAGCGTACCCTCGGGTGTCCAGCCACGAATTTCGTAATACTTGGGCAGCATCTCGGGCAGCTTGTTCACGAGGCCCTTTGCAGGACCCGTCTTCGCCGGTTCGTTGAGCAGGCGCGCCGGCAGGGTGTCGTCCTTTGCCGTGAATCCCGCGCGGTTGTTGTAGTCGCGCTCCATGTTCCAGATGCGCTCGCCGATGGTGGCCAGACTCTCCATGGTGAACCCGTCATCGCAAGCAGCAGCCAGTTGCGGCTGCAGATCCGCCAGAGTCCATGCAAAGGTGGTAAACACGCAAACGCCTGCTGAGTCGAACACGGCGGTTGCGTCCTGGAATGCCTTGACAAGTTCTGGCTTTCCTTCGGTCACAAGCGGATCGGTTTTCACAGGGATGCCGAGCACCTCCGAGGCCACCGTGTACCCACGCAGGTGGCACGCTCCGCGGTTGGACGTGGCGTAGGCCAAACCCATGCCCTGAATGCCGCGGCTGTCGTAGGCAGGGAATTCCTGACCCTTGACACTCATGGACAACTCAGGATGGCCGTACTTGGCGGTCAGACGCTTGCTTCCAAGACCAATCTCTTTCCCGAAGCCCTCGCCGCGCGCTGTGATTTCGGCAAAATAGGCGAGCGCCTTGGCCGAGCCGAAGGGGGCTTCCACGCCGAGTTGCTCCTTGGTCAGGAGCCCCATGTCGTAGAGCTCCATGACCGCACCCACGGTGGCGCCAAAGGTGATCGGATCCATGCCGTCTTCATTGCAGATGAAATTGGCGTAGGTCAACGCCTCGAGGTCATTCACGCCGTTGGCTGAGCCAAGCGCCCACGCCGCCTCGTATTCCAGGCCTCCAGAGGCGCCCCAGTACTGCGGCTTGTTTTCCACGCTGAAGTGATGCTCGTCAATCTTGCTGATCCGCCCACAGGCAATCGTGCAGCCGAAGCAGGCCTGATTGGTGACCAGGTTTGGTTTGCCGTCGCTCTTGCGCGGTTCGTGCATGGCCTCGCCCGAGATGTCCTTGGCGCCTTCGAATTGCACGTCCCGGTGATTGCGCGTCGGCAAGGCGCCAATCTCATTGATCACGTTCATTAACACCTGGGTGCCGTACTTGGGCAGTCCCTGTCCGGTAACAGCGTTGTCATGGAGCACCTTCTTGGCTGCGTTGACGGCGCTGAAGAACGCCTTGGGATCGCGCACATTGCCCACGCCTTTGGTGCCGCGAACGGCAATGGCCTTGAGTTTCTTGCTGCCCATGACGGTTCCCACACCCGAGCGCCCGGCGGCGCGGTGCAGGTCATTGACCACGGCTGCGTACATCACTCCGTTTTCACCGGTGCGGCCGATGGAGTTGACGCGGATGAGCGGATCCTGATGGTGGTTTTTGATCCACGGCTCTGTTTCCCACACCGTCTTGCCCCAAATAGGGGCGGCATCGCGCAACTCAGCCTTTTCGTTTTCGATGTAAAGATACACAGGCTTGGGAGCTTCGCCTTCGACGATGATCATGTCCCAGCCCGCCATCTTCAACTCGGCGCCGAAGTAACCACCGGAGTTGGAGCATGCGATCGCACCAGTGAGAGCCCCTTTGGTGATGACTGAGTACCGGCCGCCTGTGGAGACCATGGTGCCCGTCAGGGGGCCCGTGGCGTAGATGATCTTGTTGTCGGCCGACAAGGGGTCCACCTTCGGGTCGACTTCCTCGACGAAATATTTGGTGGCCAAGCCGCGTTGCCCAATGTACTCGCGCGCCCACTGCATGTTCAGCGGCTCGCTCTTGACGGTACCTTGCGTGAGGTTCACGCGCAAAATCTTTCCAGCCCAGGTCATGGTTCTGTCTCCTTGCTTTGGTCGATGCCAACGCTGAAGCGTTGGCTTCAGACCGCCGCGTTTTGGTTGCCGAGCTTGTCAGCCCACTGCTGCATGCGCGACAGCCCTGTCCAGCTTGCGTCCACGTAGGTGATGGCGCTGGTTGGGCAGGCTTCGGCGCAGGCAGGCGCTCCTCCACAAAGATCGCACTTTTGAACCTTGCCCGTATCAGCGACGTAATTGACCGTTCCAAAGGGGCAGGCGATGGTGCAAACCTTGCAGCCCACACAGGTGTCCTCAAGCACGATTTTGGCACCGGTCGTGGCATCGACTTTGATGGCCTCCACGGGGCACGCGTGCAAACACCAAGCCTCGTCGCACTGCGTGCAGGTGTAGGGAACCTTGCGGCCGGTCTCGTGAAAATCGAAGACCTTGATGCGGCTCTTTGCGGTGTTGAATGTCTCATAATTTTCATATGAGCACGCCATCTCGCATTGAAGGCAACCGGTGCATTTATCCGGATCAATGTGCAGCGACTTTTGCATCTTTTGTCTCCTCGTCTAGCGCGTCCATTCGGACCCGGTTCCCGCCGTCTTTGGGGCCGGACACTCGCCTCTGAAAAGAGCATCCGCTAACCCACTATAGGCCGCTGTGTTCTCTCGGGAAAGCGTTCGTGAACAAGTATCCGAGTAGCGCACTCGGGTATCGCCGCAGGCGTCATCCACCTGGCGTTTATCGGTTTGCTGACGCCTTGCTGACGCCCTCTCGGGATGCGGTGTCGGAGCACTGTCTCGCCGGTCAATACAACAGCACTTGGCGCACCATCGCGGCCAAGGGTCGCTCAACCCACCGCTGCATGCGTCCACCGAGGCGTAGCGGCTTGAGCGTCATGCGCACGGCCAACCCAACGGGGTATTCGGCACCCATCAGCGCGTACACACGCTTGTTGATGACGGCAGCGGTTGGTGCGTCCTGCCTGCCCCGAAAGCGCCAGGCGGCGGCGTGGCGTAAGGCGATGGTGGCGTCGCTCTGCCGCAATTCGTTCACGCGCCGCCAAAGCGCAGCGATGACCTGCCTTCGCTGGGTGTTTTCCAGGCCTTGGTAGCGAAGAAAGAACTGGTAGAAGTGTTTGTAGTGCTGCACCTCGTCGGTGCGGATGCGCCACGCCAAGTCGCGTAAAACGGGCTCGTCGCAAGCGGTGGCAAGCGCCTGGTAGTAAGTCGTTGTCCCCATCTCAACGATACAGCGCGCAACCATTTCCTGCGCACGGGTCGGCTCCAGCTCTTCCGTAGTACACAGCCTGGAATATTCGGCGAAAAAATCCGCGTAGGCCGTATCCCAGTCGAATGCCGGCCACACGTGCTGGACGTAGGTCTTGAGGGCGCGCCCGTGCTGCAGTTCCTCGGGCTCCCAGTGCTCAATCAGCCAGCTGGCAACTTCCGTGTCGCCAGCGAAATAGTCCACAAGGTTTCGGGTGTACGTGTCGGAGCCGCTTTCGACGAACGAGGCGCTGCACACGAGCAGGAACAGGTCATCGCGCTCACGCATGCGTGCACAGTCAACAGCTGAGAAGTGAATATCGTTGACGTGCCAACGCATGCTGGGCGTCGGTTGTTGGCCGTGCATTGCATTCTCCCAAAGAACCCAAGGCGATGGAGCGGCCACGGCGGCAACTCAGCCTTATTGATCTGTGACGCCATGGAGCCGTTTAAGTTCGGGCTGGGCAGAGCCCCCGGCACCTATTCACCACGTCAGATTGGCCGGTACACTCGGTCCATGCCACCCAACGGGTGGCCTCGTTAACACGTCAACTCCAGGAGGATGACCATGCTGAAGAGAAGCATCTCCCTTACCGTTGCAGCCACAATTGCACTCGGCGGCTGCGCGAATATGTCCCAATCCCAGAAAAGCACGGCGTCCGGCGCCGGCATCGGGGCGGCCGCTGGTGCTGTGCTCGGAGCGCTCACGGCGGGCGGCAATACAGGCTCCAGCGCACTGCAGGGCGCGGCTCTGGGTGCCGCGGTTGGTGCCGCGGGTGGCTACCTATGGAACCAACATCTGGAGAAGCAAAAGCAGCAGATGCAGCAGGCGACCGCTGGAACTGGTGCGCAGGTGACGCAAACGGCGGATAACCGGCTGAAGATCAACGTGCCTGCCGCTGCGGGTTTTGCCACGGGCAGCGCTCAGCTCAATGCGAACCTTTACCCCGCGCTGAATGAACTGGCTAATGGGTTAACGCAAAATCCCAGCGAGTCGGTCCAGATCCTGGGCTTTACGGACAACACAGGCAGCGACGCGATCAATTACCCCTTGTCGCAAAACCGTGCGCTCAGCGTAAAGAACTACTTGGTTTCGCGCGGCGTGCAGCCGCAGCGCATTGCCACGCAGGGCATGGGGCCGCAGAATCCCGTGGCCAGCAATCAGACCGAGGCGGGTCGCGCGCTCAACCGTCGAGTGGAAATCTACGTGGCCTACCCGGCGCAGAAGTAGCGTCCTGGTCGTGCGGCGGCCGGAGCGATGTGCTCGCACGTGCCGCTTGAGGCGGCCAGAGCAAAGGCCAAGATGCGCTGCAAGCGCAAGGACGCCGCCGGCTGACCGGGAGCGCCTCCTGGACACAGGCGGGAGCGATGCGGGGATTGGCCATTTCGGGGCCGGCCCGCATCGCCCTGGGATGACCCGGCGGATGCGTCGCGATCCCCGGCACCGTGCCGAGGCCCAAAGGGTGAGGAAGGCGTTCGTGATCGAGCCCGATTCTTGTGAGCCGCCATGGCTGAGGCCCCCGGGCAACGAGGAAGCCGTAAGCGGCCCTGCACAGGGTGGCATGGAGATGAAATCCCTGCCAGCCCCTGCCCTCGTCATGTGAGGGTCCGAACTCCTGCTCGTGGTCCTGGAAATGGCGTTCGATGCGCCAGCGCATCGTGGTGACGAGGATCCATTGCTCCAGGGCGGCGTTCCCCCGGGCAGTCGGGAGACCAGACCTGGTGGGCTCGGCCTCACCTTTGGGTCTTTCGATCCGCCGCCATTCTTCAGGGCTCATCTCGATGCCGAGGTCGTCCAGGTGAAACATTCTGATGTCCGTTTTCGGCCAGACGACAGTGCGCCGAGGGACTAGAGTGACTGTATGAAACTCGATCCTGACACCTGCTACAGCGCCCTGCTGACGCGCGATCGGCGATTCGACGGTTGGTTCTACATCGGCGTGTCGTCCACCGGGGTCTACTGTCGGCCGGTGTGCGCGGTGCGCACGCCGCTGCGGCGCAACTGCTTCTTCTATCCCAGCGCTGCGGCTGCCGAGCAGGCGGGCTATCGCCCCTGCCTGCGTTGTCGGCCCGAACTGGCCCCGGGTCATGGTGTGCTCGACCTATCGGGCCAGCTCGCCCGAGCTGCCGCCGCGCTGATCGACCAGAGCCTGACGGACAACGCCGGGCTGAGCGGCGTGGCCCGACGCGTGGGCGTCACCCCACGGCATCTGCGGCGGATCTTCGAGGCCGAGTTCGGCGTGCCGCCAGTGGCGTATGCCCAGACGCAGCGATTGTTGCTCGCCAAGGGGCTGCTCACCG
>JAKBCY010000111.1 GCA_021807445.1 Pseudomonadota bacterium
ACCCAGTCGGGCCACGGTATCGCTGGAACGCACAGCCTCCACAAGGCGCGTCGCTATGGTGCGCAGCAGTGTGTCCCCAGCAGCGTGCCCATAGCTGTCGTTAAATTGCTTGAAATCGTCAAAGTCAAGAATGCCCACGGCGACAAACCCACCCTGTGCATCGACCTGCGACAGTGCTTCTTCCAAGCGCAGGTGCAAGCCGCGCCGGTTGAGCAAGCCGGTGAGCAAATCGTGCTCGGCAAGCCATGAGATATGCCTGTGCTCCTGCTGCAGGCGACGACGCAGGTCAAACGCGTCGAGTCCGTGGCCGATGAGCCGGGCAACGCGCTCAAGAAGCTCCAGGACTGCAGGCGTGAAGATGCCGATCTGCCCTGACACCACACCGAGCATTGCCCAACGGTGTCCACCGCGAAAAATGGGTGCAATGGCCACCGATCGCACACCTGCAGCTCGCAGTTTGTCACGATACAAGGCGTAGGCAGGCTCATTCAAATAGTCGTTGCTGAACTGCAGTTGCTTGCTGTTCCAAACCTGCACAGCCAAGCTTTGATCAGCAAATTCTCCCTGCACATTCGGGCGATACCACTCCTCGCTAATGTGCACGCTTCCAGATTGAGCCAAGATGTCAATATGGCCTTGCACGCCCGCGCGTCCGACCAACGCTGCATGGAATAGCCCACTCGCCGTGAGGCGCTCGCAAGCCTGCTGGAGCATTTCGGAGAGGTCACTGGTGCCAAGCACAAGTTCTTCCTCAGCAAGCAATGCGCGATAGAGGCCCTGAGTGCTCTCATGCTCAGCTTGGAGGGCATGGCGCGCACTCGCATCGGTCATGAGCCCGACGAAATGGGTAAGCGTGCCGGTGTCGTTGCGCACTGGCGAAAGACTGAGGGCATTCCAGAACGGGGTGCCGTCGGCCCGGATATTGCGCAATTCGACGCTACAACTGCGCCCCTCGCGTAATGCCGCGCGCACCTCATCAAGAGGTCCCTTCTCACGCTCCCCTCCTTGCAAAAATCGACAGTTTCGGCCTAATGCTTCGGCTTGCGTGTAACCGGAGATACGAGTGAAGGCTGGGTTGACATATACCAACGGGTAATCGCCCGTCTGCGCATCAACCACACTCACCCCAACGTCAGTGGCATCCATTGCTGCCTTGAGCAGGTGCAAAGTCTGCCCCTGTTCGCGCAAGGCACGCAAAAGCCGCATGCGCCCCAGCTTGAGACCCAGGACCGTGTGCAAATGCCAGACCAATCGCTGGTGGTGGATTTCCTGGAAAAATCCGGATTCGCGACTGTAGAGGGCGAGCAGATCCCGCCGGCCATCAGCACCCTGCAACGGCAGCGTGACTGAGCCGCGCCAACCCGCTCGTTCGCCTTCGAGACGCCAGCTCGCTGTGCGTGCGTCGTGCGCCCAATCGACGACGATCTGCGGCAAGCCCGTGTGCCACGCAAGCGAGGCTGGCCCGAGCGCATCACCCGCCTCGCCGATGTGGATGTGAACGTCGTCAAGATAGGCGGCCATGCCCGTACCAGCGGCCGCATCAAAAACGATTTCGCCGTCGTCACCACGGTGGCCGAGCCATACACCGTCCACGCCCGCGCGCTGAAGCAAAAACTGAAGCAACTCGGGATATAGCACCGGCTCTTCGTCAGCACTAAGCAGCAACAGATCCAGCTCAGTGGCAACGTCGGTGTCCACGATCGTCCGGTGCGACTCGTCTTTCAGTGGCTTCTCTGTCAGCCGGTCGCCAGATTCTGATTTCTGCATAGCCGCAAAGCATACGCGTAAGCGATACGTTGACCAAGATTTTGTCGTCTGTTCCCCGCCACGCGCGACAAATGCAACAACGTAAACTCAGTCGATATCTTCCACCGCCTCAAGGACCATGCGCACCTGGGTTCGCCCCTGCCATGTGTTCGAGTCCAGACGCCACGCAACGTGGGCCTTCTCTGGCAAGAAGTCGGTGCGATTCCAGGCCACCAATTCGCGCGTCATGCGAGATCCCGACGAGCCATCGAGCACCCGCACCCGCGCTTTCAAATGATTGCTTCCAATTTGCCCTTGCCGCAGCACCTCAATGCGGCTCGCGAAAATTGGCGCATTGAACCCCTGGCCCCAAACTTGGGACTGCAACAGTCGCGCGACATCAGGCACATACCACTCAGGCGACAGCTCGCCATCCACATCCAACTTGCACGCCAGCAACTCCGGCGACAGCCATTCCTGCGCCACACCCTCGAAGGCCGCTGCGAAGCGCGCGAATCCATCGACTGAAATGGTGCACCCCGAAGCAGCCGCATGACCACCGAAACGCAGGAGCAAGCCAGGCTCACGCTTGGAGATCAAGTCCAGCGCATCGCGAAGGTGAAAGCCTGCAATGGAGCGTCCCGATCCGCGCAAACAACCGTCGGTGCCTGGTGCAAATACGAACGTTGGTCGATGATGGATCTCCTTAAGCCTGCCAGCAACGATGCCGACGACACCCTCGTGCCAGTCCGCGGAGAACAGGCTGATTGCGGCCCGATCTAATGCTTGACCATTTTGCTGCGAGCGTGCAAGCGCTTCTTGCGCCTGTTCGCGCATCGTGCTCTCAATACCGCGTCGCTCACGATTGATGGCGTCCAGCGTCTGCGCGAGGTGCAGCGCTTGCTCCGCATCGTCGGTCAGCAGGCATTCAATGCCTAAGGTCATGTCGGCCAAACGCCCCGCCGCATTGATGCGCGGCCCCACGGCAAAGCCTAGATCGAAAGTGCTTGCGTCGTTCGCGTCGCGTCCCGCAACGCTGAGCAACGCACGCAAGCCTGGCTGCATGCGACCTGCTCGAATGCGCTTCAAGCCATGCGCGACCAGCACCCGATTGTTGGCGTCGAGGCGCACGACATCTGCCACGGTCCCCAGCGCAACAAGGTCCAGCAAGCTGTCAAGCCTCGGTTGCGTAGCGGCCGTGAAGGCGCCTCGCGCGCGCAGCTCGGCACGCAATGCCAGAAGGACGTAAAACATCACACCCACGCCGGCCAGACTCTTACTTGGAAAGGGGCACCCCGGTTGGTTTGGGTTGACAATGCCATCAGCCTCCGGCAATTGCGATCCTGGCAGGTGATGGTCTGTAACCAACACGCGCATACCGAGCTCGTGGGCTCGCGCGACACCTTCAACGCTCGCGATGCCGTTGTCCACTGTGACAATCCAATCCGGTTTTCCCTTTGGCCGCTGCGCGACCAGTTCAGCCACTGCGGTGGACAGGCCATAACCCGTCGTGAAGCGGTTTGGAACGACATAGCCAGCGCGTGCGCCCATCATTCGCAGGCCACGCAGCCCCACGGCACAAGCGGTGGCGCCATCGCAGTCATAATCAGCAACGATGCACAACTCCTCACCGCGAATTACTGCATCGGCCAAAATCTGGGCCGCCCGCTCAGCCCCCTTGAGCAGAGCCGGCGCCAGCAGAGCAGAAAGCTCTGCGTCCATCTCCGCTGAGTCGCTCACGCCCCGCGCGGCGAGGAGGCGCGCCAGCAGCGGGTGCACGCCCGCACACTGCAGCCGATGCACTATGCGCGGTGGCGCATCACGCAATACGAACTTCATTTCTTACACCAGACCCAGCAACACATGCGCATCGGCCCTGCGCCAAAACTGCCAACGGCGCGCGCGTCGAAGCTCGAGCGCAATCCAGCGCCGCTCACCAGCAAGCACAACCCGAACGCCAGCGTGGTCTTGTAACGCTCGCTCAATCACATCTGCTGCGAGCTGGTCAAGCCCCTCAATCGTGCCCTTGAGCATATGGGAGCCCGCCTCTCGCGTCGTCCGTGGCTGGACAACCTGGAGTTGATGGGGACGGCGGCTGGCCGGCAGCACGGCTAGGCCAGAATTCGCCGCACGCCACCAAGCGGTCGCATGCGCGGGAGGCTCCCCAAGCAGCAAAAAGGGATTACGGAGATCGGCGGGTAGCGTGCCACATCCATGCAACCATAGTGTGTTGGCTTCTGGCTGGCCCGCCCGCACGCGGGCTTCATTCACCGGGTGGTGTTGCCACACCATCTGAATTTCTGTGAGCAACTGCCGCCAAGGCCGCGCAGCCGCTCCGGCGGGCATCCACGTGGCCACGTTGCGCGCGATGGCACGGGCCGGATCAGCGGTCACAACTTCAGCCAGACTCGGGTGCGCAACCAGCCAGCACGCAGGCTCTCTCGCGTCCAGAAACCAGCCAGCCTCGCTCGTTAGCGGCTGTACGGCACTGAGCAACGCTTGTGCCTCTTCGTTAGTCAACAACAAGGCTGTCGGATCGGCAAGGCTGAGGCTCTCGCGCCCCAACTCGAGATGCGCCGGTAGCGCTAGGCCCCAGGGCAGCCCGCGCAGATCTGTTCCGGCACCAAGTGCAGCAAGTGCGCCCCATGGCCCGCGCTCGACGCCAGGCGCCAACTCTCGGACTGAATCGGCAATCGTGGTCGGCTTTGTAATCGCTGCCTCGGCAGCTATCGTCTGCGTGCCCAAGCCCAGCGCCAAGCAGACCCATCGCTCTGCGGGCGTCAGCCAGGCCGCTTCGGCGCCCTCAAGCAGCGCCTCCTGCTGGATAACTTCAGCCAGACGCAAGCTGCGGCTGAGCTGCGGCATGGTGTTGAGGACGAGCGCTTGTTGCCAAGTACTCCCAGCCGCGGGCGCGGCGTCAATCAAGACGGTATGCATGCCCGCATTATCCGCTGACGCCGCCCGTGAAATCACGCGCCATTGCCCGCAAGACCGATAAGTGGCACCCGTTCCTTCCAGCCAGCATCCATCGCCTCGGTTTTGCTTGACTTGATCCGGATCGAGAAAAAAGACGTCGCACATTTAAGCAGCCACGCATACGATGCACCTTCCGCCTGACCTATGTTGCGTAAATCTGCCATGACTGAGCACAAGATTGCTGTCGTCACCGGGGCCTCCTCTGGCATTGGTGAGGCGTCGGCCCGCGCCTTGGCTGCGGCCGGCTACACCCTCTACCTTGGAGCGCGCAGATTAGACCGACTCACGAGCGTGGCAAAAGCCATCCCAGGTCATGCGCTCGCGCTTGACGTCACGAACAGGGCAAGTGTGTAGGCCTTCGCTGCAGCCCTGCCAGGGCAAGTGCATGTCTTGGTGAACAATGCGGGTGGCGCCCTGGGCTTGGCGCCGGTGGCGGAGTTCGACAAAGACCAGTGGTTGGCGATGTACCAAAGCAATGTGTTGGGGCTGACCCGGATGACTCGCGCGCTTCACGGACAACTTCTCGCCAGCGGCGACGGGCACGTCATCAACATTGGATCCATCGCAGGCTTTGCGACCTACGCGGGTGGCGCAGGCTATACGGCTGCAAAGCATGCCGTACGTGCCATCAGTGAGACCTTGCGGCTGGAATGGCTTGGACAGCCGCTACGCGTGACCGAGATCGATCCCGGACTCGTGGAGACCGATTTTTCCCTAGTGCGATTCGCGGGAGATATCGAGCGCGCGGCCAAGGTCTATGCCGACACGCGACCGCTCAGGGCTGACGACATTGCCGATGCGGTCGTTTGGGCCACAACGCTCCCTGCGCACGTGAACGTGGACCAGATTGTGACCCGCCCCACCGATCAGGCGCGAGCGGACAAGGTGTTCCGGCGATCAGGTACGGGCTAACAAACGAAACCCGTAGGCGGGCCGCCGCAAGGGTTAGTCCGCCAGGCCGGCGGTGATGGCTTCGATACGCTGTAATACATCCACCCCGAGTTTGGGTAGTACATCCAGTGCGCCCAGGTTTTCCTGCAACTGTGCTAGCCGCGAAGCTCCCAGAATCACCGTGCTTACCTGCGGGTTATGCGCCACCCATGCCAGCGCCAGTTGAGCGACGGTGCATTCCAGGTCTTGGGCAACCCGTTCGAGTTCGCCCACCGCCGCATTTTTGCGTGCGTCGAGCAGGCCATCACGCAGAAACGACACGCTTTCCAACGCTCCACGGCTATCGGGAGGAATGCCCTTGCGGTATTTGCCCGTAAGAAGACCGGAGGCCAGAGGGCTCCATGTGGTTAGCCCGAGGCCAATATCTTCATACAACCGCGCATACTCACGCTCCACACGACGACGGTGGAACAGGTGGTACTGCGGCTGCTCCATCACGGGCTTGTGCAGATGGTGGCGATCGGCGATGTCCCAGGCGGATCGGATTTCATCGGCTGTCCACTCGCTAGTGCCCCAGTAAAGCGCCTTGCCTTTCTCAATAATGTCATGCATCGCCCATACGGTTTCTTCCACAGGCGTGTGCGGGTCGGCGCGATGGCAAAAAATGAGATCCATGAAATCCAAGCCCAGACGCTGCAAGCTGCCGTCCACCGCTTGCATCAGGTATTTGCGGTTGAGCGTGTCACACCCGTTGACGCGGGGTCTGCCGGGGGCTCCGCGGTCCAGGCCCCAGAAAAATTTGCTGGAGACGACGTAATCCAGCCGGTCCCACTTGAGCTGGGCCAGCGCCTCGCCCATCAGGCGTTCGCTCTCACCGTTGGCGTAGACCTCGGCGTTGTCAAAATAATTGACGCCAGCGTCGCG
Organism: Pseudomonadota bacterium; assembly: GCA_021807445.1. Taxonomy (GTDB): domain Bacteria; phylum Pseudomonadota; class Gammaproteobacteria; order Burkholderiales; family Burkholderiaceae_C; genus Thiomonas_A. The sequence goes on from JAKBCY010000111.1 coordinate 6,538, forward strand.
TGCCTCGGCCAGCATCTCGCGCACGCCCGTGGTATTGACCTGATTGTGGAACGTGACCCAGGAGCCAAATGAGAGCAAGCTGACTTGAAGCCCGCTGCGGCCGAGGCGGCGATAGACCATGGGGGTCGAATAGGTCATGGATCATTTCTCCAGGAAAGATGGTGTATGAAGCATAGGCGGTTCGACTCCTATCGTGCATGCGCACGCCTAGGATGACTCATCTGCACGCCGAAACCGTACACTGCGCCCCCATGTCTACACCTCTGCTACCCCCCACCACCTGGCCCTTTGAGCTTCTCATCGGCTGGCGCTACACGCGAGCCGGACGGCGCACGCGGCGCAACGGATTCATCTCTTTCATATCGTTCATCTCAGTGGCGGGCATCGCGCTAGGCGTCGCGGCGCTCATCGTGGTGATCTCGGTGATGAACGGGTTTCAGACGGAAGTGCGTGATCGCATGCTCAACGTCATTCCCCATATCCAGATATTCAGCGTGAATGGCGGGCCGATCCCGGAGTGGAATGACGTTGCCAAGATCGTGCAGCGTGACCCGGCTGTGACTGGGGCAGCGCCTTTCGTGTCGGGCCAGGCCCTGCTGGCGCAGGGAAATACGCTTTATGGAGTGCTGGCGTGGGGAATCGAGCCCGCACAGGAGCACAAGGTGTCGGCTATTGCCGCGCATATGGTCGCCGGCTCACTCAGCGCATTGAGACGAGGAAGTTTCAACGTTGTGCTCGGCAACGACTTGGCGCAGAGCCTTGGCGTTGAAATTGGCGACCAAGTCACCATGGTGGTGCCCAGCGGTAGCCTCACGCCTGCAGGCATGATCCCTCGGCTGCGCACGCTGCGCGTGGTCGGTATTTTCAATGTGGGGCACTACGAGTATGACAGCACACTCGCACTCCTGAACATGGGGGATGCGGAAAAGATCTTTCTCTCGGGGGGGCCTACGGGTTTGCGGGTGCAGACCCGCAATATCGACGATGCACCAGGCGTGGCCCAACAGCTTCAGAGCATGCTGCCGCCAAGCTTGGTGGCCCAGCCTTGGACGCAGCAAAATCGCACTTGGTTCGAAGCTGTGGTCATCGAAAAACGCATGATGTTCATTATTCTCGCCATGATCGTTGCGGTGGCCGCATTCAACCTTGTGTCCACACTGGTGATGACAGTGACTGACAAGCAGTCGGACATCGCCATTTTGCGAACGCAGGGAGCCAGCCCGCGGTCGATCATGGGTATTTTTGTCGTGCAAGGGGCAATTACAGGGGTGATTGGGGTGCTATCCGGCGTGCTGCTCGGCACGCTCATCGCATTCAACGTCGACCCCATTGTGAGCTTTCTGGAATGGCTGTTCCGAACACAGTTCTTGCCTCGCAGTGTGTACCTCATTCACAAGATGCCCAGCGACCCAAAGGCCTCGGACATCCTCGCCATCACGCTCATTGCCCTGCTCCTTTCCCTGCTTGCGACTCTCTACCCGAGCTGGCGCGCCTCTCGCGTGCAGCCGGCTGATGCCCTGCGCTACGAATGAGGTTTCTCACGCTGTGGTCTGGGTGGCCGCGGGATTTGTCCGCAGCCCGTAAAGGTTT
>JAKBCY010000112.1 GCA_021807445.1 Pseudomonadota bacterium
CACGCTTCTGTATCACATCACGCAGGGGGACGCGCAGGCTTCGCGTGCCTTGGGCAATGTGCGCAACCACCTCTCGGCGGATCCCACGGCCAAAATCGTGGTCGTGGGCAACGGCGCAGGCATCGATTTCATGCTCAATGGCGCGAAGGATGCGAAGGGTGCAGAGTACGCCGGAAATATCGGAGACCTGGCCAGCAAAGGTGTCTCGTTTCGTGTATGCAACAACACGCTGAGCAACCGTGGCATCTCCAAGGACCGCGTGATTCTTGACGCTACGATCGTGCCCTCGGGCGTTGCTGAGGCGACGAATCTGCAGTACCGCGAGGGTTATGCCTATTTATGCCCCTAAGCGTCTCTCCAAGTCCTGTGCAAACTCGTCGAGTGATCTTGCGGCCAGGGAAGTTGACGCGGCGTCCTGATGCAGTGCATTATCGCGCCGCGTGAAAACTCCATCTCCACAAAACTCCGGTATCCCCGCGGGATCGGGTACGGGTGACCCCGCTGACGCTGCGCACAAACGCCGGCCGCTGCATCGCGATCTTCGGGCTGCGACCGACCTGCTGGGGTGCGTCGTGCAGGGCCAGTCACTGGCTTCGGCCTTGCCGCGCCTGGCGCTTGCACAGGCCTGGACCCCGGCCCAACGCGGGGCGGCGCAAGCGTTGAGTTTCGAGTCGCTGCGCGGCCTTGGGCGGGCTCGTGCCTTGCTGCTTGCGCTGCACCCCAAGCGCATCAAGCCGGCCGAACTGGAACATCTGCTTCTCGTTGCCATGGCGCTGTTGAGCAGCCCATCCGAACCGCACCCCTATGCTGACCATACCTTGGTGAATGAGGCGGTGCAGGCCTGTGCGTTGCACCCCGGAACGCGCCACGCGCGGGGGCTGGTCAACGCGCTGCTGCGACGGCTTCAGGCCGGGCGAGATGTCTTGTTGGCCCAAGTGATGCTGCAAGACGTGGCGCGTTACAACCATCCATCATGGTGGATCACTCATCTGCAGGCCGCCTATCCAGAGCGCTGGCGCGACGTACTGGACGCGGCAGCACATCATCCTGCGATGACCTTGCGGGTCAACGCACGCTGGGGCACGCGCGATGCGTATCGGGCGCTGCTGCGGGAACAGGGGCTCGATGGCGACCCGCCCGAGGGGCCCGGTCTCGACCAGGCCCTTGTGCTGCGCAACCCTGTGCCCGTGCAGGAGTTGCCGCTATTCGACGCGGGCGCCGTCAGCGTGCAGGATGTCTCGGCACAGCGTGCGGCGGTCTTGCTCGAGGTGAGACCTGGCATGCGCGTGCTCGATGCCTGTGCAGCACCTGGTGGCAAAACCGCTCACATTCTGGAGCTTGTGGAGTGCGATGTGCTTGCGCTCGACCAGGATGCGATGCGCGCTGCACGCATTGGTGGCACGCTGGCTCGACTGCGCCTGCCCCCGGCACGCATCGCAACCGCGGACGCGGCGCATCCCGACCAGTGGTGGGATGGCGCGCCGTTTGATCGCATTTTGCTCGACGCACCTTGCAGTGCCTCGGGTATCGTGCGTCGTCATCCGGACATTTGCTGGTTGCGGCAGGAGGCCGATGTCGCCAAGCTCGCCGCGCAGCAAACGGCGCTGCTGGATGCGCTGTGGCCTCTGCTCGCACCAGGTGGACGTTTGCTCTACGCCACCTGTTCGGTGTTTCCGGAAGAGGGCGGCGAGCAGGCGGCGTCCTTTTTGCGGCGCCATCCCGATGCGTTAGCATTGGCTGCGCCTGGGCAAATCCTCCCCGGCACGTCGCCAGAGCGCGACGGTTTCTTCTATGCCCTTTTCGCAAAGCGCGCCTCCGCATGACGCCACCGCAGGTCCCTGATCCCGCACGCCGCCGCGGGCTGATCACTTTGGGCCTGGCCGCCACCACCGCACTAGGCTTGCCGTGCGCAACGGTCCGCGCCGCTACGGTTGATGCACAGCCCATCAGCATCGAGCAAGATAGCGGTGGGGTGTATGCAAGCACCACCGTGGTGTTCGCCTTGCCGCGCGCTCTGGAAGATGCGTTGCATCGCGCCATTCCGCTCTATTTTCTCACGCGGGTCAGTGTTGCCCATGGGCGTTGGTGGTGGTTTGACGAGACGGTTGGCAGCGCGAAATTGCTGACTCGTCTGGCCTACCAGCCACTGCTGGAAACGTATCGCGTGTCCACCGGTGCTCTGCAAAAGAACTACGGCTCGCTCGAGGAGGCTCTGAACCATGTCCAGCATGTGCTGCATCTGAAGGTTGCCGAGGCGAAGGATCTTCACGTGGGTCTGACGTACCAAGTCCAGGGGAGTTTTGAGCTCGACCTGTCCCAACTGCCGCGCCCGTTTCAGATCAACGTCGGCTCCAAATCAGACTGGCAGCTCCAGGCTGACTTTCCACCGACCAGTTTCGTATGGAACCCTCCACAGTCAACCGCATCACCCGGGTAGCCGCCTGGACGGCGCTGGCCCTGGGCCTGCCGCTGGTGGTTTTCCTGGTCTTCCTGCTGGCGGTGTCGACCAAGAACACTGAGGCGGTGAACCCTTATTTCGGCGCGCTTTATTGGATCAACATCGCCGTCGCCGGGCTACTTCTGCTGCTGATCCTCGGGTTGTCGATGCGCCTGCTTTGGCGACTACGCAGGCGCCGTTTCGGCAGCCGGTTGTTGTTCAAGCTCGCGATCGTGTTCACATTGGTCGGGGTGCTGCCCGGTGTGGTGATCTATGTCGTGTCCTACCAGTTTGTTGCGCGAAGCATCGAAACCTGGTTCGACGTGAAGGTCGAGCGAGCCCTTGACTCAGGCCTCAATCTTGGGCGCACGACGCTGGACGTGTTGCTTGCCGATCTACAGACCAAGGCCCGTAACGTGGCCGGACAGATCGGTGATGGGCACGGCGGCGTCGCTCCCATCGAGCTCGAGCAGTTGCTGCAGCAGATCGGCGCCGAGCAGGCCACGGTGTTCGACAGCAACGGCAACGTGTTGGCGACGGCCGGGGGCAATCCCTTCGCCCTCGTCCCGGACCTGCCGGGTGCGGAGTCGATGCGCCAGCTACGCCTGATGGGGCAATTGGCGAGTGTGGAAGGGGGGGATGACGGGGTGGCCGCGGGTGGCCAAAACCTGAAGCTGCGCGTGGTCGTGCCGCTGCCTTCCCACAGCCTGCTGTTGCCCGGGCACCAGCGCTACCTGATGTTGGTGCAGAACGTGCCATCGGCCATCTCGCGCAGCGCGCTGGAGGTTCAACGTGCGTACGCAGAGTATCAGGAGCGCGCACTGGGACGCGAGGGGTTGCGGCGCATGTACATCTCGACGCTGACCCTGACCCTCTTTCTCGCCGTCTTCGCCGCGGTCTTGATGGCTGTGCTCCTGGGCAACCAGCTCGCACGTCCGCTGCTGTTGCTGGCTGACGGGATGAAGGCCGTGGCAGGAGGGGATCTGCGGCCGCGCCCGGAGTTGCAGTCGGCAGATGAGCTCGGCACGCTGACGCGCTCATTCAACGAGATGACGGCGCAGCTGGCGGAGGCGCGCCAGCAAGCGGAAACCAGTCGGCATGCGCTCGAGGCATCGCGTGCGTATTTGCAAAGCGTCCTGGATAACCTCTCGGCAGGCGTTCTGGTGCTGGGTGATGGCATGCGCCTGACACTGGCAAACCCGAGCGCCACACGTGTCTTGCGCGTGCCGCTGCAGGGGTGCATCGGAACGACGATCGGCCGCGTCGAAAGCCTTGAGCCGTTTGCGACGGCCATCGAGGCCGCGTTTCAGGAACTCATGGGCAGTGGCGGTGCCGACCACTGGCTCAAACAGATCGACTACATCCCGCCGGGAAGCGAAACGGCGCTCAATCTTCTCGTGCGTGGGGCGCGGCTGGCGCTGCCAGGGCAAAGCGCGGCCGTGGTCGTGTTCGATGACATCAGCGAACTCATCTCGGCACAGCGCTCCCTGGCCTGGGGTGAGGTGGCACGGCGACTGGCGCATGAAATCAAAAATCCGCTGACTCCTATTCAGCTGTCCGCCGAGCGCTTGCAAATGAAGCTGGCGGGCAAACTTGAAGGCGCCGATCGTGAAATGCTGGGTCGAGCCACGACCACTATCGTCAACCAGGTCACTGCCATGCGACGCATGGTCGATGAGTTTCGCGACTACGCGCGCACGCCGGCGACGCAGCTTGCGCCCATGGACCTCAACAGTCTGGTGGGCGATGTCCTGAATCTCTACAGCGGCATGAGCACGCGCGATGCTGCACAGAGTGACGATGCCCCGATTGTGCGTGCTGAACTCGCGCCGCTGCTGCCCTATATCGAGGGGGATGCCACCCAGTTGCGGCAGGTCATTCACAACCTGCTGCAAAATGCGCTTGACGCGGTAGCCGGTCAAGCACGACGCGAGGTGAGCATTCGCACCGAGACCTACCGTTCGTCGAACAGCGGCGCACAGCGTGTGCGGCTATCGGTGGTGGACAGTGGCCCTGGCTTCAGCGATAAAGTGCTGTCGCGTGCTTTTGAGCCCTACGTCACAACCAAGCCGCGCGGCACGGGTTTGGGTTTAGCGGTGGTGAAAAAAATTGCTGAGGAGCACCATGCGCGCGTGGACGTGCAAAATCTGGCATCGTCGACCTTATCAGGCGGGTCTCGTGTATCCCTTATATTTCCCGCTGTGACATGCCCAACGCCAAGCGGCGTCGCATGACAGCAAACTTCGGAACCCTTTGAGCGTATGGCAAGCATTCTGGTAGTGGACGACGAAATCGGCATTCGCGATCTGTTGTCCGAAATATTGAGTGATGAGGGCCACACGGTTGAAGCAGCCGAAAACGCCCAGCAGGCCCGCGAGATTCGCATGCAGTACCAGCCCGATCTTGTACTGCTCGACATCTGGATGCCCGACACGGACGGCGTCACCCTGCTCAAGGAGTGGGCCGGGGCGGGCCAGCTGACGATGCCGGTGATCATGATGTCGGGCCATGGAACCATCGATAACGCTGTGGAGGCGACCCGCATCGGTGCGATGGCTTTTCTGGAGAAGCCGATCGCCTTGCAAAAACTGCTTCGGGCCGTCGAGCAAGGTTTGAGCAAGCCTGCGCCCAAGTCGCGCGCAGAGCTGGTCGCGCCGCCAGCGGCCAAGCCGGCGCCGGAGCCGCCGCCACCGTTGGTTGCCGAGCAGTCATTCCCCCTTGACCGCCCGCTGCGTGAAGCACGAGATGACTTCGAGCGCGCCTACTTTGAATTTCATCTCGCACGCGAAGGTGGAAGTATGACCCGAGTCGCAGACAAGACTGGGCTCGAACGCACACACCTGTACCGCAAGCTCAAGCAGCTCGGTGTGGACTGGGGTCGATCCGGTCGCAAAGGTCAGATCACCCAACAAACCTCGGAAGACGGTCCATCCCAATCGTGAGTCCGCTGGTTTGCTATGATTGCGGGCTTTCGTTGCAGGCGCGCACCTGAATGGGTGTGAGGGTCGGAGTCTCATCGACCCAGCACGCGTGCAATGTGAATGCGGCCAGGTAGCTCAGTCGGTAGAGCAGCGGACTGAAAATCCGCGTGTCGGCAGTTCGATTCTGCCCCTGGCCACCAGTACATTGTGCGTACACGTTCGCACAGAGCCGGAAGATCTTGAGAAATCAAGCATTTCCGGCTTTTTTCATTCCGCTGTTGTTCGGTGTCGTTCGTTGCCAGCCGTGAAGTCGTGACGGCATATTTGGGGGCATTTTCCTGGAGATCCCCCCAACGGTTCTGACTCAGAAGGCGATCGACGCCGCCAAACCCAGCACCAAGCCTATTCGCTTGTTCGACGGCCAGGGCCTGTACCTTGAGATCTCGTCGGCTAACGGCAGGCTCAGGCGCCTCAACTACCGTTTCCTCGGCGAGGAGAAGCGCCTCGCGCTCGGGAAGCTTCCCGAGGTCAGCCTCAAGCAGGCGCGCCAAAAAGCGTTCGAGGCGCGCTCGATGCTTGCGGCGGGCCAGGATCCTGGCGAGGTGCACCGGACCCAGCGCCGCCGACTTCTTCGAGTTGGTCGCCCGCGATTGGTTCGAGCGCCATCTCGCCACCAAGGCGGCCAGCCACTGCGACAAGGTCGTGCGCCGGCTCGAGCTTTACGTGTTCCCATACATCGGCAAACGCCCGATCGCGACCTTCATGGCTGCGGACATCCTGGAAGTTTTGCGGCGCATCGAAGGCCGCGGAACCAAGGAAACTGGCCACCGCGCCCTGCAGAACATCGGCCAAGTCATCCGGTTCGCCATTGCAACTGGGCGCGCAACGGCCGATCCGACGCCTGCGCTGCGTGGGCGCCGGTCAACCACAGGCACATGGCAGCACCTGCCGATGATCCTCAGGCCGTCGGCAAGCTGCTGCGCATGCTCGACGCATTCAAGGGCGGGCCGGTTGTCGCGACTGGCCCCGCTCGGCAACGCCGATGTCCGCGTACTTCTTCCTCCAGACGTAGAAGGTCGCCTCGCTGATGCCCATTTGCCGGCACACATCGCCAGCAGGCGTACCCGATTCCGCCAGTCGCAGGGCGTAGTCAACCTGCTCTTCAGTGAGCCTGCTCTTCTTCATCGCTTGTGCTCCTTGGCCGCTGCGGCTTGGTCACAAACGACCGTACTCTAGTTTTGACCTGTAGCGAAATCCCGGTCCAACCTCAGTGAAAATCGAGAAATGCCATGTTATTGTGCACCTTCGCCAGAGGCTGATCCAGCGAATAGGTACTCCAAGAACGCACTGGCGATCGGGGTAAGCTGCTTTCCTGTTGGGTAGACGACATACCACTTGCGACCCAGTGGAAAACCACGCACGTCGAGTACCGCCAGTTCCCCCCTCGCGAGTTCGGCGCCTACCGTGCTATCAGACAGTACGGTTATACCAAAACCGGCAACCACGACCTGCTTGACAGCCTCGTTGCTTCCAAACTCCATGCGGGTTTTAATGGAGACACCATGCCGCTCGAAGAACTTCTCGGCGGCCAAGCGCGTTCCCGAACCGGGCTCGCGCAGGATGAAAGGAACGTCTCGCAGGCGCGATGGGGCAATATCCTTTTCCAACAGCAGGGGATGGTCTGGCGGCGCCACCACCACCAGTGCACTGTCGGCAAAGGGCTTTGCTGTGACATTTATGTGCGCTGGCGGCTGGCCGAGGATGTAGAGATCGTCCTGGTTCCGCACTAGCCGTTCCAGAAGTTCCTCCCGATTACCGACAAACAGCGCGGTATCGACACCGGGATGTTTCGCACAAAACGCCCCCAGCATGCGAGGGATAAAGTACTTGGCGGTGGAAAGCGTGGCTAGCTTCAGGCTGCCTTTCTCCAATCCCTGAAGCGCCGCCAACTCTTGAGTGAGGCGCTCCAGCCTGTCGAGTACGTCTCGACAGGCCATCATCAGAGCCTCCCCGGCCGGGGTAAGGAAGATCTTCTTGCCGATCTGATTGAAGAGGGGCTGACCGACAGCTTCGGCGAGTTGCCTGACCTGGATGGACAGGGCTGGCGGCGTCAGGTGCAGTTCCTCAGCAGCGCGCGTGAAGCTCATGTGCCGGGACACGGCAGCGAAGATCTTGAGTTGGTGCAGAGTGGCGTGGCGGATAGGCATTGTTCATGCTAAGCAATCGTAAAACATAATAATAAATTCTTTTAACTTTTATTAAAACGTCGAATCCTTCACAATGCGACCCAAGCATCTAAAAACGCTGGATTATCCCCCAAAAATTTCCTTGTTCCCCTTGTGGGGCAGCGCCCCCGCAAAGAGGTGCAGGACTCACATGAAGAATCCATTGCATTTATCGACTACGTCATTAGGAGAGCAAACATGGGCGTAAAAAAGTATGAAGCAGGCGTTAAGGAGTATCGGCAGACTTACTGGATGCCGGAATACGCGCCCTTAGATTCGGACATCCTGGCCTGTTTCAAGATCACACCGCAGTCGGGTGTGGACCGCGAGGAAGCCGCCGCGGCAGTGGCCGCCGAATCCTCCACTGGCACATGGACCACGGTGTGGACCGACTTGCTGACCGACCTGGATTACTACAAGGGGCGCGCCTACGCCATCGAAGACGTGCCCGGCGACGACACCTGCTTCTACGCCTTCGTGGCCTACCCGATCGACCTGTTCGAGGAGGGTTC
>JAKBCY010000113.1 GCA_021807445.1 Pseudomonadota bacterium
ATTGCTTGCCATGGGGCATGGATCCATGAAAATACTGATTCTTGGTGCAGGTGGCATTGGAGGCTACTTTGGTGCGCAACTCATGCGCGCGGGCGCCGACATCACCCTGCTGGTGCGTGAGAAGCGAAAACAGCTCATCGACCACGACGGCCTGCACATTGAGACGCCGAGCGGCAGTTTCATTGTGCATCCGCACACGGTGACTGCGGCCGAGGTCACGCCAATTTATGACCTCATTATTCTGGCCCCCAAGGCCTACGACCTGGAAGACGCGCTGGCTTCGGTGTCAAGGGCACAGGGCCAAGCGGTTTTCTTGCCGTTCTTGAACGGAATCGACCATCTGGCCGTCCTGGATCAAAAGTTCGGCAGGCAACGGGTCATGGGGGGCGTCGCCCACATTGCTGCCATGATCACGGCCTCCGGAGCCGTCAGGCAACTCACCGATCTGCATAGCCTGACCGTCGGGGCCCGAGATCCAGCGCATGAGGCATTGGCGCAAGGGTTTGTCGACTTGTGCAAAAACGCTGCGTTCGACAGCCGCTACACGAACGATATCGAACAGGCTTTGTGGGATAAATGGGTTTTCCTGGCCACGCTTGCCGGCATGACAACGGTATGCCAAGGCTCCGTTGGCGAGATCGTGGCCGCCCCGCACGGCGAAGCGCTGGCGCGCCAGATGTTTGGTGAATGTTGCGCTGTGGCACGCGAATGCGGCCATCCCATTGGACAAACGTCGGCAGACAAGGCGCTCAGCGTGCTCACACAAAAGGGATCTCGCTTTACGGCGTCCATGCTTCGTGATCTTCAAGCAGGGCAAAAAACCGAGCATGACCACATTCTGGGAGCCATGGCGCAGCGCGGCATGGCGCAGGGCTTGGCGATGGATCTGATGCGTCTGGCCCATACGCACATGGTTGTGCGCGCGGCTCAATCGTCGGTGCCGGCCACCTCCATGTGACGCGTGGTCATCCGGACGCCTGGGGTGCTGGGGCATGCATGACGGCAAGCCGCGGCCTGGCCATCCACGGGGGCACTGAGGGTCCACGGCGCAATGGGCTCCGATCATGGATCTTTGCACCCTCGATGCCGATCGGTAAACGCCCATTGCAAAAACACCGTAAGCACCGCAAGGCGGACATGCATTTCCGCCAGCGGTTCAGTTCTTCCCTTCAGCTGCGGCGCCGCTTCAAATGCAGCGCCATGCGCAGCACCCTCAGGTGGAGGCGTCGCGGGTCTCGGGCATGGCCAGCATGGCGACGGCCGTGATGATGCTTGCGATCGTCACATACCATGCGGGAGCCACCGCGTTGCCGGTCACGTGGATGAGCCAAGTGATGATGAACTGTGTCGTTCCACCGAAAATGGAAACGCCAATGGCATAGGCAACGCCAAGGCCAAGCGCACGATGTCGGCGAGCGAACGCCTCGGGAATCGCGACCAGTGACGCCGCACCGCTGATGGCGGTGAGTGCAGCCAGGAACGCGCTGACCAGCACGAGCGTGAATGGCGTCGGCGCCGCGTTCAGCAGCAGGAAAGCCGGCACTGTCGCCACCGCCGCCACCACACGCGGCCAAAGCATGACGGGCTTGCGCCCGTACCGGTCAGACAGCCAGCCACCGACGATCGAAAACACCAAGGTGAAGAGGCCGACCGCTACGGTGGCCCCCATCGCAGCCGACACCGGCATCTTGAGTGCCGTGATCGCGTAGGTGGTCATGTAGCTGCCAACGTAGGTCGAAACAGTGCCACCGAGAATCACGCCAACGGCAATCATCAGCAGCTTGCCTGGCGCCTTGTGCACACGATTGCCTTGCGCCGCGTTGGGCTTCGGGCGGACGTGCAGCGTCTCCGGCATCGCGTGCCGCAGGTACACGGCGAGCGGCAGGATCAGCAGGCCGATCAGAAACGGAACCCGCCATCCCCATGCCAGCATGTCGGCGTGGCTCAGCACCCGACTGAATATGAACCCCATGATGCCAGCGACCAGAACTCCCGCTCCCTGGCTGCCAAGTTGCCAGCTCGCGTACAGGCCACGTTTCCCCGCTGGCGCCGCCTCCACGAGGAATGCACTCGACGGCCCGACCTCACCACCCAGGGCAAGGCCCTGCACCAGTCGCGCGATGACCACAATCACCGGAGCGGCAATGCCGATGCTCGCGAACGACGGCGTCAGCGCGACACCCAGGGTCCCGACAGTCATCAATCCGATGGTCACGATCAGACTCGCGCGACGGCCGATGCGATCGCCCATGAGACCGAACACCACGCCCCCAAGCGGACGTGCGAGAAAGCCAATCCCGAACACGCCGACCGACATGAGCAGGCTTATGTAGGCGGTGTGGTCCGGGAAGAGGCTCTTGCCGATGTAGACAGCGAAAAACGCATAGGTGATGAAGTCGTAAAACTCCAGGGCGTTGCCTGCGACCGCCGCGGCAACCACGGACCGCGTCGCGACCGTTGTATTCCGTATCTCACCGACGCCTTCGCCGTCGGTGCTTCCCACTTCGAGCAATGTCGCACTCATCTTGCTGTCTCCTTTTGTCGTCTTGTGTGATTGAGTCGTTGTGCGTGCAGTGCGCAGAACCGGAGCCTGGCGCACTGCGGGTTCAGTCCACTACGGGCTGTGCTGAACAAGGAACCGTTCCGCCAGGCGTGTCCAGAATGCCGCGCCAACGGGCAGAATGTCGTCGTTGAAGTCGTAACCGGGGTTGTGCACCATGCACACTGGCGCACTGCCGCTTGCATCGCCATTGCCGATGAGCACATAGCTCCCGGGAATTTTTTCCAGCATGAAGGCGAAGTCTTCGCTCCCGCTCAGCGGCGGGCCCTGCAGGGTCACCTTGGCCGGGCCAAGCAATTCGATCGCGACCTGACGCGCAAAATCGGTCTGCGTCGCATCATTGAACAAGACCGAGTAGCCTTCCCGCCAGTCGATGTGAGCGTCGACAGCAAAGCTCTGCGCCTGCGCCTGCACCAATTCATGCAGACGACGCCGGAGCAGCTCGCGCACCGTCGGATCGAGGCTGCGCACACTGATCTCCATCACGGCGTCCTGCGCAATCACGTTATTCGCCTTTCCTGCGTGCAACGCACCAACCGTGATGACCGCCATCGCCAGCGGGTCGACGTTGCGCGAGACGATCGACTGAAGCGCCACGACGATGCTCGATGCGGCCAGAAGCGGATCGCGGGCAAGATGCGGCATCGCCCCATGCCCACCTTGCCCCGTCAAGGTCACCGTGGCGTAGTCGCTCGAGGCCATACTCGCGCCGTCGCGCAGAACCAGGTGACCGCTGCTGATGCCCGGCATGTTGTGCATCGCGAAAATCGCATCACAGGGATAGCGCTCAAAAAGGCCCGCCTCGATCATGCGGCGTGCACCGGCACCGCCTTCCTCCGCAGGCTGAAAGATCAGGTGCAGCGTGCCGTCGATCAAGCCGCGTTGCGCGATGTTTTGGGCCGCGGCCAGAAGCATGGCCGTATGCCCGTCGTGCCCGCATGCGTGCATGACGCCTTCGTGGCAACTCGCATAGGGCTTGCGAGTGTTTTCCTGGATGGGCAGCGCATCCATATCGGCACGAATGCCCAGGCGCCGGGTTCCCTGGCCCAGCCGCAAGCGTGCGACCACACCGGTCTGGCCAACACCCGTTTCAACCTCGTAGCCCCATTCGCGCAAGCGCTCGGCAACCAGGGCCGACGTTCGGTGCTCGGCGAACGCCAACTCGGGATGGCGGTGGATATCGCGGCGAATCGCGACAAATTCGGCAAAGTCTCTGGCGCTCTCCAGAGACACTTTCGTGACGGCTGACATACATACAGTCCTGTATTGAGACAACGATGGCGCTCAATCTAGACTTGAAAAATTTCTGCGTCCAATGCATTATTTGCAACTTTTCAATGCATTTTTGTAATGGATAGAACCCATGCAGCTCACACAACTGCGTCACCTGGTGGGCCTCGCCGAGTCGACCTCCTTCAGCAAGGCAGCGAAAGCCCTGTTCATCACCCAGCCCGCGTTGAGCCGCAGCATCCGATCGCTGGAGGCTGAGCTGGGATTCGCGCTTGTCGATCGGGTCGGCCATCACATCGAACTCACGGCCCTTGGCAAGGAAGTCCTTGTGCGCGCACGGCAACTGCTGGACGATGCGCGAGAAATCAGCGAAATGAGCGCCAAGTTGCGTGATGGCTCGAGCGGGCGCTTGCGCGTCGGCCTGGGCGCGGGGCCCGGTGCCTTTCTCACCAGGCCACTGCTGGCAGAGGCTGCGGCGAGAAATCGCTCGATGCACCTTGAAATCGCGCGGGGTTTGACCGCGCTACTGGTGCAACGCCTGCGCGCGCGAACGCTGGATGCGCTGGTCGTGGATCTGCTTTCGGTGGAACCGGCCAGCGATCTTCACATCGACAGACTGACTGAAATGCGCGGTGCCTTCCTGTGCCGCCCCAAGCATCCACTGGCTCGGCGCCGGCGCGTGTCCTTCGAGCAGATTGTGGACTATCCGATTGCCTCGACGCCCCTGAGCAACGAGATCGCTCGACTGTTGATGCAGCGATACGGGCCGCGCGCGCATCCCGATGACCTGGTCACGCTGCGCAGCGACGAATTGCCCAGCCTCGTGGATGTGACCCTCCGCAGCGACGCCGTCTTGCTGGCGGTGCGCGCGGCGGCGCCTGCGCTCGTCGAGTTGCCCATAGACCCCCCAGTTGGCGCCAGTGCGCGCTTTGGCCTAGTCACGCTCGCCGGCAGGACTGCCGCACCGACAATACAGCTTTTGCGCCACGCCATGCAAGACCATCTTCACGATTGAGTGCGGCCTGAGACGCCGAAGTCCGAAAGATTTTTCTGGAGATTGCACCGTGTACCACGGCTGGTTCGTGTTTCTTGATTTGCTGGGAACCTTTGCGTTCGCGATCAGCGGCGCCACGGCCTCGATCGAGCGGCGCCTCGATCTGTTTGGTGTGGTGGTCGTGGCCTATGTCACGGCCTGTGGCGGCGGCATCGTGCGTGACCTCTGTCTGGGCTTCGTGCCGCCGGCGGGAATTTCACAGTGGCGCTACGCAGCCGTGGCGATCCCGGCTGCCGCCATGTCAATCTGGTCGCAGCAGCTGATCCAGCGCCTGCAACATCCAGTGATCGTCTTCGACGCCATCGGGCTCGGGTTTTTCGCCGTTGCGGGCGCTCACAAAGCTATGCTGATGACGCACAACGTGGAAGTCTCCATTGTGCTTGGCGTCGTCACCGCCGTCGGCGGCGGCGTCATGCGTGATGTGCTGCTCAATCGCGTTCCAATCATCCTGCAGCGGGAAATCTACGCCCTTGCCGCACTCATCGGCGCGTGCGTGCAGGTGCTCGGGCAGGCGCGTGGCTGGAACGTGATCCTCACCCCGTGGCTGGGCGCCGGCAGCTGCGCGCTGATTCGCTTTTTATCGATGCGGCGCCGCTGGAGTCTGCCCGTTTACGGCAAATCGCAATGAGGTGCGGGCGTGCGCGGTCTGCCTGCAACGCGCATACGGCTCCCCGGCGCGGCACTGCATTCTTTGCGCCCTACCCGCGCAGCGCCGCACGCCAATGCGCCGCTGCAGCGCACCTGCGCCCGTCAGTCGCGCCGCTCGTAGACGCCGAGCTTTTGGTGCAGCGGCGACTCATCGGCGAGGAACAAGAAGGCTGGCGCATCCGCGCTGCGGTTCCTGAGGGTAACCGGGGTGTAGCCCGGTGCGCAGCAGGTATCGGCCTCATCCAGCGCGAAATGCTGCTCCATCACATGCGCGTCAACCGCGCCCTCGATCAGGTGATAGATCGCGGCGGGTGAGCGCGCCGGCAGGGTGACGCTTTGCCCCGGGCGCAGCATCAACGCATAGAAGCCCAGGATGTTCAGGGCGTGGGCACCGGTATGCGGATTGACGTACGTGATTTGCACCACCTCCTCATGCGGTTCGGTGGCGGCCATCGTTTCCAGCGCGGCCCGGGCCTGTGCCCAGGGATAGCGCAACATCGGATAGGCCGAATTGCCGCGCGCGAACACCGGCGTGGGCAGCATGCCGCCTCGCGCCAAACGGCGCTCGGACGCGCTCGACACGACGGTCTGGCGCGGCCCATCAACGTGGTAGGCGGCCTCCATGTAGTACACCAGCGGCAGGTCGAGCACATCGAGCCAGACTACGGGCTCGGTGCCGTCGTGGCCGTGCTCGTGCCACAACCCCGTGGGGGTCAGGATGAGGTCGCCGCGCACCATCGGGCATTTCTCGCCTTCCACGGTCGTGTAGGCGCCCTCGCCTTCGACAATCATGCGCACGGCATTTGGCGTGTGGCGATGCGACGGCGCCCACTCACCCGGCAGCAGCAGTTGCATGCCGAGATAGATGGCCGAGCTGGCCTGCATCTTCTCCAGCCCGTGCCCCGGATTGGCCAGCACCAGGACGCGGCGCTCGGCTTTTTCGATCGGAGTGAGTTCGCCCGCGCGCATCAGCAGCGGGCGCAAGGTCTTGTATTGCCACGACACGGGCTGCGTGCGGGGCCGCGGCTGGTGCGGCGGCATGACCGCACGCAAGCTGGGCCAAAGCGGCACCAGATTGAGTTGCTGCAGGGATTCACGGTAGTCCAGGGGTAAATCCTCGAGTCGACCGAGTTCATTCATGGGATTTCCTTGTTCTGTTGCAGGGAGCGCAGGTGCTGCATCCAATCAGTCCGCCAGGCAGTTGTCCACCCGCCAGCTGTAAAGCCATTCCATCGCGTCGTAGAAGCGTTCGGGTGTGCGGCCCTTCCACAGGTCGTTGCGCACCAGGCGCTCGACGCCCTTGGCGTGATAAATGCGCCCCATCTCGCGACTCGAAAGCACGATGCGCGCCGTGCGTGCGACCCGTGAGCGCTGGTACAGGTCGAATGCCGGTTCAAAGGCGTTGTCGTGCACGCGCAGCGCCTCGCCCAGCGTGACGGCGTCTTCCATCGCCATGCAGGCGCCTTGGGCCATGTATTGCGTGGTGGGATGGGCCGCATCCCCCAGCAGGGTCGCGCGGCCGAAGGTCCACTGGCCAATCGGCTCGCGATCGGCGGTGGCCCATCGCTTCCAGCTCTTGGGCATCTCGATCAACTGGCGGGCCTTGGGGCAGATCTCCTGGAAATAGCTCTGCACCTCCTCGCGGCTTCCCTCCTTGACGCCCCATTGCTCCTGCTCGCGACTGTGGAAGGTCACGACCACGTTGTACTGCTCCCCACCGCGCAGCGGATAGTGCACCAGATGACAGTTCGGACCGACCCAGATGCTCGCGGCATTCCACTGAAGATCAACCGGAAAATCAGCCTTGTCGACGACCGCACGGTAGACCACGTGACCGGTCACCCGCGCCGGATCGCCCACGTACTGCTCGCGCACCACGGACTTCACCCCGTCTGCGCCGATCAGCGCCACGCCACGGTGGGCGATGCCGTGCTGATCGAACACCGTCACGCCCGTGTCGTCCTGCTCGATGCGCTCGACCCTGGTGGAGGTGAGAAACTCCGTCGCCCCCACCTCCATCACGCCTTCGAGCAGCGAGGTGTGGATGTCCACGCGGTGGATCACGGCGTAGGGGTTGCCGAAACGCCGGCGGAAGGCCTCGTCGGTGGGGATGCGCCCCACAAGGGATCCGTCGACCGCATCGTGCATCACCATGCAGTCGGTGTAGACCGCACGGCCGCGTGCGCGCTCACCAACGCCCAAGGCATCGAGCGCGTTGAATGCGTTGGGGCCGAGCTGGATGCCCGCGCCGATCTCGCCGATCCGCGGCGACTGCTCCAGGACCTTAACCCCAAACCCGCGCCGCGCCAGCGCCAGCGCTGCGGCGAGCCCGCCAATACCGCCGCCAGCCACCAGCACCGTGCCTGCACTTCCCTGACTATCCATTCTGCCTCCTGCAGTCTAACCACTTAATCAGTGTACTGATTATTAGTGTAATCTCGATAAATGCATTTCCCTATCGGGATTACCCGAAGATCCGCGAATGCCCGCAACCCAGCACGGCAACGCCCTTAAAACCCCCATATTTCCTGGGGCCTCTCGCTTTTCCAGCACCGCATCAGCCCTCAGGCGGCGCTCGGCA
>JAKBCY010000114.1 GCA_021807445.1 Pseudomonadota bacterium
TCGCAAGAGCGCGCCCCGCAGTAGAGCGGGATGGGAACTGGGCGATCAAACCCGCCAGGGCCAAGCCCCCCGGTCCGCTGAACCAAAGATGTGTTTGCGATGGACGAACATGCGCGCGATTGAAAGCGTTGCTGGGCACGGTTGCACAGCGCCCGAAATGGCTCGACTGTAGCAAACCCGCGCGCTGCTTTGGGGCCGGACCATGACGGCGCGCCGTCTCGTCGGGCTTGCCAAGCCCGTGAATTTGTCGGAAACTGAACGAACGTGCTTTTTTGACCCATTCGCCTTTCGGAGACATCATGCCCCCAACAAGCCGCACACCGGGCCTCATGCCACGCCTGCTTCTCGCCGCTGCGCTCACCGTATGCGCGCAGGCAGCCCATGCGCTGGAAATTCACGGGGTGCCGATCGTGCAAGCCCAGCAACTTGGCGGCAAGAAGCTCGTGCTCAATGGTGCTGGAACCCGCTATTTTGTTTTCTTCAAAGTCTATGTGGCTGCCCTCTACCTGCCCAGCAAGACCAACAATGCCAAGGTTGCGCTGGATATGCCCGGGCCCAAGGAATTGCAACTGGTGATGCTGCGCGACGTGAGCGGCAAGGAGCTGGGCGACAAACTCACAGAGGGGATTCAGAACAATGTTTCGGCGCAAGAGTTCTCGGGATTGATTCCGGCGATGGCGCGACTCGGCGGGCTCTTCGCCCGAAAGCGCAACCTCAAGACTGGCGAGATGGTGACCCTGCGCTTCGTTCCCGGACAGGGGACGACCATCGAGCTTGACGGCGCGGCCGCCGGCGCGCCCTACACCGAGCCGGATTTTTTCAATGCCATGCTCAAGATCTGGCTCGGCAAGGATCCCGCCGACGCCCGGCTCAAGGGTGCCCTGCTTGGGGACGCGGCGCAGAGCAATTGAGGCTGGTCGCCCGATCGGCGCTGATTCGGTGCGCGATTGCGATCGCTCACAGCTCGTTGCGAAATTACACGTTCAGCGCTCATATTGGGTGAATAATTGATCACTTATATTGCACGCTCGGACAAGAGCTGGAGGAGTGATCGATGAAAAAAATCATGTTGGCCGCAGCCTTGGCTGCAAGTCTCGCAACCGTGAACGCCTACGCCGCGATCAAAGTGGACGGCGTGTCGGTTCAACAATCAAGCCCAGCCAACGGCGTCCCCCTGTGGATCAATGGCGCTGGCGTGATCACCCTAGCCGGTCAGCGCATGGCAGCAGCGCTGTACGTGCCAGAAAACAGCACGTCCAACTCTGCCATCATGACCGCGAGTCCGAAGGAATTGCGACTGATCCCGATGGAGGCCGTGGGCGGCGCTCAGCTCGGCCAGGCCATCGACGCCCTTGTGAAGAAAAGTGTTTCGGCCGCTCAATACACACAGTACGCGCCTGACCTGGCCAAGATGAAGACCATGTTCAAGAGCGTGAAAACGGTCTCTGCAGGGCAGGCCGTGACGCTGCGGTTCTTTGGCCAACAAGGTACTTATGTCATGGTCCCGGGCGGGCTGAAAATGGCGCCCGTTGGCGGGACCGAGCTCTTCGACAGCCTGGCCCGGGCACTGCCCCAAGACGTGATCAACAGCGCGGCAGTGCAAAAACAAAATCACCCGTCAGCCGATTGCCTTGGCTGCGCAAAGCCCGCGAAAGCGCTTTGACCCCACGGCCGCAGTCTCGGACTGCGGCTTTTGCGTTGTGCTTGCCCAAGCCGGCTCAAGCTCAGCACGCGCCGGCTTGGCGCCGATTTTGGTGGTGCGACCCCCTCAGGCCGGCAGTTCCAGCGGAAGCTGATCGAGGCGGTCAAAGTAGGCCGCGGCCGGCGTGGCGCGAATGGGTTCGCCGTGGTTGTACCCGTAGGTCGCCAACACCACTGCGCAGCCGGCACCTCCAGCCGCCAATGCGTCGTTTTGCGAATCCCCCACCATGAGCGTGTGGGCCGGCTCAACGGCAATTTGTCGGCAGGTTTCCACCAGCGGCATGGGATCGGGCTTCTTGCGCGCAAACGCGTCGCCGCCATTGACCGCCCGAAAAAAGTCCAGCAAACCCTTTTGGCGCAGCAGTTCGCGTGCGTAAGCCGTGGGCTTGTTGGTGATGCAAGCCAGGAGAAGGCCCGAGTCGGCGAGGCGCTGAAGGCCCTCGAGCACGCCCGGGAACACGTCAGAATGCTGGCCATTGACCTGGGCATAGTGACGCTGGTACGCATCGATGGCCCGCGGATAGAGCGCGTCGGCCTGCGCGTCGGACACGTGGATGCGAAGCGTCTGTGCTACCAGATATTCCGAACCCTTGCCGATACGCACCTCAACCTGGTCACGGCTGACCTCGGGCAGGCCGAACTCAGGAAGCATGCGGTTCAGCGTGGCATGAAAGTCGCCAAGCGTATCGACCATGGTGCCATCGAGATCGACGATTGCGGCATGCATGAACCGTCCGTTCACGCTCAGCCTCGGTTGCTGTAGTTGTGCATTCATGAGTGTGATTTCCTGCTTTGCCTGGCCATGCATGCATCGCCAGCTTGACCTTGCCCGCTCAACGCACGGACTCCAGGTTGGCGCGCATCGTATCGATCACGGCCTTGTAATCGGGTTGCCCAAATATGGCACTGCCTGCGACAAAGGTGTCGGCGCCAGCGGCCGCAACCTTGGCGATGTTGTCGGCCTTGATGCCCCCATCGACCTCGAGCAGAATGTTGCGCCCGCTCTCGGCCGCGTAGGCGTCAATCTTGCCGCGAACCAGCGCCGTCTTGTGCAGCGCCTCGTCGATGAAGCTCTGGCCACCAAACCCCGGATTGACGCTCATGATCAACACCAAATCCACCTTTTCAAGCACGTAGTCCAGCACTTCAAGGCTCGACGCCGGATTGAATACGAGCCCTGCCTTGCAGCCGGCATCGCGAATAAGCTGCAGGGTCCGATCCACGTGGCGGCTCGCTTCGGGATGGAAGCTGATGATGTCGGCCCCAGCCTTGGCGAAAAGCTGCGCCAGCGCGTCCACGGGCTCGACCATCAGATGCACGTCCAGCGTCACGGGCGAGCCGTCGGCGCGCTTGCAATAGGGCTTGATCGACTGGGCCACCTGCGGGCCGATGGTCAGATTCGGCACGTAATGGTTATCCATCACGTCAAAATGAATGAAGTCGGCTCCGGCCGCGATGACCGCGCGCACTTCTTCGCCCAGGCGGGCGAAGTCGGCTGAAAGAATGCTGGGTGCGATGCGGTATGTTTTCATGGTGGCGCGATTCTAAAAGCCTTGGGCCTTCAAAACCGCCATGGATGTCTACAATCGGACGCACGATGAACGTCTATCAATTTTCCGTGGCTGTGAAGCCCGAATTCCTGCCTGAGCAGTCCGACACTGAGCAAGGTGTGTGGGCCTACAGCTACACCGTCAGCATCCGCAACACCGGAAGCGAACCCGCGCAACTCATCGCTCGACACTGGATCATCATGGATGAGACCGGTCGCGTGGAAGAGGTCAAGGGCTTGGGCGTAGTGGGTCACCAGCCGTTGCTCAAGCCCGGGGAGACCTTCGAGTACACAAGCTGGACGCGGCTGAATACGCCTTCAGGCAGCATGCGCGGAAGCTATTTTTGCGTTGCCGAGGATGGCACCCGGTTCGACGCACCGATCTCGGAATTCGCACTCATGCCGCCTGGCGTGACTCTGCACTGAACGCGCGTACCCGCATGGCAGTCCGGCCCGGCAACAGCGCTCAGGCGCAACTCGAGGCCCTGCTGCAGAGCGCAGATCCGGCATCTTCGCGCCCTCAGCGCCATTCGTGGCTCATCGCGCTGCTGCACTGGCTGCGCGCCGGCCCCCAGCCCCATCTCCTCATACCGGCACTGACAATGGAGCAGCTCGCCGCACGTCCGGATCCGGTGTGGCGAGCGCAGGCGGCGCTTGAAGCCCTCGATGCCGATGCTGGCACCCACGCCGCGATGGTGGCGCTGCGCCGTCAACTCTGGCGCAGGCCACCGAGCTATATTTGGCCACCGCCGGAGACAGCATGATCCATCCACGCACCCGACGCCCATGGCGACCTTGGCGATTGCGTTCTGGATCTCAGTGGGCGGCACTGGCGCTGGCCTGTGCCCTGCTCGCCAGTTGCGCGTCACCGCCTTCACCGGCGCCCGTGTACCCCGCCCCTGTGGCCCCCGCCGTCGTGCCGAGTGCACCGCCTGGCGCTTCGGAGCCGCTCACCGGCACGGGATTGCGGTTGCAACCCGCCAGCTTTGCCGACCTCCCTGGCTGGCAGGCGGATGATTTCGCCGACGTCTGGTCGGCTTGGCTGCAGGACTGCAGCGCCCCGGTTCCGCAGTTGGCTGAGGCGTGCACCGCGGCACGCGGGGTGGCCGCTGATGATCTTGCCGCCCAGCGCGCATTTTTCGAGCAATGGTTCAGGCCTTGGCAGGCAGCCAACGAGAATGGGCAGGATCAAGGCCTCGTGACCGGTTATTACGAACCCGTTCTCAGGGGATCCCGCAAGCGGACCTGGCCTTATGTCGTACCGGTCTACGGCTTGCCGGATGATCTGCTGCCCCGGTCGGACGCGCCTGATGGCGTCACGCGCGGCCGTGTCGCGTGGAGGCACGGCCGCAAAGAGCTGCTTCCCTATTGGAGCCGCGCACAAGTCAGCGCAGACCCGCGGGCATTGGCCACGCTTGACCGCAACGTCGTGGCGTGGCTGGACAGCCCGGTCGACGCACTCTTTCTTCAGGTGCAGGGATCCGGTTTGGTGAGGTTACCCGATGGGCGCATGTTGCGCCTGAGCTACGCAGGCGACAATGGTTGGCCGTATAAGTCCGTCGGTCGCTGGCTTCTCGAGCAGGGTCAACTCAGGGGTACCGTGACCATGCAAATCATCCGCGCGTGGGCGCAGATGCACCCGAGCCGCGTGTCGCAGATGCTCGACGCCAACCCGCGCATGGTGTTCTTTCGCGCCACGCCGCTCGAGCATCCCAGACGCGGCCCTACCGGTGCCATGGGTGTGCCCCTCACACCCATGCGCAGCGTGGCAGTGGACAAGCGCCTGCTGCGGCTCGGCACGCCGTTGTGGCTCGCCACCACCGTGGCCGGGCAGCCGTTCGCCCGCCTGGTGTTTGCCCAGGATGTCGGCGGCGCCATTACGGGCTCGCTTCGCGCGGACCTGTACTTTGGCACCGGGGATGCCGCCGGGGATGCCGCCGGGCGCATGCAGTCGCCCGGGCGCATGTGGGTTCTACTGCCGCGCGGCGTTGCTCCCTAATGCGTAGGTTGCATGCGTGTGGATCGCTGCGCTGGCCTCCTCGATCTTCTGGTGTAATGGGCCCCAGTTCCCTCAAGCAAACCGTGCATGTCTGACCGTAGGAGAAGCCCACGATGCGCCCCCGACCGCACACGCGTTGCACCCGCCTGAATCTCCCCCAACACCTGCCGCATGTCGGGGCCCTGCGCCTTGCCGCGGTTTTTGGCACCGCCGTGCTGACCGGGCTGCTGGCGGGCTGCGAGACTCCGGTCTCCCTCAATGGGCCTGCGCCCATTGTCAACATCCCGATGACCGCACCGCCAGCGCGCCTCCCGCCCGCTGTGCGCAACACGTACAGCCCACCACCTGCTTCGAGCGCCCAGCCGCCAGCGGCCGAAGCCCAGCCCTTACAGCCCACGCCCGGTATCGCCGTGCAGCCGCTCGGACCCGAATCGGGACCCCTGCCAGCACCACTTGCGCCCAGCTCACAGGCTGCGCCGGGCGGCACAGCGCCCCCTGTGGTCTCGGTCTATCCGCCGGCTTTCGCGTCGTCCGCCGAGCCCGCGCCGCAGACCATGCCGCCCGCGGCCAGCTCGCAGCCATCGGGCCCGTTGCCAGCCAACGCCGTGCGCTTCGTGTGCAACGACGGCACGTCATTTATCGCAACATTTGGCGACGTCAGCGTCACACTGTCCACCGCCTTGGGCGTGGTGCGACTTGACCAGACGGTCGCCGCCGATGGGGCCCGCTACAAGAATGGCGATCTGCAGGTCTGGTTCAAGGGTCGCCAAGCCACCGTGAGCAACCTCACCCACACCGGGGCCACCACGCTATGCGTGCGGCAGCGTTAAGGACATGGGCGGCGACCCCGGCCAATTGAACCGGCGCATGTGACGCCGCTCCGAAGCCCGTGTGGTGAACTGGCCCGCCAGGGCGTTTCGGAGCCTGGCCTCCGCCCATTGCAGTCGAAACCGGTGACTGGTGCTGTCATCCGAGCTTTGCCCCAGCCGCTGGCAATTCCCACGATCCGGCACTAGCATCGCGTTGCTGACGATCAGCCCGTGCTCACAAGGCGCGGAGGCGGCCCGGGCGCATCACGCTTAGGGCCAGACGCACAACCCGCAGCACGCGCTGCACGCGGCGGCCAATCATCCCTAAAGGCTGCCCACCAAGGAGACAAGCGCCATGGACGCACCCCTTCCCGAAGCGATACGCCGAGCACTCGCATCGGTTTCGCTTGACGACAAATACACCCTTGAATCAGGCCGCGCCCTGATGAGCGGCATTCATGCTTTGGTGCGCCTGCCAATGTTGCAGCGCCAGCGGGATGCCGAAGCGGGGCTGAACACGGCTGGATTCATCTCCGGCTATCGTGGCTCTCCACTTGGCGGGTACGACCAGGCGCTGTGGAAGGCGAAAAAGCTGCTTGCCGCCAACAACATCGTCTTCCAGCCCGGCGTGAATGAGGAACTGGCGGCCACGGCGCTGTGGGGCTCACAGCAGTTGGACCTGTATCCGCAAAGCAAGCAGTATGACGGTGTGTTCGGCATCTGGTACGGCAAGGGACCGGGCGTGGACCGCTGCTCGGACGTGTTCAAGCCTGCCAACATGGCCGGCACGGCACGGCACGGCGGCGTCATCGCCGTCGCCGGCGACGACCATGTCGCAAAGAGCTCCACCGCAGCCCACCAAAGCGACCACATCTTCAAGGCCGTGGGCTTTCCGGTGTTTTTCCCGAGCAACGTGCAGGACATTCTCGACCTCGGGCTGCATGCGCTGGCGATGAGCCGCTACAGCGGGGTGTGGACAGGGATGAAGACCATCCAGGAGGTGGTCGAGTCGTCGGCGTCGGTCGACGTGTCGCATGACCGCGTGCGCATCGTGCTGCCGACCGATTTCGAGATGCCGGCGGCAGGCGTGCACATCCGCTGGCCCGACGACCCCTTGTCGCAGGAAGCGCGGCTGATGGACGTGAAGTGGTATGCGGCCTTGGCCTACATCCGCGCGAACCGACTCAATCACACCGTGATCGACAGCTCGCATGCCCGGCTGGGCATCATGGCCTCGGGCAAAGCCTACAACGACACGCGCCAGGCGCTAGCCGACTTGGGCCTGGACGACCAGGCCTGCGCGCAGCTTGGAATCCGCCTGCACAAGGTGGCCGTCGTGTGGCCGCTGGAAGCCGCCACCACACGCGAATTCGCCACCGGCTTGCAAGAAATTCTGGTGATCGAGGAGAAGCGCCAGGTCATTGAGTATCAGCTCAAGGAAGAACTCTACAACTGGCGCGAGGACGTGCGCCCGAACGTGATCGGAAAGTTCGACGAGCGCGAAGGAGACCGCACAGGAGGCGAGTGGAGCCAGCCGAACCCCGGCGGCAACTGGCTGCTGCCAGCCAAGGCCGACCTGAACCCAGCCATCATCGCCCGCGCCATCGCCAGCCGACTCGAGCGCCTGGGCATCCTGCGTGAGGCGGGGGTGGATGTGCAGCGCGGAATTCGGGAACGCATGGACATCATCGCCGCCAAGGAGCGAGCACTCGCCGCGATGCCCGTATCCGAGAAACGCCCGCCGTGGTTTTGCTCGGGCTGTCCGCACAACACCAGCACACGCGTGCCCGAGGGCTCGCGCGCCACAGCTGGCATCGGGTGCCACTACATGGTCGTGTGGATGGATCGCCTCACGACCACCTTTAGCCAAATGGGTGGCGAGGGCGTGGCGTGGGTCGGACAGGCGCCATTCAGCAAGGACAAACACGTGTTTGCCAATCTCGGCGACGGCACCTACTACCACTCAGGGCTGCTGGCCATACGCGAGGAGATTTGCAGGAAGG
>JAKBCY010000115.1 GCA_021807445.1 Pseudomonadota bacterium
TGCCACACCTTGGGCCGCACCGGGGATTCCCGTCAAGGCGCTGAAGTGGATGTTTCAACGTCACGCACCCCTGGCCGTGCGGCCGGATGCGAGTCTGTGGCAACTGCGATGGATGGCCGCCATGCTGCGCAACTGCACGCCATCGCGCTATGCGGTCAACAAGGAGCGCATGATGCGCGTGGCTGAATACAGTCGCGACTGCCTGCGCCAGCTTCGCGCTGATACGCACATTGCATATGAGCACCGCACGGGTGGAACGTTGCAGGTGTTTCGCAAACAGGCGCAGCTTGATGCCGTGCAGCGCGATATTGCGGTGCTGGAGGAATGTGGCGTGCCCTATGAGGTCCTTGACGGCGAGCAGATCGCCCGAGTCGAGCCGGCCCTGGCGCAGGCGAGGGACAGGCTTGTCGGCGGTTTACGCCTCCCCAATGATGAAACGGGTGATTGTCAGCTGTTCACAACCGGCCTGGCTGCGCTTGCCCAATCGCTGGGCGCAGTGTTCCGATTCCAACAGACGGTGCACGGCTTGCTCACGGATGGTCGCACGATTACTGGCGTGCGGGTGGGCGACTCGTTGCTCAGGGCTGATCGCTACGTGCTTGCCATGGGCAGCTATTCGCGGGACTTTCTCCTGCCGCTGGGCCTTGATCTACCCGTCTATCCGGTCAAAGGGTATTCGCTCACCGTGCCACTCATCGATGAAGCGCTTGCGCCGCGCTCCACAGTCCTGGACGAGACCTACAAAATAGCCCTCACGCGTTTTGACCAGCGCATTCGTGTGGGGGGCATGGCCGAGCTCGGCGGCTTTGACCTTCGCCTCAATCCTCGCCGGCGCGAAACGCTGGAAATGGTGACGCGTGACCTCTTCCCGGGCGGTGATCTCCCCGCAGCAACGTTCTGGACTGGCTTGCGGCCGATGACCCCGGACGGCACGCCGATTCTCGGGCCCACGCATCATGCCAATCTGTTCCTGAACACCGGGCACGGCACGTTAGGGTGGACCATGGCTTGTGGTTCTGCGCGAATCGTCACGGATTTGGTGCTGGGCCGCCAACCCGATGTCAGCACGGCGGGCCTTGGCCTAGAGCGCTACGGCGAAAGGCGTACGGCCGCGCCGCGCCTGAGGCCAGCATCGGCCTGAAGCCGCGATTCAGGCCGGGCAGGTTTCGTTTCAAAGGTCCCCGAAGCGGAGGTCGAGTGTAAGGGGAAAAGCCGGATTGAGCGCTTCGGCTTTGCAGGTGATGGGGCCAGGTGTGTGGCCGTGCTCCCAGAAGCGGGCGCGGCGCCGCGCCTCAGCCTCGTTTGCATTCACCGGAAACGTGTCGTAATTGCGGCCACCAGGATGGCTGACGTGGTAGGTGCATCCTCCCACGGCGCGTTCGTTCCAGCGATCCACCAAGTCGAACACCAGAGGGCTTTGTGCGCCGATAGCGGGATGCAGGGCCGAATGCGGCGCCCAAGCCTTGAAGCGTACGCCGGCAACGAACTCGCCCGGCACGCCCGTGGGGTGCAGCGGCAGCCAGCGTCCGTTGCAAAGCACGGCATGGCGCGAGCCGGTCATGCCGCGTACCCGCACCTGCAGCCGCTCCACCGACGAGTCCACATAGCGCGCCGCACCGCCCTGCGCCATCTCCTCGCCCAGTACGTGCCAGGGCTCGATACCCTGACGCAATTCAATTTCCACGCTGTCGTATGCGACGGTCCCGTAACGAGGAAAGCGGAACTCCATGAACGGGGAAAACCAGCTGTCCTCAAACAGGTAACCCGAGGAGCGCAAGTCCCGGCAGATCTCGCGCATGTCCTGTTCGACAAAATGCGGAAGCATGAAGCGGTCGTGTAGTGCCGTACCCCAGTGCACCAATCGGCCGCTGTCGGGATGGCGCCAAAATCGCGCCACCAGTGCGCGCAGCAACAGGGTCTGGACCAGGCTCATGCGCGCGTGTGGCGGCATCTCGAACGCGCGAAGCTCCACCAGGCCGAGGCGCCCAGCGGGACCGTCGGGCGAATACAACTTGTCAATGCAGAACTCGGCACGGTGCGTGTTGCCAGTGAGGTCCACCAGGTGGTTGCGCAGGAGTCGGTCGACAATCCAAGGTTGCGCGCTGGTCTCGCCCGGCGGGATGCGTTGGTCGAGTTGTTGGAAGGCGATGGTCAGTTCATAAAGCGCATCGTCGCGCGCCTCATCCACGCGGGGAGCCTGGCTGGTGGGGCCGATAAATGCGCCAGAAAACAAGTAGGAGAGCGCTGGATGGCGCTGCCAGTAAGCGATCAGGCTCTTGAGCAGGTCGGGTCTGCGCAGAAAGGGGCTATCCGCCGGAGTCGCCCCACCGAGGGTGATGTGGTTGCCACCGCCTGTGCCCGTATGACGGCCGTCAAGCATGAATTTCTCTGCGGCCAGGTGGCATGCATGCGCCTGGGCATACAGCGTCTCCGTCCGCGCCTCGAGTGCATCCCAATCCGGCGACGGGTGGATATTGACCTCGATAACGCCTGGGTCAGGCGTCACAGAGAAGCTCTGCAGGCGAGCGTCCCGCCGCGGAGCGTAGCCCTCGATGCACACAGGCAGCTCAAGGGCTTGAGCCGTGTGCTCGATCGCGGCGACCAGCGCCAGCCACGACTCGAGGTTCGCCACAGGCGGCATGAAGACATGCAGTGTTCCGGCGCGCACCTGCAGGCATAGAGCGGTGCGGATAATCTCCGCGGCGCGCGGCTTGCGCAGGATCACGTTCTTGCGCCCCGGCTGTGGCGTGTGAGCAAGGCCCAAGGCCGCATGAAAGTCGGGAAGGGCGTGGCGCGGTGCAAAGGGATCGGGCGGCAGTTGAAGGTCGAAATCCTCGGGTGGCGCCCAGGGCAAGCTCGCCAGCGGCAGGCGGTAGCCTAGCGGCGAGTCGCCAGGGACGAGGCTGAGGCGTTCGCCGCGCAGCGGCCAGCGGCTTGAATGCCAGTGCCCGTGCGCTTCTGGCTTGAGTGGCAGCACATAGCCCACAACCGCATTCAGACCTTGCGCCAACTGTGCGACGAGTTTGGCGCGCGCGTCGGCATCGCCGCTTGCGGCGATGAGCTCCTGGACGTTTTCGGGAAGTCGGCTTTCCTCATGAGCGGCGTGCAAGGCGTCTTCAAAGGCGGGCATCAGGTAACCGTCGTTCAGGCCAAGCGCTTCGCACAGGCGCTTACCGAACTGTGCCGCGGCGCCGGTATCGAGCGTCCTGATGTCGTCCCCGGTTGGGCCCGCAAGCCACTTTGCGTCTCGCCACACCGGCTTGCCGTCGGTGCGCCAGTACACCGTCATGGCCCAGCGCGGCAGCACCTCCCCCGGGTACCACTTGCCTTGGCCGAAGTGCAAAAGCGCGCCACGGGCGAACTGGGCTGACAGGCGTCGCATGAGGGCTTCGGCCATGCGCTCCTTGTCCGGGCCGAGCGCCGCAGTGTTCCATTGCGCACCCTGCAAGTCCAGCGCTGAGACGAAAGTGGGCTCGCCGCCTTGCGTCAGACGAACATCGCCCGCGCGCAACTCCGTATCGATGCGGCGCCCTAGAGTGCGGATCGATTGCCAGTGCGCATCCGTATAGGGAAGGGTCACGCGGGGATCCTCGAACACGCGTTGCACCCTCATCGTGAAGTCGAGATGGCTTTCGCAGGGGTCGGTTTTCCCAATAATTGGCGCGGCCGAGGACGGGTTGGCACTTGCTGCCAGAGGGATGTGACCTTCTCCAGCGAACAGGCCCGATGTCGCGTCCAATCCGACCCACCCGGCGCCGGGGACATAGGCCTCGCACCAAGCGTGCAAGTCGGTGAAGTCGGCACTGGGCCCAGAGGGTCCATTCAGTGGCTTGACGTCGGCCGTCAGCTGAATCAGATACCCGGAGACAAAGCGTGCAGCAAGGCCCAGATTGCGCAGGATCTGCACGAGCAGCCAAGCGCTGTCGCGGCATGAGCCGGCAGCGCTACCTAGTGTGGCTTCGCAGCTTTGAACCCCAGGCTCCATGCGAATGAGGTAGGACACCCCGCGCTGCACGGCCCGATTGGCGTGAACCAGAAGATCGGTGGTTGTGATGTCCGTGGGCAAATCCGAGCGAAAGGTCTCCAACCACGCCCGTAGTCGCGGCCCCACGGGCTCGCGCTCGATGAACGGTGCGAGCTCTGTGCGCAGTTCCACGGGATAGACGAAGGGATATGGCTCGGCCCATGGTTCGACGAAGAAATCGAAAGGATTGATGACCGTCATGTCCGCCACCAGATCCACCGTCACTTCAAGTTCGCGCGTGGGCTCCGGGAAAGTCAGGCGGGCAACGAAGTTGCCGTAGGCGTCCTGTTGCCAGTTGATGAAATGTCGGGCTGGCTTGGCCGTCAAGGAGTAGCTGAGGATCGGCGTGCGATTGTGTGTAGCCGGGCGCAGTCGAACCTCGTGTGGGGAAAGTCCCACGGGGCGGTCGAATCTGTATCGGGTCTGGTGGTGAAGCGCAACGCGGATGGTCATGGCAAATCCAGGTGGACAGTCATGGGTTTCATCCAGCAACCCTCGTGCCACGAGTTCTGGAGCCGTGCCCCATTCGGAACGCGCTCCGAATGGAGCGTTGCATGGCGTCATCCTGCGTTTTGGTGCACCGCCGCCCAGCCTTGGTGCGTCGGCGGTATGACTCGCGCGGCGCTCGGGTTGGCGCTCCATACGAGTGCGCCATTCCGGATGGTTTCTGGCACGCGGCTTGCTGAGCAAGGGACCGAACCGTTCCGAGAGAAGCGACATGCAGGCCTATTCCGAGTGCGAGGGCTTTAGCAGCGAGAGCCGGCCAGCTTGGGCACGTCTGACCACATGGATGCGCGAAACCGGCATGCCAGAGCTCGCGGCCAAGCAGGAAGAGGCACGACTTGCGTTTTATCGCGAGGGCATCACCTTCGCCGTCTACGGCGAAAGTGGTGGCACCGAGCGCGCAATTCCCTTTGACATCCTGCCGCGCATCATCACCGCCGCTGAATGGGCCTACCTTCAGCGTGGTCTGGCGCAGCGTGTTCAAGCCCTGAACCTTTTCCTGGCTGACATCTATGGCGCGCAACGCATCATCAAAGACAAGGTGATTCCGGCGCAAGGCATTCTCGACAACTCGCAATACCGCGCTGGAATGCAGGGGGTGAAGGTGCCGCGCGGCGTGTATAGCGCCATCTGCGGGATTGACCTTGTGCGCACAGCCGAGCAGGAGTTTTTCGTCTTGGAGGACAACCTTCGCGTGCCTTCCGGGGTGAGCTATATGCTCGAAAATCGCCGCATCCTCTCTTGGCTGGCCCCGGATCTGTTCGAGCTGCATCGTGTTGCTCCCATCGGTCATTACACGGAGTTTCTCGACCTGACTTTGCGCGAACTCGCTCCCAGCCACACGGATGAGCCCACGGTGGTTGTGCTCACGCCAGGCCCTTTCAACAGCGCCTATTTCGAGCACGCTTTTCTGGCACAGAGCATTGGTGCCGAGCTCGTGGAGGGGCAGGATCTTTTTGTGGACGATGGATTTCTTTACATGAAAACCATTCGCGGCCCCCAGCGCGTGGACGTGATCTACCGACGCATCGACGACGATTTCCTCGACCCCCGCGCGTTCCGCCCGGATTCCATGCTGGGTGTGCCTGGGCTGTTTGACGTCATCCGCGCAAAGCACGTCACCTTGGCCAACGCAGTCGGCACGGGTGTGGCCGACGATAAATCGGTGTACCCCCATGTGCCAGCCATGATTCGCTACTACTTGAGCGAAGATGCCATCCTCCCCAATGTTCCAACCTTCACGCTGAGTGACGCCAAGCAATGTGGGCATGTCCTTGCCAATCTGCACGAGCTCGTTGTCAAGGAGGCTCAAGGTGCTGGTGGCTATGGCATGCTCATCGGTCCCAAGGCGAGTCAAAAGGAGCGCGAAGCCTTCGCCGAGAAAATTCGCGCCCACCCCGAGAAGTACATCGCACAGCCAACCCTGGCCCTGTCGACCTGTCCCACACTCGTGGATGAAGGGGTTGCGCCGCGCCATGTTGACCTGCGTCCCTATGTGCTGCAGGGGACAAGCATCCGAATGGTTCCGGGAGGGCTGACGCGCGTGGCTCTGGCGGAGGGGTCACTGGTTGTCAACAGCAGCCAGGGCGGTGGCACCAAGGACACCTGGGTTCTCCAGGAATGAGCGTTCGGTACAAGGAGATCCCCATGCTTTGCCGCACTGCCTCCGACTTGTTCTGGATGGGTCGCGCCGTGGAGCGCGCCGAATCCATGGCCCGGCTTCTGGACCTGTCTCGACGGCTGGCCGCGCTGCCGGGCTCGCGCAGTGCACAGACGGGGCACACTGTGTGGGCACTGCCGTTGCTGGCCACGGGATCCATTCCGCCGGGCATCGCCGGCGATGACATGAAGCCAGCGGAGATGCTGTCGCAGTGTGTCCTCGACCGCGAGAATCCGTCGTCCGTACTGGCTTGCGTGCAACTTGCGCGAGACGCGGCGCGCAATCAGCGCTCGGTGGTTCCTGCCGAGGTGGTGGCACCGCTGCAACTCATGCTGAGCAAAATGCGCAACCTCAAGCGCCAGCATCTGGTCAACGGCGGCTTGGGGCATGTGATCAGCGCCATCATGGCATTCTCTGATGCGTTTCGAGGCGTCACGTTCGCCACCATGCTGCGCAGCGAGCCTTGGCATTTTTTGCGGCTGGGCACTTTCCTTGAGCGGGCCGACGGCTCGGTGCGCATGTGGACGACCCAGGCCGACCCGGAGTTCTCACTCGTACGCGACGGCCCCGACAGCCCACATGCCGCGTTTCATCGTGTCGCGATGCTCGAATCGGCCTCCGCGCTCATGCCGCTGAGGCGCCTGCACGGCGAGCCCAACCGCAAGGGTGTGACCGACATGCTGCTGCGTCGACCAGACTTTCCGCGCTCAGCGTCCTACTGCCTGATCGAGGCCCAAAAAGCTCTCGGATCGCTGCAGGTCACCCCATCGGAGCCAACCTCGCGTCTCGTTGGCAAGGCCCTTGCCGGCGTGTCCTACCTGGAACCGAAGGAGGACGCAGAGAGCATGTTTGCGTTCGGCGCTGCTCGCCAATTCGACATTTACGCCGCCGAGGCAGCGGTAGACGAGCGCTTTTTCGTAGCGAAAACCCCGTTGCGTCGCGCAGCCTGAGTTGCATGGCATACGTGGTGGCGGCCGGGCCACGTATGCTGCGGCAATCCAAACCACGATTCGACCCATGACTTACTGCTGCGCCGTCAAGCTCAACGCGGGATTGGTCTTTGCCTCCGACAGTCGGACCCATGCGGGTGTGGACAATATCGGACGCTTTAGCAAACTGCATGTGCTGGAGCAGCCCGGCGAGCGCGTGATTACCATGCTGTCAGCCGGCAATCTCAGCGTGACCCAGGGAGCCATCGAACACCTGCACCGCGCTGTGCGGCAGAGCGATGTGCTGAACTGGACCAACGCCGCAAGCATGGCGGATGTGGCGATGCTCCTGGGGCAAGCCATGCGCCACGTACGCGAGCGCGACGAACCGTATCTGGCCAAGAGCGGCATCGACGCCAGTGCATCTTTTTTACTCGGCGGACAAATCCAAGGCGAGCGCCCGCGCCTCTTTCTGGTGTACTCCGAAGGCAATGCAATTGAGGCAACCGCCGAGACCCCTTTCCTGCAGATTGGCGAGATCAAGTATGGCAAACCCATACTCGATCGCGTGATCCGCCCCGAGATTGGACTGCTCGATGCGACCAAGTGCGTGCTCGTCAGCTTTGACTCGACCATGCGCAGCAACGTCAGCGTGGGCCTGCCGATCGATCTGCAGTTGCTGCCCATGAACCACCTTCGCGCTGACATGACATTTCACATCGACGAGCAGGACGCTTACTGGCGAGAGCTCTCCGAGCGTTGGGCGGCGGGTGTGCGCCGTGTCTTCGCCGAACTGCCGCCTCCCCAGTGGTATCCGGAAACGCAGCAGTGACCGATGAACTCTCCCGCCGCTAAACGCATGGCGTTGTCGCGGGGGTTTCGCGGGTCACAGACTTGGACTTGCCACGTTGCCGTGGT
>JAKBCY010000116.1 GCA_021807445.1 Pseudomonadota bacterium
TTGCATCGAAAGAGAATAATGATCAAGACCTCTACATCCCCTTATGCTGCACTGCTTCTGCGTGTAAGCCTCGGTATCATGTTTCTGGCCCACGTCGGGCTTAAGATTTTTGTCTTTACCGTTCCCGGTTTCGTTGGCTACTTCCACTCGCTCGGCCTGCCTGCCATCGCAGCGTATGCCGTGATCGCCCTCGAGTTTTTTGGTGGCTTGGCGCTGATTCTGGGCATTTACGCCCCTTGGGTGGCGTTGCCGCTGGCCGTTGAGATGCTCGGCACGATCGCGCTCGTGCACGGGGGTAACGGATGGCTGTTCACCAATAAGGGTGGCGGCTGGGAGTACCCTGCATTCTGGACGGTTGGCCTGTTCGTGCTGTACCTGCTTGGTGATGGCGCCAAGGCGCTCATGCCGATCCCGCGCGGCGCAAACTGAGGCTGGACACGGC
Source organism: Pseudomonadota bacterium (assembly GCA_021807445.1). Taxonomy (GTDB): domain Bacteria; phylum Pseudomonadota; class Gammaproteobacteria; order Burkholderiales; family Burkholderiaceae_C; genus Thiomonas_A. The sequence continues at coordinate 443 of JAKBCY010000116.1, forward strand.
GGCCCGCTGCAACTGCATTCAAGCAGCACCACCGGGAGGTGGGGCTGCGAATTTGGAAATCCCGGCGCTGACGACGCGAGGGCCCGGAGATCCGCTCGACTGGCTTGCCCAACGGGCCTCGGGCGCAGCGAGCCTTTTCCCAAGGGGGCCTGGCATCAGATCGAGATGCGCGCATAAAGACCATTGACAAGACCGGCTCGCGCCCTATGCTCAATTCAGGGTTCCGTGCCCGACAAGGCGCACGTCCGGCTGGGCGGTCGCGCCTGTGGTTGATGCGGGGCGCTGGCATGCTGCGCTCATCCGCGTTGCACATCGGCATGGTGCGAGCGCCGTGGCGCCTCGCGGCAGCGCGTGACCCTGACAAGGAGATCAGCCCTATGAAAACCAGTGCCCGCAATCAAATCCACGCCACCGTTCATGCCGTGCACGACGGTGTCGTCAATAGTGAAGTCATGCTCGACCTGCCGGGCGCCGGAAAACTTGTTGCCATTGTGACGAAGGAGAGTGCAAGAGCTTTGGCCCTGAGTCCAGGGAAAAAGGTGCTTGCGTTCGTAAAGGCATCCTGGCCGATTCTCGTCGTCGGGCCGCTGTCCAAGACCTCAGCGCGCAATCACCTCGAGGGAGTGGTGAAATCCATCATGACCGGAGCCGTCGAAACCGAGGTTGCCGTGCAGGTTCCCGGCGGACCCGAGCTGGTGGTCATGATCACCAAGGGCAGCGAAAAGGACATGGCTTTGAAGATCGGCGACCCGGTGGGCGTGCTGATCAAGGCTAGCCATGTGATCCTCGGGGTGGATTGACCCGGATGCGCGGCAAGCCGCGTCTTTCAAGGCGGGGAAAGGATCGCGCGGATGCTGCAGGCAGCCCTGTTGGGCTTGCAATTGGTTCGCCCGGTGCTGTCGATTCATCCTGTCATGGAGGGCAGGGCACGCCCGGATCGCGCTGGTCAGGTTTAAACATGCAAGCCGTGCAGCAATGCGGCCAGCCACAGGATCGCATCCAAACGGATCATTCCGGCTCGCCGCAGGGGAAGCGCCGTGGGAACCTGCTTCCTGCCCGCGCAAGCGGTGGCCAATACCAGCTGCGGTGAGGAAGTCAACCAACTGAGGTGTGCGCCAGTCCCCGGGTCCCGCAGGGTTGAGCCAGCGTTGCCACCAGACTGCCTGGTGCTGCGCAGTTTCGCCGCGCCGATTGGCGACGTGGACGGTGGTCCACGAAGGAAGGCATCGATTTCGACGCTGGAGGCGCTATGAGCGAGCCTCCGTTCGGGCTGTGACGCAAAGTGGGGACCTGATGCGGTTTGCCAGGGATTGCAAGTTCTCTCCCGGAGTTGAGGGTGTAGCGCACATATGGGGTGCGGAATCGGGGTTTCTTTGACGCATATCAAGCATTGACATCTTCCGGCTGCGGATATTTCGTGGCAATATACGTTTACTTACATTTAGCGTGATGCTGATTTTGGCAGGCGCTGGTGTGCACTTAACCTGGGAGAAATCCATCATGCTTCGCCGTTCGCGAATGAGAAAGGCAATGTTTTCGGTGGGCCTCATCGCGCTGCTCACCGGATGTGGCGGCGGAAGTTCATCGACAAGCACGCTGACTGCGTTCAATCCTTACAACCCCAGCAACCCGGATGACAATGTCGCGGCATGCGTTCCGGGGGCGGATGTGATCGGAGCCTGGAAGACAGTGGCCAACAACGACACCGTGATGCCGGATTCGCCCAATTTGAACTTCTTCAGCTACAACCAGCCATCGATCAACACCTACGGTTTGGTCGTCTTCCGGGGCCGTGCCAAGAGTGCAACGACCGGATCCGGAGGGCAACCGCAGCGCGGCGTATACATGTGGATGTCTGTCCGGCCAAGCCGGCGGTGTTCACGGTGGCTGACACGGCCAACACGCTGGTTCCCCAGCCGAACAATACCGGCGCCATGTTCAATGAATTCCCCTCGATACCGAGAATCGACATGAGTTCGGGCACCCTGGCCACGCGAGGGCAGACCGAGCCGCAGTGGACGTATACGGATCCGACGACCTTGTTGGAAACGAAGGTCGGTACAGTTGGTCTTTATGTCACGTTGCCCGGCGGACTGACCACAGCGATGAATATTCTTGGCGCCGTGCCTGAGTTCTCCTCGGTCATGCGTGTGCCCAACACGGTCGCCACCACGCCCGTCAAGTTCGATCAGTTTCCCGGTTCGCCAAGCGTCACGGGCGGACAGTACGTGGTCACGAAAGGCAACTACACCGACACGGAAATCGTGACTGATCCGGCAACCGGTGCTTCCAGCGCTGTGAGCGTTGGCAAAACGGGCGTGTATTTCCGCGATGTCAGCTCGGGCACGGCTCCGATACAGGTCATCGCTGACAGCAACACGTACATCCCGGGGACGTCAGTGAGGTTTGGCTCCACCGCGCCGCCGAGTGCGGCAAACGGCCATGTGGTCTTCACCGGCCTGGATAACGAGGATGTACCGACGGCCGGGGGGATCTATGTCGCTCCGATCGCCAGCCTTCCCACGTTGACGCCCCTGGTGCAGATCGGCCAGACCTCTGTGGCCGACCGCAGCGGTGCACCGCTTCCGGCACCAAGTGCAAGCGCGGCCGCGCCGACGTTTACGCAGGTGGGTGAGGGCCTAGCCTTTGACGGTCGCTACGTGGCTTTCTGGGGTGCATGGGGAACCAATCCGAAGCTTGCCAACAGCGCTGATCCGGGCATGCATGGGGTCACATTAACTTGCCCCACAGACGGCAACAAGGATCTCCAGGCCGCGTGTAAGACTCAGTATCCGAGCGGGCAAACAACGAAGTACGTTCCGAACAATCAAGGCATCTTCATAGCCGACACGACGCAGCCTGGGAAGATCTGGATGGTGGCTGACGCCGAAGACGGCTCGACGACACCGGCGCAGTTCAAGGATTTTCTCTACTGGGTGTTCTCGGGTGCACCAACGACCACTGGAAGTTCCGGGTCGGGTACAGGGGCTCCAAGTGCATCTGCATCCGGTGCCGCAGGTGGTTCGGGTTCCTCCGGGCCGACCGACGCGGAGCCACCACGGTGGCGCGCGTCGTCCTTCGCCGCGGTCGATGGCCAGCTGGGCGTGATTTTCAAGGGGTCGCTGAATCCCGCCTTCTTCGCCCCAGCGCCGACGGCAAGTGCGCCGGCTTCTTCGGCGAGTGGTTCGACGTCCACGACCGGCGTGTCCATGCCAGCTTCAGGGATCTACGGCGTGAATTTCAAGGCAGCAAGTGGAGTCGGGCCCGTATTCAAGGTCATTGCCCTGGGTGATCCGATGTCGATCTTGGATCCGGCAGCGCCCGCAGGTTCATATGTCAGCTCGGTGGGTATCGAGCGTGAAGCCCTGCGCGGCGGCTGGCTGACCCTCACGGCGTCGTCCCTCAATGCGCTCAGTGAAGGGTGGGCTGGAATCTACGCCACGGATTTCCCGGGCACGGCCTTCAAGGTCGACTCAGCTACTCCGGTGCCAAATCTGATTCTGGGCCAATAGTCAGAACTTACGGCAAACAGCGCACGCTTTTTTGCATCGACAGGCATGCGTCCGTCGGCGGCTTCGCCTTTCGGACTTTCGGAAAGGGTGAGAGCCCATGACAATGCCTCTTGTTTTGTTGATGGATGTCAAAGACGACGCCGTCGTGCCGCCCTAGATTGCTAAAGGCAGCGCTGACTTGGCATGCACACGGGGCAAAGAGCCATGATCCTTTATCGAAGCCTTCGAAAGGGGTTGGCTGAGGCCGCTCTACGGGCCTTGGTGGCAGGGTGTGGCGGCGGGTCCTCAACCGGCACCCTGACGATTCTCGATCCCTGCAACCCCAGCGACCCGGCTGACTATGTCGCGGCCTGCGTGCGAAATCGGTGTGCCTGCCGATGCAGATAAGCGGATCACGGGGTGGCGCTGCGTCGCAAAGATCGAGGTACCTTGGGCGTCGCAGCCGCGAGGGCGTGGCTATGGGCAAAGCGGTTGCGCAATCGCCGGGGCTATGAAGATCCAACAGCAGAGCGTTGAGGAGGCTTTGATCACTTTGCGCAGCGGCGTCAACGGCCTTCAAGCCGGCGAGGCCCACCGTCGATTTTTGGAATTCGGTCCCAACCGCATTCGGGAAGAGCACAAAAGACACTGGACACTGATGGTATTGCGGGAGTTCACCCAGCTCTTTTCCATCGTGTTGTGGTTGGCCGCGGGGCTGGCTTTCATCTTGAGCCGCTTGGCGCCTGGGCATGGCATGGCCCGGCTCGGAATTGCGCTTATTGTTGTCATCCTGATCAGCGGAGTGTTTTCCTTTTGGCAGGAGTTCCGCGTCGAGAAGGCTCTGGCAGCACTTCGACAGTTTCTTCCGCATCGCGTCAATGTCCAGCGCGAGGGGCACGCGCAGGACATTGACGCCGAAGCGCTGGTGCCAGGGGATATTGTGTTGCTCGAGCAAGGCGCCAATATTCCTGCCGACTGCAGGCTGATCGAGGCGTATGCCGCGCGCGTGAACAATGCCAATGTCACCGGGGAGGCCGCTCCCCAGCCGCGCGGTTGCGAGCCTTCAGATGAGGAATTGCTGATCCGCGCCGGCAACATTCTGCTCGCGGGTACCTCGCTCGTCGCTGGTCGAGGCAAGGCGGTGGTATTTGCGACCGGCATGCACACGGAGTTTGGCCGCATCGCCCACTTGACGCAGACGGCCGGGGAGGGGGCCTCACCGCTGCGCCGGGAAATTGCGCACATCAGCCGCATCATTATGATTCTGGCCGTCGTTTTGGGCGCGTTATTTTGGGCAGCAGGGTGGCTGATTGGTCTTTCGCCGCAAAAAGATTTCGTTTTTGCCTTGGGCATCATCGTGGCCATGGTTCCCGAGGGACTGTTACCAACACTGACCCTGTCGCTTGTTCTGGCCACGCAACGCATGGCTCGGCGCCGGGTGCTGATTCGTCATTTGCCGGCGGTTGAGGCGCTTGGCGCAGCCACGGTCATCTGTACCGACAAGACCGGAACGCTGACTCAAAATCACATGCGTGCGATGACGGTGCTGCCCGGTGCCGCTGCACGCGCCATGCCGGCAGAAGCCGTCAAGGCCCTTGCTGAGCACTACGCGCCAATGTTTCTGGTGGCGGGACTTTGCCACGACCTGACTGAAACCATGCAGGGCGGCCGCAGAAGCTGGCAGGGCGACCCGATGGAGCTGGCCCTTGTCGATCTCGCCCACCAAGCAAACGTGCCGCTTCCACGCGAGAAGCGCCTTGACGAGCTGCCATTTGATGGGCAACGCATGCGCCTGTCCGTCGTCTATGCGACACCGCAGGGGCCCGTGCTGTACTGCAAGGGTGCGGCCGAGCCGGTGCTGCAGTCATGCACGCGCACCCTCGCCGACGCTGGCGAGCAGCCGCTGACACAACCCTTGCGCGATGCTGTGCTGAGCGCCCAGGAAAGGATGGCCGATGGCGGATTGCGGGTCATCGCCCTGGCGTACAAGCCGGTTAACGCCGGGGTGCCGATTCAGGATGCCGAACGCGACATGATCTTTGCCGGACTCGTTGGGCTCGAAGACCCTCCACGCCCGGAAGTGCCAGCCGCGATCGAGCAGTGCCGGCAAGCTGGCATCAAGGTGATCATGGTCACTGGCGACCATCCGCGCACGGCGCTGGCCGTCGCACGCAACATCGGTCTTGTGCGGTCACCGAATGCGCGTGTCATGAGCGGCGAGCAGTTGCGACGGTTGTCCGATACCGAGCTCCAACTGGCGCTGGACGAGCCCGATGTGCACTTTGCGCGGCTTGGCGCCGAGCAGAAAACACGAATCGTCGAGGCCCTCAAGCGCAAGGGCCATATCGTGGCCGTCACAGGCGATGGCGTCAACGATGCGCCTGCGCTCAAAAGTGCCCACGTGGGCGTGGCCATGGGGCGCAGCGGCACGGACGTGGCCAAGGAGGCGGCTGATCTCGTCATCCTCGACGACAACTTTGCCAGCATCGTGCACGGAATCGAGGAGGGACGCGCCGTCTTCGACAACATCCGCAAGTTTCTCACCTACATTCTGGCGCACAACGTTCCGGAGCTCGTCCCTTACCTGGCGTTTGTTTTATTTCCCATTCCATTGGCGTTGACTCCAATCCAGATGCTTGCTGTGGATATGGGGACCGATTCGTTGACCGCGCTCGGGCTCGGGGTGGATCCTCCCGAGCCCGACGTCATGCGCCGTGCGCCGCGCTCTCCGCGTGAAAGACTGTTTGACTGGCGCCTGGCACTGCGTGCCTATCTCTTCCTGGGCCTTCTAGAGGCTGCTGCCGTAATGAGCCTGTTCCTGATGGACCTGCGGGTAGCGGGATGGCATTACGGCGCTGTGCTTACTGCAACGGCTCCTCTGTATTTGCACGTCACGACGGTGGCTTTGGGGACCATCGTTGTGTTGCAAGTGGTCAACGTGTTCCTGTGTCGCAGCCCAATCCGATCGGTGCTAAGCACGGGACTGCTTGGCAACCCGCTGATTCTCGCAGGCGTCGGCGTCGAGGTCGGCGCACTCGCGCTCATCGCCTACACCCCGCTGGGCAATGCCATATTCGGCACCGCGCCGATTGCGCTCGTGCACTGGGCCGCCATCGCGCCGTTTGCGGTCGCATTGTTGGTGCTCGAGGAAGGGCGCAAATGGTGGTTTCGGCATATCGCGCGGGCAACCCTTCGCTCGGCGGTCGCATCGTGATGCCCGGTCGCTCGCCTTCGCGCGGGTCTCGCGCCGGCCCCCTACGCGCCGGCCCCCGACGCGCCTGTACGTGTCAACCCTGGTTTTCGTACAGGGGGAATCGCGATTGGTCGATTTGCCTTGAACATGTGCCCCGCATGCGCCTTTCTCGTCCGGCCCGACGCGCAGCGTCGCATAGGCAACGCCGTCCGGTCAGGAGGGGGTCAAGCAGGCGGTTTGCGCTTGTTGTTCCATGATTAGCTGGATAAAACAGACGCTGTTCGCGAATCGTATTGATTTGACTTAAAATTCGCTGCTTCTCATAGGAGAAGTTGCCCATGAACGCCAAGTCGTTCCAAGCCCTGCTAGAAGGCCGTTGAAATACTGGCGCGCTGCGCCGTGATCGACGAGGATGTTGGGCAGCGACGACCCACGGTGAGAGGCGAAAGATGCGGGGAGCGGACGCGTACAACGGGGCGTTGTTCAGCACGGTGAACATATGCCCGCGCATTCCTCTTCCTCGTCCGGCCCGACGCTCCCTCCGCAGCCAATCGCGGCGGCTAGACGCCAAAGAAACATCGGAGTGGCTCGCATGGCCGCGCTCCAGGATGGGTATGCGCGCAGGGATGTCGAAGAGGCTGCGGGAGCGTACTCCCGCCATTCGATGGGCCCCGGGTCACCTTGGCGAACCGATCGCAGCGCTAACGAGCAAGCCAGGTTGGCACGCCCGCGACCCGTTGAGCGTGATGCTCGACGCTGCTCACTGATCGGTCCTATTTCTGCAATTGATCCTGGGTCTGGTCGCGTGTCTGGTCGCGTGTCTGGTCGCGTGTCTGGTCATGCGTCTGGTCATGCGTCTGGTTTTGGTTTTGGTTTTGGTTTTGGTTTTGATATTGAT
>JAKBCY010000117.1 GCA_021807445.1 Pseudomonadota bacterium
ACGAGGTCACGCATGCGTAGCGCCGCAGGAATCCCCGTCCTTCCCGCGCAAGCGGTGGCCGAAGGCCAAGGGCGGGGGGATGTCAAGCAGCCGCGCCTGCCGCGAGGTCTGCCGCAGTTGCCAATGGCGCCGGGGATTACATGGCACCGGTTTGCTGGTAACGCAAGTGCCAGCTGAATGCCTCCTCAAGCAAATGGGGCGTTTGCTTTCCCGGCGAATGCGCAAGAGAGCGCTTGAAATAATCCATTAAGGCAGGCTTGAAGCTGGGGTGCGCGCAATTCTCGATGATCGTACGAGCCCGCTGCTTGGGCGACAGGCCGCGCAGGTCCGCAAGCCCTTGCTCGGTGACGAAGATTTGCACGTCGTGCTCGGTGTGATCGACATGGGAGACCATCGGCACAATGCAGGAGATGGCTCCATCCTTTGCCTGGGATGGACTCATGAAGATGGACAGGTAGGCGTTGCGCGCAAAGTCGCCCGAGCCTCCGATCCCGTTCATGATCTGCGTGCCCATTACATGGGTGGAGTTCATGTTGCCATAGATGTCGCCTTCGATCACGCCGTTCATGGCGATGACGCCGAGGCGGCGGATCAGCTCAGGGTGGTTAGAGATTTCCTGGGGCCGCAAAATAATGCGGTCGCGATAGTGAACAAGCTCGCTGTTGAGCTCCAGAAGAGCCGCCGAGCTCAGCGAAAATGCGGTGGCCGACGCGTTGGCCAGCTTGCCCGACTTGAGCATTTGGAGCATGCCGTCCTGGAGCACTTCCGTGTATGCGGTCAGGTTCTCGAACGGGCCGGCGTCGAGTTCGGCCATCACCGCGTTGGCGATGTTGCCCACACCGGACTGCAACGGGAGCAGCTCGGGCGGCAGGCGTCCCTTTTTCACTTCATGCTCGAAAAATTCCATGATGAACCCGGCGATCTTGCGGGAGTTCTCATCGGGTTCGGAGAAGGCTGAGTTGCGGTCGGGGCTAAAGGTCTCCACAATGCCCACGATCTTTGACGGGTCGCACCGCAAATAGGGGTCGCCGATGCGATCCTGAACCCGCACCAGCGGGATGGGGCGCCGGTTGGGGGGCAACTGGGTCCCGTAATAGATGTCATGCATGCCCTCGAGTTGCGGGTTTTGCCACGCATTGACCTCAAGGATGACTTTGTCGGCTTGCTCGAGCCAGGTCTTGTTGTTGCCGACCGACGAGGACGGGATGAGGCGCCCATCCTCGAGAATGCCCGCCACTTCGACGACGGCGTAGTCGAGTTTGCCCAGAAAACCCGACCACACGAACTGCGCCACATGGGACAGGTGGATGTCAATGTATTCCATTTCCCCGGCATTGATGCGTTTGCGGCACGTCGGGTCCGACTGGTAAGGCAAGCGCAATTCGACCCCGTCGACCATGGCCAGAGCACCATCCAGATCGGGCGCGGTGGATGCACCGGTCCACACGCCGATCTTGAATTTCTTGCCGTGCAAATTCGCATCCATGATGCGCTTGGCCAGTGCCGAGGGGACGGCCTTGGGATAGCCGGAGCCGGTAAACCCGCTCATGCCCACGTTGACCCCTGAAGGAATCAGGGCGGCGGCATCTTCGGCCGACATGATCTTGCTGCGCAAGGCGGCGCAGTGTATGCGCGACGTATCGCTCATGGATTGAATGCTCCTCGATGTTTCTGCATGGAATATGGAAAAGCGACCATCCTCTGTGTGATGGGTCCCCAATACAGCCCTCCGGAAAAAGGGCCGAAAAAAAGCCCGCAGGTCGCGGGCTCAGAACCAGACGAACCGGGTTCGGTTTGAACTGGAGGAGACAGGTTGCACTCTACCGAAAGGTCTTTGAGACGACAAACGATCATTTGTCAGGTAACGAATTAGAAATTCTTAAGTAACATGGCCGTTCGCCAGACGGGCACCGATCACGACATTCCCGTGATCGTTCCTCGGGCACTGCATCCGCTTTGGTGCCCAATCCACAACCACCCGGGCCGTGAGTTATCGTCTTCCACCGCTGGGCCCGCTCCGGGCCTTCGAATCCGCCTGCCGGCACTTGAGTTTCAAGATGGCAGCGGAAGAGTTGAGCGTGACGCCGGCCGCGGTGAGCCAGCAAATCAAGGTGCTCGAGCGCTACTTGGGATTCAAGCTCTTTCGCCGCTTGGCGCGAGCTGTGGAGGTCACGCCCGAGGGGATGGCCATGTTGCCCAAGATCCATGAGGCGTTCGAGTGCATCGCGGCGGCCGTCGAGCGCACCCGTCACACGGGCGACGGTCCGCTGATCGTCGACGCGCCCCCGTCATTTGCCTCGCACTGGCTCATCCCACGTCTGGCACGATTTACCGACGCGAACCCTGACGTTGTGGTGCATCTGTCGAGTAGTTCACATTCCGTGGACGGGCCGGATGGCTCGCGCCTGGGCGGGCTGGGCATGTTCGACCCGCGCGCCGCCACCACCACAGTGGCGATCCGCTACGGCGCTGGTCACTACCCCGGCATGCATGTTGAAAAGCTTTTTGCGCCCGTTTACGTCCCTGCCTGCAGCGTGAATCTGCCAACCGCTAAGCGGCCCCTCAGCCGCTTGGCTGACCTCAAGCTCCATACGCTGATTCACGATGACACGCTCGGCGATGAACGGCATGAGGCCGGCTGGAAACAATGGTTGGCAGCCGCGGGGGTGAGCGATGTCGATGCCACGCGGGGGCCTCGGTTCGCCAATGCCGCTTTGGCCCTCGAGGCCGCTCTTGCCGGACAGGGTGTGACGCTGGCCCTGAGGCCCGTGGTCGACTTTGAAGTGTCCTCAGGGCGCCTCATGATTCCCTTTGAGATGGCCGTGGCCTCGCCCTATGCATACTTCCTCGTCACGCCCGAGTCGATCGCGCAGCGGTGGCCGGTGGTTGCGTTCCGGCGCTGGCTACTCGCTGAGTGTTCCAGGCATTGACGACGGCGCAAAAGCGCGGCTGCTAGGTATGGGCCGGCGGTACGCGTGCGTGTGGCAGGGATTCGCGCGGCGGCCCCCAGCGAGCGTTTAACGCCCCTTGCCGCGGCGACGGGCCCCTCGTCGCGTCAGGATGGCCACCGCGACAATGGCAATGCCGGCGTAAAGACCCAGGAGCCGGTCGACGTGTGCGGTCATCCAGTGAATGAGTTCCATGGGCTTGGCTCCGTGTGCATGGTCGGGTGTGCGCTCGATCGTCTGTGCGGTCGCGGGTAAAGGGGGAAGCTCTCGCGCCAAGACGGCGGGCAGTCGATGCGGTGGTGCATGATGGCCACGGCACACGTGTGGCTTGAGCTCGAAGGCGACTATAGCGTGAGACTGCCAATCGCGCGTGGCCGGGTCACAGACGGCGCGACCCGCGACGAGGATTGCCCTCGGTCACCGTGCTCGGCGTGTACGGATCTTCCGCCTTGCGGCGCAAGCCAAGCGGCTGGGCCGCGGGGTGGCGGTTCAGTCGGCAAGAACGATGGGTTCCGACCCCGATGGGGTTGCGCGCGAGTCGCCGCACCGCAGGAACCAAGCGATGCCTGGCGGGAAATCGCAGCCGGTGCATGGCGCCCAGTCAAGACCGGCCATCGATGCGCACCGACCGCGCAGCCCAGCGCCGAGGATTGATGCGGACCCGGATCCTTGTGGTTGGCGCCGAGTACGGCCGACGGGAGATCCCGGATGATCACTCCGGGTGTCGGAATATCTCACATGCGCGGCGAATGCGGCCTACAGTTGAGCGATCGGCGGCCAGCGCAGGGCAGGGGCAGATCGACGCTGCACCGCAGGGCGTGGAGCGGACTGTTGACGGTTGGAGGGCGAGACCATGGCGGACAACGGGCACGAAACGGGCGACGGGCCATCCGAGCCAATCGAAGCAGTACGCGCGCTTGAAGATGTGCCAATCACACTGGTCGTCAACGGGCGTTCACGTCGGCTTCGCGTGCAAGCCCGCACGACGCTGGCGCAGGCGCTGCGCACGTCGCTGAGTTTGACCGGGACGAAGGTGGCCTGCAATCACGGAGCGTGTTCCGCGTGCACCGTCTGGCTCGACGATCTGCCCGTTGCGGCATGCACCATCCTGGCGGTTGAGGTCGACGCGCGCCGGATCACCACAATTGAAGGACTGGCGCAGGCCGATGATCTGCACCCGGTGCAAAAGGCCTTCATCGAGCACGATGCCGTGCAATGCGGTTTTTGCACGCCGGGGCTCATCATGAGTTGCGCCGGCCTTTTGGCGCGCAATCCGCATCCGGGTGTTGAAGAGATCGCGACCGCCATCAGTGGCCATTTTTGTCGCTGCGGCACCTATGCGCATGTCATGCAGGCCATGCTGGCTCTGGCCGGTAGGGCGGAGGCGCAAAAATGAGGAAGCATTCGGTGCCACGCGAAGAGCGCCTTGTGGTGGGCATGGCCCACCTTGGCGTGCACGACGTCAAACGGACGCTATCCGGGGACGAGCCCCCGGCGCTGGCGCCGAACGCCGAGCTCAGGCATGTGGGCCGAAGCGAGCCACGCTGGGATGCCGTTGACAAAGTGACCGGCGCCGCGATCTATACCGTGGACGTTCAGTTGCCGGGCATGCTCTTCGCCGCGGTGCTGCGATCCCCGCTTGCGCACGCGCACATTCGTGCATTGGACCTTGCTCCTGCACAGGACGCTCCAGGGGTGCGGGCGGTCCTGAGCATGCTGGATGCTCCATGCGATGGCCACATCCCCACCGCGCGCTATGTGGGTCAACCCCTTGCAGCCGTGGCGGCGCAAACGCGCGAAGCGGCGCAGGCCGCTATCGAGCGCATTCGCATCGAGCTCGAGCCGCTGCCGTCGGTTCTGGATCGGGACTCGGCCATGAGGCCGGACGCTCCGGCCCTTTATCGACAGGACGAGGCCGCGCATATTCCATTCGTGGGTTTTCCATTCGTCCCCGATCTTCCACTTGCGGGCAATGTTCGAGGCCCTGTCCGGCAGGTGCACGGGGACCTGGACGAGGGATTCTCCACGGCACAGTGTGTGGTGGAGGGAACCTTTTACACCCAGGTCCAGACCCACTGTTGCTTGGAGCCGCACGCCATCGTGGCAGCCTGGGGCGATGATGGGGTCGAGGTCTGGATGTCCACGCAGTTCACAGCCGGCGTACGCGCGCAGATTGCCGCAGCCTTCGAGCTTCCCCTGTCGCACGTCAGGGTTCGCGCCAAAGCCGTTGGTGGGGGTTTTGGCTCCAAATCGCAGCTTGGCGTGTATGGCAAGGCGGCCGTGGCATTGTCGCGTTTGGCGAAGGCACCTGTGCGCCTTGTGTATCGGCGTGACGAGGAACAGATGGACAGCGGGAACCGCGCGTCGAGCAAGCAGCATTTGCGAATCGGGGCGCGCCGTGACGGCAAGCTCACCGCCATCGCGCTGCAGGCGTGGGGGAACGCTGGGATTGCCCAGGGCGGTGGGGTGGGCGGCATCGCAATGGCGCTCTACGACTGCCCCAACCGGGAATCGCTGCAGTTTGATGTCTTCACCAATACGTCGCCGAGCGCGGCGATGCGAGGGCCCGGAAACACGCAAGGCGCTTTTGCCTTGGAACAGTCAATTGATGCGCTGGCCGAGAAACTGGCCATGGATCCCGTTGCGCTGCGCGACGTGATTGATCGCAGTCCGGTGCGGCGCGAAGAACGTCGGATTGGTGCGCAGAAAATCGGGTGGGAAGGCCGCAGATCACCGGGCTGCGATCAGGGGCCCATCAAGCACGGCATTGGAATGGCGCAATCGCTATGGCCTGCCAATGTCCAGATCAACTCCGCTTGCGAGCTGCGCCTGTGGCGAGACGGGCGCGTGGAACTCCTCTCGAGCGTGCAGGACATCGGCACCGGGATCGGGACGCTGCTCAAGCAGGTCGTTGCCGAAGAACTGGGCTTGCAGCCGCGCGCCGTGGACGTGTGCCTGGGCGACACGGAGTTTCCTTCAGGTCCGCCGTCATATGGCAGTCGAACCTCGGCATCCATTACGCCGCCAGCACGCACGGCCGCGTGGAAGATCAAAACATCATTACTGGAGGCGGTTGCGTCACACTGGGGTGTGGACACGCAGAATGTCGCGCTGCAAGACGGCTGGGTGCACTGCATCGATGGATCGCGGCCGCGCATGGCATGGCGCGAGGCGGCTGCGACCCTGCGCACGGACCGCATCAGCGCGGTGGCCAGCCGCAGCGACGACTATGCCGGTTTTCGAATCCTTCGCGGCGATGCAGCCATCGCCCTGAACGATCTCGGCGGCGTGCAGTTTGCGCGGGTTCGCGTGGACACACAAATCGGCGCCATTCAGGTCGAGCGCGTCGTGGCCGTGCACGACTGCGGGCGGCCCATCAACCCCTTGCAAATCGAGAGTCAGATCCACGGCGGCGTCTTGATGGGCATTTCGTATGCCTTGCTTGAGGAGCGGATTCTCGACCCGCACACAGGCTGGATGCTGAATGCGAACTTGATTGACTACAAATGCATCGGCGCAGGCGCACTGCCTGACATCGAGGTTGTGGTTCTTGAAAACTATCAAGGATTGAGTGCAACGGACGCCTATGGCGTGGCCGAACCTGCGAACATTGCAACGGCCGCAGCCGTCGCCAATGCCGTGTATAACGCAACGGGGGTGCGCATGCATGCGCTGCCCATGACCCCGGCCCGTGTGCTTGAGGCGCTGCACGATGCCGGCAGGAGTGCACGCTGATGGATGCCTTTGAATGGAAACGGGCCACGTCCGTCCAGGATGCGACCTCGCGCGCCACGCACACTACGGCGGAGGCCATGCTCGGGATGCCCGGCGACAGGGCGAAGCCGCAAGCCACGCTTGTCAAAGCGGCCGGCGTCGATCTTCTGGACCTGATGAAGGATGGCCTGGTCAGCCCCAGGCGTCTGATCGATATCAGCGGCCTGTCGGCGCTGCAGGGGATTCGCGAGGACGGGGACGGCGGATTCACAATTGGCGCCCTGACCACGCTTGCCCAGATTGCGGCGCATCCCGGGTTGCAACAGCATTGCGCGGCCCTTGCGGAGGCTGCGGCGTTGGCGGCAAGCCCGCAGATCCGCAATCGTGCAACGCTTGCGGGCAACCTGTTGCAACGCCCGCGGTGCTGGTACTTGCGTTCGGCCGCGCATCACTGTGTGCGCAAGGGTGGCGAGCACTGTTTCGCGTATGCGGGCGATAACCGCTACCACGCAATCGTCGCCAATCAGGACGGGTGCGCCATTGTTCACCCCTCCACGCCCGCCACGGCGTTGCAGGCGTTGCAGGCGCAGGTCGAATGGGTCCAAGGCAACGGGGAGCGGCGCATCGCACCGCTGGAAGGTTTCTTCGTGCTGCCCAGCCAGGATCCGCACCGCGAACATGTTCTTGGAGCCGATGCATTGATCACGGCCATCAAGCTTCCGGCGCCGCGCCCATCGACGTGCTCGGCCTATGTGCAATTCAGCGAGAGGGCGTCTTTCGATTGGCCCTTGGCGGCAGTGGCCGCAGTCCTGGTCATGGGCGATGGCGGCGCGTGCCTCCAAGCACGCATCGTGCTGGGTGCGGCAGCACCTGTCGCCTGGAGGGTGCCGCAAGCCGAAGCGATTCTGGAGGGCGCCACGCTCAGCCACGACCGCGCCAAAGCCGCGGCGGATGCCGCGCTGGCCACGGCCACGCCGCTGTCTGGAAACGCCTACAAGATTCCACTATTTCGAGCATTGATCGTGCGCGCCATCCACAAGGCTGTTGGGTCTCAGACGCGAGCACCGGCCTCGATGGCAGCTGCGGGGGGCACCGCGGGCTGGCTGTAGCGCAAGCGCAATCCACCCGTGGGGCGATTCTGCAGCTCAATGCGGCCCCCCAAATTGTCCGCAACGTTGCGCATGATGGCCAGGCCGAGCCCACTGCCCAGGGAGTCGGTGGCGTGTCCCAGGCGCTCAAACGGTTCGAAGGCGCGTTCCACATCACCCGAAGCAATACCTGGACCCGTGTCGGAAATGTCGATGTGCACCATTGCCAT
>JAKBCY010000118.1 GCA_021807445.1 Pseudomonadota bacterium
CGCCGCGATTCGCTGTATAGACGAACAAATTAGCCAAGCAATCATTGGAACGAGGTAATTTTTCATCAGTTGCTCCGAGAAACCTCGCCGTTCAGGGCGAGGAGGAAAGGAGTGCCGATCGGAGATCGGCAGGGGTTGTCTTTTATACTGTTATTTTGTACAGTTTGCACATGCCGATCAAGCGCGCCTACCGCTTTCGCTTCTACCCGACGCCCGAGCAGGAGCAAGTCCTGGCCCGCACGTTCGGGTGCGCGCGCTTTGCGTACAACCACATGCTGCGTCTGCGCAGCGATGCGTGGATGCAGCGGCAGGAGCGCATCGGTTATCACGAGACCTCCGCGGCGCTCACTGCGCTGAAGAAGACGCCTGAACACGCGTGGCTGAATGAGGTCAGCAGCGTGCCCGTGCAGCAGGCGCTGCGGCACCTCAATACGGCGTTCCTGAACTTCTTCGCCAGGCGCGCCCAGTACCCGTCCTTCAAGCGCAAGGACGGGCCGCAGGCGGCCGAGTACACGACGAGCGCGTTTCGCTGGGACGCCGATCGGCGCGAGGTTCGGCTGGCGAAAATGGGCGCGCCACTGGCCATGCGCTGGTCGCGCACGCTGCCGAAGGCGGCCAGGATCACGACCATCACGATTTCCAGGGACGCCGTTGGCCGGTACTTCGCCGCGCTCCTGTGCGACGACGCCGTGGTTCCGAAGCCAAAGGCGCAGGGCCAGGTCGGCATCGACCTGGGGCTCACGCACTTCGCCAGTCTGTCGACTGGCGAGAAGATTGCTTCACCCAGGGCGTTTCGCAACTGCGAGGCGCGCCTGGCCAAGCCGCAACGCGCCCTGGCGCGCGCCAGGCTCGGCTCGAAGAACCGGGCAAAGTTGAAGAAGAAGGTTGCGCGCTTGCATGCGCACATCGCGGACACCCGCAGGGACTTCCTGCACAAGCTCTCCACCCGGCTGATCAGCGAGAACCAAGTGATCGCCGTCGAGAGTCTGGCCGTGAAAAACATGCAGCGCAATCGCAGCCTGGCCAAGTCGATCAGTGATGCCAGCTGGTCGGAGTTTGTCAGGCAACTGGAGTACAAGGCGCAGTGGTACGGGCGCACGCTCATTGGCATCGATCGCTGGTATCCGTCCAGCAAGCGATGCTCGGTGTGTGGCCATACCCAGACGTCGATGCCGCTGTCGGTGCGCACCTGGACGTGTCCAGCGTGTGGCACGGCGCACGATCGCGACGTCAATGCTGCGCGTAACGTCTTGGCCGCAGGACTTGCGGTGTCAGCCCATGGAGAGGCCGTAAGTCCTGTGTTGCTGTAAGGCGGCATGGGCTGGGCTCTATGAAGTGGGAATCCCCTTCCTTCAGGTAGGGGAGCAGTCAAAGCTTTGCTGCATGCTTATAGGGCGACGGTTCCTGCCAAATGAACGCTCGCCGTGAAACCAATTGAGCGGTTGTAGTGAAGGGTTCACGCATCAGCAACCCGTGGCTGTCTAGGCTGCTGGCGGTTGGTAGTGTTCAGCTTTGTGTGCAAATTCTGCTTGCAAGCAGGTGGTGGTCATGGCAAAGGTTGATTGTCGAAGCCAACCTGCCCGAAGGGCTGAATCACCATGACCGCCACACACAAGGTTAAACCGTCTTCCGTGTCGATTGAAGCCCTTTGGGGCTAGAACGGGGATTTGCTCAAACGTCTGCTCAAGGAATCGTTGCAGGAAGTTCTCGAAGCCGAGATGACCGAAGTGGTGGGCGCAGCCGCCGGCGAGCGCAGCGCGGAGCGCACGGGTTACCGTGCCGGGCACGACCACCGCGGCTTGGTCACGCGCATCGGCAAGCTGGAGTTGTGGGTGCCGCTCGATCGTGACGGACGCTTTTCCACGGAACTGTTCGAGCGTTATTGATCCGAATGGATTCGTGGCAATACCCGACAGGGCAGCACGCCTCGTCACCTTTGCACCCTGCCGATCGAGAGTGAGGCTTACTGCACTGAAATCGCTTCGCGGCAAAAAGCAAGGCCTGGGTTTGGGCCGGCATTCATCAATCGACCTTTTCGACATGAAGCTCGCCGCCAGCTATTTAGCCTCTGGCCAGTGAAACGGTCTCGACCCCCTGCCCACCTGATCAATGACGCCGATAAGGCTTCCGATTGCGCCAGAACAGGACGGGGTCACGGTCACGGCAACCCTATGGATCCACGCTTGCACGAAAATAATTGACCGACCGGTCGGTTTATTTTGAATCATGTTGACCTGAGTCAATGTTGATGGGTGAAGCCACCTTACATTCGTTGCCCTGCCGTCACAGAATCTGGTCTACAAATTCCTGTCTCGCTGGTTTTCTGGCTTGGCGAGACCGATAACGGAGGCAATTTGGCGATTTGGTCAGAACAGAACTTCCGCCTCAGTCAATTTGAGGGCAAAAAGCATGCAAGAAACAGTTGAAACACCGTCCTGGGCGCCCCATGGTCCTTGCCGGGTCGGATTGTGGGAGCATGAAGAACTCGAGCAACGCATTGAATGCGTTGCCGAAGAAGTTCCGGTTGCCTTCGTTTACAACGGAATCTCCCATGCAGTGATGCTAGCCACCCCTCAGAATCTGGAGGATTTCGCCATTGGTTTCAGCCTTAGCGAAGACATAGTCGAAGCCCGGGGCGACATCTTCGACATTGAGGTCTGCGAAACCAGCAAAGGTATCTCGCTCGAAATGCACATCGCGGCTCCTCG
Organism: Pseudomonadota bacterium; assembly: GCA_021807445.1. Lineage (GTDB taxonomy): Bacteria > Pseudomonadota > Gammaproteobacteria > Burkholderiales > Burkholderiaceae_C > Thiomonas_A. The sequence goes on from JAKBCY010000118.1 coordinate 2,709, forward strand.
CGCTATGGCATTGCGTGCCCGTCGCCGGACCCTGGCTGGGCGCACGGGCTGCGGGCTATGTGGAATCGAAAGTCTGGAGCAAATGCAGTCCCGGCCTTTGCTTGTGCGAGGCTCCAGTGCACTTCTGATGCCATCGGCCTTGACGCGCGCTGCGGCCAGTTTGGCCCAGCACCAGCATCTGCACGGCTACACCGGCGCCATGCATGCAGCGGCATGGTGTCGTCAGGACGGCGAAGTGGTCTGCGTGCGCGAGGATGTCGGTCGCCATAATGCGCTTGACAAGCTGATCGGCGCGTTGGTTGTCACACGCGAACCCCTAGATAACGGCTTTGTTTTGATGACCAGTCGTGCCAGTTACGAGATCGTATGCAAGGCGGTTTCCGTTGGCATTGGTTGTGTCGCCGCGTTATCAGCACCAACTGGCATGGCGGTCCGGGTCGCCGAAAGTGCAGGGCTGACATTGGTCTGCTTTCTGCGTGGACTCCGCTTCACGGTCTACACGCATCCCGAGCGCATGTCTACCTGAGGAAAGAGGCAAAAACATGAGCGAAGCGAAGAAGATCAAGCATGTCCCAACCTTTTGCTACAACTGCGTCTCGGGTCCCGACTTCATGAAGGTCAAGGTCGAGGATGGGATCGCGACCGAGATTGAGCCCAACTTCGACGCTGCGGCCGTGCATCCGGCTCGTGGTCGAGTCTGCGTCAAGGCCTACGGGCTGATCCAAAAGACCTACAACCCGAACCGCGTCTTGAGTCCGATGAAGCGGACAAACCCCAAAAAAGGGCGGAACGAAGATCCGGGCTTCGAGCAGATTTCCTGGGATGAAGCGTTGAACATCGTGGCGGCGAAGATGAACACCATCCGCGCCAACGGCTTGCGCGACGAATCAGGACTGCCGCGTGTCGCTGTGAGCTTCGGCCATGGCGGGACGCCAGCCAACTATATGGGAACCTTTCCTGCCCTGCTCTCGGCCTGGGGGCCAGTCGATTACAGCTTCGGTTCGGGTCAGGGTGTCAAGTGCGTGCATTCCGAGCATCTCTACGGCGAGTTCTGGCATCGCGCGTTTACCGTTGCCTCCGATACGCCCAACGCACGGTACGTTATTGCAGTCGGCGCGAACGTCGAAATAACCGGCGGCCCCTGCGCGGTGATTCGCCATGCTGACGCGCGCGTGCGCGGTTACAAGCGCGTGCAGGTCGAACCACATCTCACGGTTACCGGTGCCTGTTCCTCAGAGTGGGTGCCGATTCGGCCCAAGACCGATCCGGCATTTCTGTTCGCGCTGATCCATGTCCTCATGCACGAACATGGCTTGGCGAAACTGGACATTCCCTTCCTGCGCGAGCGCACCGCCTCGCCTTACCTAGTGGCGCCCGATGGCCTGTATTTGCGTGATGCCGACAATGGCAAGCCGCTAATCTGGGATGAGGACAGCTGCAGCGCTGTCGCCTTCGACACACCTGGAACAAAGCCGGCTGTGGCCGGGCGATATCGCGTTCCCCGCGCTGTGGTTGTGGACGCCGATAAGGCACGTCGTGAATATTCCGACGTCGAGGGCACAACTGGCTATGAGATGTTGTCGAATCACATTGCCAAATACACGCCGGAATGGGCCGAGACAATCTGCGATGTGCCAGCTGCCACGATACGCCGCATCGCCAGTGAGTATTTGGAGAGCGCCAGCATTGGCGCCACTATCGAAATCGACGGCAAGACCCTGCCGCTGCGGCCGGTGGCGGTAACGCTAGGCAAGTCGGTCAACAACGGTTGGGGCGCCTACGAGTGCTGCTGGGCCCGCACCGTGCTCGCGGTGTTGGTGGGCGCGCTCGAAAATCCCGGCGGCCTCGTTGGCACCACTGTGCGACTGAATCGCCCCCAAGATAACCGGCATCTCAGCGTCAAACCGGGAGAAGACGGGTTCATGGCGCAGTTATTCAATCCGACCGATGCGGAAACTTGGCAGGCTGAGCCCGCCACCCGGAATCTGCACCAGACGCTAGTGCCTATCGTTGGCCACAATGGCGCTTGGAGCCAGGCGCTCGGCCCGACGCAGTTGGCCTGGATGTTTCAGCAGGAACGGCCCGCCGACTGGAATATGCCGATGCCGACCCTCCCGGAGCTGTGGATCGTCTATCGCTCCAATCCAGCCATCTCTTTTTGGGACACCAAAAAGCTGGAAGAAATTGTCGCTCGCTTTCCCTTCACGGTCTGCTTTGCCTACACGATAGACGAGACCAACTACATGGCTGACCTGCTGTTGCCAGAGGCGACCGATCTCGAATCGACCCAGATGATTCGCATGGGTGGCACCAAGTACATGGAGCAATTCTGGGACTACAAGGGAGTGGTGTTACGCCAAAGCGCGGTGGAACCTCAAGGCGACACCCGCGACTTCACCTGGATCAGCACTGAACTCGCCAAGCGCACCGGTCTGCTCACCCCTTACGTTGAAGCCATCAACCGTGGCGTCGCCGGCGTTTCACCGCTTAAGGGCGAGGGCTATGACTATTGCCTTGATCCGGCGCAGGAACCCGCACCGGACAAGATCTGGGATGCGGTCTGTCGCGCCGCGTCGGTGACGCTCTCTGAAGGCAAGGAGGAGCACGGTTTCGACTGGTTCAAAGAACATGGCTTCTACGCCGTCCCGATGTCGCGCCTTGACTGGTATTTAACGCCGACCTTGCAGAAACATGGCCTGCGTTATGAACTGCCCTACCAGGAGCGATTACTGCGGCTAGGACGCGAGCTCGGCAATCGCTTGCACGAGAAGCGCATGGCTTGGTGGGACGAGCAGCTTTCAGAATACGCTGCGCTACCCGAATGGCACGACGTCCCCGCGCGCTGGGTGCGAAATCTAGAACGATCTGGCGCTAAGGCCGCCGATTTTCCGTTCTGGTTGCTGGCCACCAAGAGCATGCAATACCACGCAGGAGGCAACGCCGGCATCGCGATGATGAATGAAATCGCGCAGAACGTGCGCGGCCACGGCGGGGTCATCATGAACGCAAAGACAGCGGCCAGCCTTGGCATTGCCGATGGCGACCGCGTTGAGATCCGGTCCCATATTGGTGCGACTTACGGAAAAGCCGCACTGACGCATGGGGTGCGCCCCGACACCCTCGTCATGATTGGTCAGTTCGACCACTGGGCGACGCCCTTCGCCAAAAACCTAGAACAGCCCAGCCTCAACACCATTGCGCCCATGTCGCTGTATCTGACTGACGCCACGGGTTCTGGCTCAGATATCGTACGTGTGGCGGTGCGCCGCGTGGAGGCCATAGCATGAAACGCTACGTCATGGCCATAGATTTGCGACGCTGCGTCGGCTGCCAGACCTGTACCGCCGCATGTAAAACAGTCAATGCAACCCCTCCTGGCGTCCAGTGGCGACGTGTGCTCGATGTCGAAAGCGGTGAATTCCCGGATGTACACCGCAGTTTTTTGCCAGTGGCGTGCATGCATTGCGCCAATCCGCCATGCGAAGACGTCTGCCCTACATCGGCGACGAAAAAGCGCAATGACGGCCTGGTAACGATTGATTATGACCTCTGCATCGGCTGCGCCAATTGCATCATGGCCTGTCCGTACGAAGCGCGCTCAATCGTGCATGAGTCACGCTTTGCCTACGGCTCCAAACCCATCGCATCCGAGGCAGCACGTTTCGATCCAGATCGTTTGGGCGTTGCCACCAAGTGCACCTTTTGCAAGGATCGAATTGATTTGGCCGAACGTACGGGGCAGGTGCCGGGCCGCGATCCCGAAGTGACACCCGCCTGCGTTAATTCTTGCATTTCCGGCGCCATGTATTTCGGCGATATCAACGACAAGACGAGCGACGTCTCGCAACTCCTCGCGCAGACGCAGCATTTTCGCCTGCATGAGGAACTTGGCACCAATCCATCGGTGTATTACGTATGGGACGAAAAATGACGGCCCTACCGCAAATTTCAGATCGTCTATCGCCACGTCAACAGGCCCACTGGGACTGGCGTGCTGCCTGCAATTTCATCGCTGGAGGCACTGGAGGGAGCCTACTGCTATGGGCAACGCTTGATCTGCTGCATGGAGGCGACGCGCGTCCCCTCATCGGTGCGGGCCTAGCGCTGATCGCCTTCGGCCTTGGATGCGTTTGGCTCGAGATCGGCCGGCCTTGGCGAGCCCTCAATACTTTTCGACATTTCAGTTCTTCCTGGATGACGCGCGAAGCCTCGGTGGCAGCTCTGCTGTTCGTCTCGGGGTTCCTGGCACTGTGGAGCGGGCAAAACGTCCTTATCGGGACGACGGGCCTTCTCGGGCTTGCTTTTCTTTATGCCCAGGCGCGTATTCTCGCCGCCGACAAGGGTATACCGGCGTGGCGCCATCCACGTTGTCTGCAGCTGATGGTGCTAACGGGACTCACCGAAGGTCTCAGCCTGATGGTGTGCGCAGGCTGGCTCTATCCACAACCGCTGCCGGCAGACTACCTGCTCGCGCTGTTCGCCGGGCTACGCCTCATCGCCTGGCGGCGTTATCTCTCAGCGTTGGTGAAAGACGGCGCACCTGCAGGCTCCATCAAAGCACTGAAAAAAATTGATGCGGAGTTCTTCTGGGTTGGCAGCGCCATACCGGCCATGTTTGCGCTGCTCGCCGGGATGACCGGATCGCTCGCACCCGCGATCGTGGCTGGTGCGCTGGCAGCGGTGATGGGATGGCGCTTTAAATACACGCTGATATGCCGGGCAGCTTATACGCAGGGGTTTACTCTGCCCAAGCGACCGGTACGTGGGCGTGCCATTGTGCCAACACGCGAAAGCGGCTCTAGACGGCCTATAGGGTAGACGTTTAAGAACGCACTTACGGCCGGAGGCCGGTCATCATGGTCGTCAGCGACGACGTGACAACGAGGAGGCGAAATGTACGAAATCCGTCTGCATGGACGGGGTGGGCAAGGGGCGGTGCTCGCATCGGGCATTCTCGCAGCTGGCGTGGTCGAAGCCGGGAAATACGCCGTTGCAATTCCCTCATTCGGCTTTGAACGCCGCGGTGCACCGGTGGTGGCCTTCCTGCGCATAAGCGACCAAGAAATTAGGCGCATGACCAATATCACGAACCCGGATTGCCTCATCTGCATTGACCCGACCATTGCCAATTCTGTGAACATCTTTGACGGGTTGAAGCCATGCGGAACCTTGGTTCAA
>JAKBCY010000119.1 GCA_021807445.1 Pseudomonadota bacterium
CGGTGGGAGCCGTACCACTTGCCAATTTCTTGCGCAATCCGGTGAAGGCTTTCTTTCGCGCGCGGCTTGACGTTTCCTTCGAGGTTGACGACGAAGCCGTCGAAGACGAGGAGATGTTCAAGCTGGACGGCCTGCAGCGTCATTCGTTGCTGCAGGAACTGCTGTGCGAGCCGCATATGGTTTTGGCCCAGGACCCAGAACACGTCATCGCCCGGCGCATAAAACGCATAATCGGCAGCGGGCGCCTCCCAATGGCTCGGGCTGGGGAATTGCTCGCGCAGGGGTTGGCTGCCGATGCACTTCCCATGCTGCAGAGTTGGCGCCAGCTTGTGTTGCGCTACGCCATGGAGTCGCCGAAAGTTCCGCTGCGGTTCGAGCATGACGGCATCCTTTTCGACGACTGGCTCGTGGGACTGCGTAGCAGCGTGGGTGATCCAGTGTGGCTCGATATCACGGCTTCCGAACTGTGCAAGGAAGGTGTGGGCGCCCGACCCGTTGTCAGCGAGAAAATGATTGAGCCGTGGCTGCGAATGCTCGCGGCAACCAGCTGCGGAGTTGCGTTCACCGGTTATCTCGTTGGGCGGGACGTTGTACTCAAACTGCCTTCGATAGCACCTGAGCAGTCGCGCCTGCATTTTGGGCGGATTCTCGAAGCTTGGCGCGAAGGCATGCAGCAGCCGTTGCCGTGGGCTGCGCGCACGGCGCTGGCGGAGGTCGAAGAGCGGGGAGCGCGGCGCGCGTATGAAGGCGGATACCGAACAGCGTTCTGCGATCGCGATGAGCCCAGCTTGGGCCGCGTATTCCCTGACTTCGATGCTCTGCGCGCTGATGGGCGGTTTGCACATTACGCTGAGTTAATTTTTGCGCCGCTAAGCGAATGGGCCAACGACCGAGCAGTTATCTTCGAGCACGCTCAACTGGCTGGCGTCGAGAGGGGCGAGGTCAATGGCCAGTGAGCTTCTCGACCCATTGCGTCTGCCTCTGTGGGGGAGCCGCCTGATTGAGGCCAGTGCAGGCACTGGCAAGACATGGACTATTGCGGCGCTGTATCTACGCCTTGTGCTCGGGCATGGGGCGCCGGGCGAGGCGTATGCGGACCCGCTCGTGCCCGAGCAGATCCTGGTCATGACCTTCACCCGCGCGGCGACCAAAGAGCTGTCCCAGCGCATCCGCGTGCGTCTGGCCGCCGCGGCAGCATGCTTTCGTGGCAAGCGCGAACCAGATCCCGACGATCGATTTCTTCAGGATCTTCTCGCCCAATATTCTTCGGAAGACGCGCGTATCCAAGCTGCTTGGAAGCTGGAAGCAGCAGCCGATGCAATGGACACAGCCGCCGTATTCACGATCGATGCATGGTGCCAGCGCATGCTACGCGAGCATGCGTTCGACAGCGGAAGCCTGTTTGATGTCGAACTTATTGCGGACGAAAGTGAATTACTTGAGCAGGCGGTGCGCGATGTGTGGCGACAGGAGATCTATCCGTTGGACGGTGAGACGCTGGCCGGCGTCCTTGCTGTCTGGCCCAATCTTGAGGCATTCAAGGCGAGTATTCATGGGCGAGTCGGAGACGCAGGGGGGCGTGCAATTGGGTCTGCATGGGCGCGGGTCATGGCTGCAAGTCACGAGGCCAACGCACCGGTCAAGGCGCAATGGGCACAGCGTTCCCCATTGCTGCGCCGCTGGCTGCTTGACCACTTGCCACCCATGGGCGCCTGCTTCAAAGCCAACATGGTGGACGCGGCCAAGGTGAATGCGTGGTTTGACGCCATCGACGCCTGGGTTATCGGCGCTGGGGAGATTGCCCTGGGTTTGCCGAAACTGGCCTTGACTCGGCTGAATTGCGAAGGACTGCGCGCTGCACTCAAGAAGGGCGAGGCCGTCTCGATTCCACGAGAGTTCGAGGCATTCCGGGATCTGGCTGCAGTGTTGGCCGACCTCCCCGACGTCAGCGTCGAACTGAGGGATGCCGGCGCCGGGCTCGTACATCGGCGCTTGCGCGAGCTCAAGGATGCCGCTCGCACCTACGGCTTCGAAGACATGCAGGAGCGTCTCGATCTTGCGCTGACAGGCCCTGGTGGTGAAAACCTGAGGCGGCGCATTCGCAAACAATATCCAGTGGCCATGATCGACGAGTTCCAGGATACGTCGACTCGGCAATTCAGCCTATTCGATCGTGTCTATGACATCGCAGCCAATGATGCGAACTCGGCAATTCTCCTCATTGGCGATCCCAAGCAATCGATTTATGCCTTTCGCGGCGCCGACATCCAGAGCTACATACGGGCCAGGAGCGCGACCACAGGCAGGCACTACGCGCTGGCGACGAATTTCCGCTCCACGACTGCTGTCGTCGCTGCTGTGAATGGCCTCTTTGAGCGAGCTGAGACGCGGGATGGACCGGGCGCGTTCCAGTTCCGCGACGCGCGCAACGACCCTGTCCCTTTCATCGCGGTGCGGGCGCTCGGTCGCAGCGAAGAGCTTGTGAATGCAGCCGGAGTGGTTCCCGGCATGCATGTCGTCCACGCAGCCGAACTCGCGTCCATGACGAGCGTGCGCGCGCGCTTTGCGGAGCTCTGCGCCGAGCATATGGTGCGCATGCTGAATGCACCGGACTGTGGCTTCAAGCGCATTGATGGTGTGTTCACGCGATTGCGCGCGGCCGACATCGCAGTTCTCGTGCGCAGCAAGATCGAGGCCGATGCGGTGCGTCGGGCGCTCAGTCGCAGAGGCATGACTTCCGTATATCTGTCGGATCGAGATTCGGTGTTTGCCAGCGCCGAGGCGGCGGATCTTCTGCGTTGGTTGCGCGCGGTCGGGCAACCACGCGATGGGCTCCTCGCACGCGCAGCCTTTGCGGCGCCAACTCTGGAGCTGAGCCTGGCCGAATTGGCCGCCCTGGCAACAAATGACCGCGCATTTGAGGAGCGCAGCGAGTTGCTGCTGGAGCTTCACGGCATTTGGCAGCGGCAGGGCGTTCTTGCCATGTTGCGACAAACCTTGCACCGGCTTGACCTGCCAGCGCGCTGGCTTCGGCGGGAGGGCGGCGAACGACGGCTCACCAACATGCTGCACCTCGCCGAGATTCTCCAAGAGGCCAGTTCATTGGTTGAGGGCGAGCAGGCGCTGGTGCGTTGGATGGCTGAAGCTGTCAATGGCAAGGCGGGTCCGCTCGAGGAGCAACAGGTGCGACTCGAAAGCGAAGCGGATCTTGTCAAGATCGTCACCATCCACAAGGCCAAGGGGCTGGAGTACCCGGTCGTGTACTTGCCCTTCGCGTGCAACTTCCGCGAGGCCGATGATGATGGGCCAGCCGAGGTTGATGACGTCGCGCGTCTGCGGGAGGACCTTCGCCTGCTCTATGTCGCCCTGACGCGCGCACGCCATACCCTTTGGCTGGGCGTAGCAGCGGTTAGCGTGCGCAATGCGCGCTCGTGCTCACTGCACAAAAGTGCCTTGGGCTATTTGCTGGGCGGCAGCGAGGAACAGGTGGCCGAGGCCATACCGGAGCTTGTGCGCGAGGCTTTTGGCGCGCTTCCGACGACGTGTGTCGAAGTTGCGGATGCCCAGTGCGGATGCACACGCCTTGTTCCATCGACGCCGCCGATCGCACTACGCGAGCCGCCCATGTACACCGGGCGCTTCGAGCGTGACTGGTCGATTAGCAGTTTCACGGCGCTGGTTCGTGGTCTCGGTGCCTGGCCCAGCGAGCGGCGCGCTGCCCTGCAAAATCTCGAAGACGAGAAGCAGGAGTTGGCGGTGTCCGCAACGCGGACTGCGCCACGCCATGCATTCCCGCGCGGTGCCTTCGCCGGTAAATTTCTGCACGAGCAGCTTGCCTGGCTCGCCATGCAGGGCTTTGGGCTCAAGGGTAATCGTGCGATGCGTGATCGTCTGGCGCAGCGAAGTGATCGACTGGGTTGGGGCAACCGGGCGGAGCAGGTTTGCGAATGGTTCGAGGAGTTGGTGGTGACGTCCCTGCCGGAGTTGGGCGCATCGCTAGCGCAGCTCGACAGCTATTTGCCTGAGATGGAGTTCTGGTTTCCAGTTGACGGAGCCCGCGCCGCCGCCATCGACGCGATCTGCGGTGATCGCGTGCTGCCGGGGTGCCAGCGTGCGCCGCTGACCGAGCGAGCGCTGCAGGGCCTGGTGATGGGTTTCGCTGATCTTGTATTCGAGTGGGAAGGTCGCTGGTGGGTGCTTGACTACAAGTCCAACGCGCTTGGTGCGGGTGACGCTGACTACACGGCAGAGGCAATCACCAACGCTGTTGCCGCGCACCGCTACGACGTCCAAGCCATGCTCTACTTGTCGGCGTTACACCGCCTGTTGAGGGCTCGTCTGGGGGCCAGCTATGACCCGGTCCGCCAGCTTGGCGGCGCGATGGATCTGTTCATCCGTGGTATCCGCGGCCCCGTGTCGGGGTGTTTCGTCATGCCAGCTGACCTGGCGCTGCTCGAGGAGCTTGAAGCCGCTTTGTCACAATCCGTTGAGGGGAGCCTGTGAGCGAACCTTTTCCAGGTGCGGGCCGCACCCAAGGCGAGTTTCTCGCCTTGCTCGCGCGATGGGCTGAGGCGGGATGGCTGCGTCGTCTTGACGTCGCCTTCGCGCGATTCATAGCCAGCCTTGCGCCGGACCTGGATGCGGCCACGCTGCTGGCTGTGGCGGTCCTCGCGCAGCTGGAGGGGCGCGGGCATAGCTGTCTCGATCTCACGGAGTGGTCATCTGCGACAGTGAGCGAGTTTGGCTTGGCCGCTGAACTGGTGCGTGAGCTGCGCGGGCTGGATGCCACGGCGCGGGAAGGGGTGCGGGCGGGACTACGTGCCTGCGAGGCGGTTTATGTGGTGGGTGAGGGCGTGGATGCAGGCCAACCACTGGTGCTTGAAAGTACTTACCTGTACTTGCGTCGGTATTGGACCTTCGAACGTCGCGTGGCAGCGCAGGTGCGTTGCCGCACGACCCTTCCCTGCGATATGGATCCGACTTCGGTGCGGCCTTGGCTGGATCGCCTGTTTCCTGAGTCGCCCGAGTCTGGACCGGATTGGCAGAAGACGGCCTGCGCCTTTGCGCTGCGTGCAGGTTTTAGCGTCATCACGGGTGGGCCTGGCACCGGGAAAACCTTTACCGCGGCACGACTTCTGGCGCTGCTTTTTGCGCTCGCGGACGCACCGGCGCAGTTGCGCGTGGCGCTTGCCGCGCCGACCGGCAAGGCCGCGGCGCGCTTGAAGCAGTCCATCGATCAATCGATGGCCGAGGTCGTCGGGCAGCTCGGCGGGAGCACGCCGCTTGCTGATTTGGCAGCGCATGTTCCGCCGGCGCGCACCTTGCACGCACTGCTAGGAGCGCGTCCGGACACGCGAAAGCGGCGCCACCACGCCGGCAACCCTCTGGACGTCGACGTGTTGATCGTGGACGAGGCATCGATGGTTCATCTGGAGATGATGGCTGACCTGCTCGATGCTGTGCCAGAGCAGGCGCGGGTGATTCTCCTGGGTGACAAGGACCAGCTTGCTAGCGTTGAAGCCGGGGCTGTTCTCGGAGATCTCTGTTCGGGTGCACAACGCGGACACTACAGGAGGGAGACCGCAGAAGCGATACGGCTTGCCTGTGGGACGGCGTTGCCTGCAAATCTGATTGACCCGGAAGGATCGGATCTGGCTCAGCAGGTTGTCATGCTTCGCAAGAGTCGGCGATTTAGCGGCGACATTGGGCAACTCGCTTTCGCTGTCAACGCGGGCGATGCGGCGGCAGCGGCCAAGATTCTTCGCACGCCCGGTGCGCTGCAATGGGTGCCAGGGGCTGATCCGGGTATGGCCGTGGCGTTAGCGCTGGGTGGCCGTGAAGGCGCACGGAACAAAGGTTTTACCGACTACTTGGCACTCGTGCGTGCGGGGCCGGCGACGGAACCCGATCGCGACGCATGGGCGCTGGGTGTGTTGCAGGCCTTTGACCGCTTTCGTGTGCTTTGTGCTGTCAGGCATGGACCCTGGGGCGTTGAGGAACTTAACCGCGCGATCGAGGCGGGGCTCAGAGCGAAGGGGCTCATTGCGGCACAGGCAGAGTGGTATGAGGGGCGGCCGGTGATCGTGACGCGCAATGATCATCATCTTGGCATATTTAATGGCGATATCGGCATCGCCCTGCGCAGCGGCGCAGGGCAGGCAGGGTTGCGTGTGTATTTCGGCAGCGCCAATGGCGTGCACTCGATTAGCACAAGTCGATTGGTACACGTGGAGACCGCGTTTGCCCTGACCGTCCACAAGGCTCAAGGATCAGAGTTCGAGCATACGGTGCTTGCCCTTCCCGCCGGCGGAGGCGTTGTGCGTGAGTTGATCTATACGGGGATTACACGAGCGCGCGCTGCCTTTACCCTCCTAACCGAGTGCCCTGAAGCACTGTCTGATGGAATCTCGAAGATGACCAGACGCAGTAGCGGCCTGCTGTATCGCATTGGCGGTCCTTCGGGCCGCTAACCTGTGGATTCTGTCTGGTGGTAAACGTTTGAACGCTACTTGGCCCAAGTCGGGGAGGTGCAAATCTGCCATCCCCAGCGGGGGATGGGCGACGTGTCCACTTATGCGTGAAATGCTCGAAGTGATGCAATTGCACAATGAATTTGAAACAGCTTGAATACTTTGTTCGCGTTGCCGAACTTGGAAGCTTCAGCAAGGCGGCGCGAATTCTCGATATCGCGCAGCCGGCCCTCAGCCGTCAAGTGCGCTTGCTGGAAACGGATCTGCGTACCGTTTTGTTGCAACGCACGGGCCGAGGCGTGGTGCTCACTGAGTCGGGAAAACGACTGTTCGAGCACAGCATGGGCATCCTGCAGTTGATTTCGCTGGCGCGTGAAGATCTGGAGGCCACCCGCGATGAGCCAACAGGACGCATCGTTATCGCGCTTCCGCCCAGCATGGGCCGACTTCTGACGCTACCGCTGGTTGACGGGTTCAGGGAATCGTTTCCGAAGGCCAAGCTCGCGATCGTGGAAGGACTTTCGACGCACATTACCGAGTGGATCGGAACCGGCCGGGTCGATATTGGCCTGGTTCTCAATCCTGAGGCCCAAGAGGCGATCGAAGTCCAGCCTATTTTGGACGAGCCTTTGTGCCTGGTGAGTCCAGCAGGCGTCGACTCGACCGATCACCGCTTTGCAGCAGGAACGGATGCGAACGCTTGCGTGCTCTTCGAAGACTTGCCGCAATACCCACTTGTCATTCCTGAGCGAACCCATGCGATTCGCAAGATGATCGAAGCGCAGGCCGCCCTTGCCGGCATCAAGTTGCAGGTTGCCTGGGAGGTCTCAGGCGTCCAATCCATTCTTGATCTCGTTCGGCGGGGCCACGGCCATGCAATCCTGACGCACGGGGCCGTTCTCACGTCAGGTTTGCCGATGGCATTTCGTACCAGTCGCATCGCGAGGCCACAGATTTTTAGCCGGCTTTTCCTTGCATCGTCAGCACACAAACCCACGACACCACTGATGCGCCAGAGCATGCGCATGATTGCCGAACTGATCCGACGCCAAGTCAGCACTGGCAACCATATCAATTCGTAATAGCTGCTAGCGCAGCCACCACGCTTGGATGGCGCACGGAGGATTGCCATAATGGCTGCACTCCAATCTGTGGAGTTACCTCACACCATGCAAACTCCCATTCCATGCCTCTTCATGCGCGGCGGTACGTCTCGTGGGCCATTCTTCAACGAGCGTGATCTCCCAGAGGATGTTCCGAGCCGCGATCGCGTTCTGCTGGCGGCAATGGGGTCCCCCGACCGGCGCGAGATTGACGGCCTGGGCGGTGCCAATCCCTTGACGAGCAAAGTGGGAATCGTGCGGCTCAGTCGTGAACCCGGGGTGGACTTGGATTTTCTCTTTGCTGAGGG
>JAKBCY010000120.1 GCA_021807445.1 Pseudomonadota bacterium
GACGATAGAGGTCGAGGAGCGCGTTAACGCAGTGCCGTGATTGGCGCTGCAAGCGCTGTGTCCGCCAAGCCTGCTGGGATCGCGCATGTGGTGCGCTTGGGCATGTTGGTGAGTTGCGTGCGCGCAGCAGCTGGACGTCGACCGCAGGGCGATGCTGTGGGAAGACGTGCGTGCAGAGGTGCCAACGCGCGGGCGCCGGTCAAAGCCAAGGCGCCTCCGATCTTGCGCACGGTATGTCCCGGCAGGGTGCGCTCGGCGCCGCGCGAGCGCGTTTGATGGAGAATAGGACGTTTTACACAAGCCGGGCAGGTGCTCGGCCTGCGTTTGGCGCCATTTCCCATGCAGCCCACGGATTCCAACAGCCCCAAAGCATCCAACTTCCTGCGCCAGATCATCGAGGCCGATTTGGCTGGCGGCCGTGATACCGGCCGGCGCTTCGCAGGGGTTCCCGGTGACGCGCAACAGCTTGCCGATGCCCCACTGGACACAGCGCGCATTCGCACCCGGTTCCCGCCGGAACCCAATGGCTACTTGCATATTGGGCACGCCAAAAGTATCTGCCTGAATTTCGGGCTGGCGCAGGACTATGGTGGCGTGTGTCATCTTCGCCTGGACGACACCAATCCTGAGAAGGAGGATGATGAGTACGTGCAAGCCATACGCGACGCCGTGCGATGGCTAGGCTTTGATTGGGTGGTCGGTGGAGTCAACCACGAGTACTTTGCGAGCGATGATTTCGACTTCATGTATCGGGGCGCCTGCGCGCTGATCGAAGCCGGCTTGGCCTACGTGGACGAGCAGTCGCCTGAGGATATGCGCCGAAATCGTGGCACGCTCACTGAGCCTGGCGTGAACAGCCAGTGGCGCGAGCGCCCAGTGCGCGAGAGCCTCGACCGCTTTGAGGCGATGCGCGAAGGCAAACATGCCGAGGGCAGCATGGTGTTGCGCGCGAAGATCGATATGGCGGCGCCCAACATCAACCTGCGCGACCCGGCCATCTATCGCATCAAGTTCGCGCACCACCACCGTACGGGTGACCGCTGGTGCATCTACCCGATGTACACGTATGCCCACCCCGTTGAGGATGCGCTGGAGCGCATCACGCACAGCATCTGTACCCTGGAGTTCGAGGACCAGCGGCCTTTCTACGACTGGGTTCTGGCCCAGCTTGCCAATCTTGGACTGTTGGCGCGCCCATTGCCGCACCAGCACGAATTCGCACGTCTGAACTTAGCCTATGTGGTCACCAGCAAGCGCAAGCTTGCTCAGTTGGTGAATGAACGCCATGTCGATGGATGGGATGATCCACGCTTACCGACGATTGCTGGGCTGCGACGGCGCGGCTACACGCCGGGTGCCATTCGTCTGTTTGCCGAGCGCATCGGTGTGAGCAAGTCGGACTCGTGGATCGATGACACGACACTTGACGGCGCACTGCGAGATGACCTCGATCCTCAGGCGCCGCGCGCCATGGCTGTGCTCGATCCAGTCAAGCTTGTCCTGACCAACTGGGACGAAGTCATCGGTCGCGGTGTGCTCGATGACTGCCATGCGCCGGTTCACCCGCACCACCCTGAATGGGGTCAACGGCACTTCAAGCTCAGCCCTCAGATATGGATCGAGCGCGGCGATTTCGAACAAAACCCGCCCAAAGGCTTTTTCCGGCTGTTCCCGGGCAACCGGGTGCGTCTCAAATATGGCCATGTCGTTGAATGCACCGGCGCGACCCTCGACGCGCTTGGCCAGGTCATCGAGGTTCAGGCTGTCTTGGTTCCCGACACAAAGAGCGGCACGCCCGGGGCCGGTGCAGTGAAAGTCAAGGGCGTGATTACCTGGGTGGGCGCGGACGACGCTGCTCCAGCCAAGGTGCGCTTGTATGGACGCCTGTTCACAGAGCCACAGCCCGACGCCGGGGGCCGCGATTTTCTCTCGGTGCTCAACCCCGATAGCTTGCGCATTGTCTCTGGGTGGGTCGAGCCGAGCGCCGCGCACGCAGTATGCGGTACCAGCTTTCAGTTCGAGCGGCATGGCTACTTCGTGGCCGACCTCCGTGATCACGTTCCGGGGCGGGCTGTGTTTAACCGCACGACAACACTGCGCGATGGGCGCGCAGGCTGAACGCGCCAGCGTGCGCGCGTCCCGCTCCTGCACATGACACGCCTCGGCCCCTGTATGTCTGGCAAGCAGCCCACCGCGGGCTGCGCGTCGCTTGCGGGCGACGCGGATACGGCCAGCAAGCGCTTGTCCGAGCAAGGGTTTTGCGTTTTGCAGCCTGACGCGCTGGCAAAGCTCTGTGACGTGCCGATCGATGCGTGCGCGGCAGCGGCACGCTTTTGGGATGCATTGCCGCCTGACGGCTACTTAAAGGACGGTGGCCATTACCGTAGCCGTCGCCATGGTAGTTTTGTCCATCACATCCACGCCCGGGGTGCAGCCTCGGACCTGGAGCAGATGCCGCAGCGCGCCCATTACCAGCCGTCCACTTTCAACGCGCTGCACGGGGGCCTGGTTCGCTGGTTCGCCCCACTGGATGTGCAGCTTGTGGCCATCCCGTGTTTCCGCGCACTGATCATCGGTCTGGGTTGCGTGTTCGCTGAGCAGCGCGCCGTGCCACAGTGGTTTGTTGAGGTGCACCAGTTCCGTATCGACACCGATGGCGGCGTGGGGCGCCCGACACCTGAGGGCGCGCACCGTGACGGCGTGGATTTTGTTGGCGTCGTCTTGGTGCAGCGCCACGGCATTCGGGGGGGAGAGACGCGTGTATTCGAGCTTGATGGGCCCGGCGGTGTGCGCTTTACGCTTGACCAGCCCTGGAGCGCCCTGCTGATGGATGACACGCGCGTCATTCACGAAACAACACCCATCATGCCGAGTGATGCAGGCGGCTCAGGCTGGCGCGACACGTTGGTGTTGACGTATCGCGCAGCGGGTTTCATGGACCCGCCCGGCTAGGTCTCGCATCGGAAAAACCGCCTTTGGATGGGCAAAGGCGCGCAGCGCGGCAGATGTGTGGCACGCACACGGCTCCGCCGCCAGATTTCTCCCAGGGCAAGCGCGTTGAGGCGCGGTGCCCACCCACCTTGTCTTGGGCGGCGGAGGGCAGGCGAGGGAGGATTGGATCGTGCTGAAAAACCCTATCGCATCGGCCCTGGCGTGATGCACGTCGGTCGCGTCAGGCTCGGGAAAGCTCGTACGGCTTATGCTTGAGTGCTATGGCCGGCATCAGCCGTCGACAGTGACCTAGCCTTTGGAGCCAACGCATGACCGCACGCATTCCCGCCACCCTGATCGCCGGCGACGGCATCGGCCCCGAGATCATGAACGCCACGTTGACCGTGCTTGAGGCGCTTCAGGCGCCGTTTGACTGGGATGCCCAAGTCGCTGGTCTCGGGGGCGTGACAGTGGCAGGTGATCCGCTGCCGCAATCCACGCTGGACAGTATTCGCAAGACGCGTCTGGCGCTCAAAGGCCCATTGGAAACGCCGTCTGGCGGTGGATACCGGTCAAGTAATGTGCGACTGCGTGAGGCGTTCAAGCTCTACGCGAACATGCGTCCGGGCAAAACCATGATCCCGGGCGGACGCTTCGACAACATCGACCTGATGGTCTTCCGCGAGAACGTCGAGGGCCTGTACATGGGCTATGAGCATTACATCCCCATCGACGATGACCCGCACGCAGTGGCTATCGCAACCGGCGTCAATACCCGGCAGGGATCCCGGCATATTTTGGACTACGCGTTTCAAACTGCGATCAGCATGGGACGCAAGAAGGTGACGGTAGTGCACAAGGCCAACATCATGAAGGCGCTCACCGGCATATTCCTGGAAACCGCGTACCAGTTGCACAAGGAAAAATATGCTGGGCAAATTGCGCTCGACGATGTCATTGTCGACGCATGCTGCATGAAACTTGTGATCAACCCATGGCAGTTCGACACTTTGGTCACGACCAACCTGTTCGGCGACATATTGTCAGACCTTGTCGCGGGACTGGTCGGTGGGCTAGGCATGGCGCCGGGCGCCAACATCGGACAAGATGCCGCGATTTTCGAGGCGGTTCATGGCTCGGCGCCGGATATCGCAGGAAAAGGCATTGCCAATCCGATTGCGTTGATGTTGGCGGCCGGGCTAATGCTTGATCACGTCCGCCTGCATGACAAGGCGCAGCGACTGCGCCAAGCGATCGCCGACACCTTGAATGTGGATGGGGTGCGCACGGGCGACCTCGGCGGCAAGGCCAACACCAAGGCGTTTACGGACGCCGTCGTTGCTCGCGTCCGGCATAGCTGAGTGGCGCCGGTGTATCGGCTTACCACCGCAAATAGTAGGCTTTGCTCCCGGTGCGAGCCTTGATGGTTCGGGTTTGACCATCATGCCGCCCCTCGATTGTGTAGGTGCCGGCGGGGACCTTCAGGTAGCACAGGGGGCCATCTGCGGTGAATTTTGCCAGAATGTATTCGCCTTTTTGAATCGTAATCGGGATATCGGCGAGATACGCTCCGCGTGGCCCCTTGACCATCCAAAAGCCCAGATTGAAGTTTGACGCCTGGGCCTGTAATCGTTGTCTCGAGCCCTCGCCAACTCCCCCGCAAAGGTGCTGGATGGGGCTTTGGGTCTGGACCGGTTGTGCCGCTGCGGGGATTAAGGCAAGGGCGCCCGCTGTGGCAAGAGTCGCCGACGCCTTTAGCAACGCTTGTTTATTGCCCATGATGGTGCTCCTTGTGCCTGAGGATCAATGAGGGAGGGCTTGCAGTGCGTGGGTTTCCGCACGTGGGCTCACAAGTTCCACACAACTTATTTCGATACCCGTGGTTCAAGAATTGTTCCTCACGAGGGCGCGAGCAGGGAAGCCTTCGCGGAGACGTCGCAGTCATTGATGTGACTCGACTAACCAGCCAAGCCCCTGCAACGGGGTATCCTTGGCGCAGCATCGAAATGGGCGAGCTAGAAGCCAGTAAGAAATGGCATGTCGGTGGATGTAGCAAGCCGGCTCCTAAAATCCCCGGGCTGGAAGTTGACGGCACGGGAGCCGGACGGGATTGATGCGAAAGATGACTCTGCCTGTGAATGACTACGTGCTCACCCTGTCGTGCGCTGACACCAAAGGCATCGTCTATTCGGTGTCGGGATTGCTGTACCAGGCTGGTTGCAACATCCTGGATTCGCAGCAATTTGGCGATCCGGCGACGGGTCTGTTCTTTATGCGGGTGCACTTCGGGGCGCCGCCGCATTTGGACGGGCCCGATAAATTGGAACTGCTCTTTGGGGACCTGCGTCGGCGTTTTGCAATGCGCGCTGCCATTCACGCGGTTGCCAGACGAGCGCGGGTGTTGATCGCCGTAAGCCGCCAAGCCCATTGCCTCAACGATCTTCTGTTTCGGTGGAGCGCGGGTCAGCTGCCGATGGATGTTGTGGGTGTCGTCTCCAATCATCTTGACTGTGCGGGATTGGCAGACCACTACGGCGTGCCTTTCCATCATGCAGCACTTCCACCCAGGCCGGATGTGGAAACGAAGCGCGCTCAAGAGTTGCATATCGAAGCGCTGATGCGCGAACAGCGTGTCGATTTGTTGGTGCTGGCGCGTTACATGCAGATCCTGAGTCCGGATTTTTGTGCGGCTCTGAATGGGTGCGTCATCAACATCCACCATTCATTCCTGCCGAGTTTCAAGGGTGCAAGGCCCTATGCGCAGGCCCACGAGCGCGGTGTCAAACTTATCGGCGCCACGGCGCATTACGTCACAGCGGAGCTGGACGAAGGCCCCATCATTGAGCAAGACGTGGTGCGGGTTGACCACAGCCAAAGTGTCGAAGCATTGACCGCCGCGGGGCAGGACGTGGAGAACCAGGTGCTTGCCCGCGCCGTGCGCTGGCATGTCGAGCGGCGCATCCTGCTCAACGGACACAAGACCGTGGTGTTCCAATAAGCGTGTGAGGCGGCACGATCTCGCAGCCAGCCCCTAACTGAAATAACGGATCTTGCCATGCCACGTCCTTCCTCACCCCGTGTCAGTTTGCAAAGCTCTGCCGAAGCGGCCGAGGCGGCTTTTTACGAGGCGCTACAGGCCGCGGACGTGGATGCGTTGATGCAGGTCTGGGCCGATGATGATGATCTGGTCTGTATTCATCCCGGCGGACCCCGCATTGTCGGCGCAGCGGCAATTCGCGCGAGTTTCGAGCAACTGCTTGCAGGGGGAGGGGGAGGGTTGCGCATAGTCCCTGAGCGCGTGCTGCGCTCGGTTACCCTGGGCTGCGCAGTACATAACGTGGTGGAGCGGGTGGTGCTGCAGAGCCCGCCGGGCGAGAAGCAGTTCGGATTCGTGTTGGCAACCAACGCCTACATCAAGACGCCTGATGGGTGGCGTATGGTGCTTCACCACGCGAGTCCTGCGACGGCACATGAGGTGGCCGAAGTCATGACCTTGCCAGAGCGCTTGCACTGAAGGGCCGCTCCGCATGGGTGAAGGCCCTATCGACGTGGGTTTGGGGCGCGACCCGCTTTTGCGGCAAGGCGAGGCGGTTTATATCGCGCCGCGCTGGCTTCCCGGGGCGCATGCGCAAACCATCTGGCCGGCGCTCTTTTCCTGTCCTGCAGCCGCGGTAAGTCCTTTGCCGTGGGTGCGCGAGCGATGGGACACGCCGGACGGGGATTTCGTTGATGTGGATCGCATCTTTGTCGAAAAGCGCGGGGTCGCACCACTTGTCGTGCTGTTCCATGGATTGGAAGGCTCGTCACGAAGTCATTATGCGCAAGCTGTCGCCCATGCCTGCATGCGGGCGGGGTGGAATGTTGCCGTGCCACACTTCCGGGGTTGCTCAGGCGAGCCAAATCGCGCGTCACGCGCCTACCATTCGGGAGATTGGCAGGAAATCGACTGGATCTTGCGGCGCTTTTGCGCAACCCACGGCGGTGCGCTGCACTCGATCGGTGTTTCACTTGGTGGCAATGCGCTTTTGCGATGGGCTGAAGAGTCCGGTCATGCGGCGACGAGCGTTGTGCATTCCTTGGCCAGTGTGAGCGCGCCGATCGATTTGGCGGCTGGAGCCGAGGCAATCTCGCGAGGCTTTAACCGATGGGTCTACACGCGTATGTTCCTTCGTACGCTCAAGCCGAAGGCGATCAGCATGGTGCACCGCTATCCGGGTTTGGCCGATGCAAGTGCCATTGCCGCAGCACAAGACCTTCGCGCTTTCGATAACGCGTTTACCGCGCCAGTGCATGGATTCCGTGATGCCGATGACTACTGGCGGCGAGCCTCGGCCAAACCTCACATGGCGCGCATCCGCGTGCCGACGCTGCTCATCAACGCCCGAAACGATCCTTTTCTTCCTGCTAACGCCTTGCCCAAAGCTGGCGAGATCACGCCGGGTGTGTGGATGGAGCAGCCAGAGCAGGGGGGGCATGCTGGCTTTGCCAGAGGGGTGCCACCCGGAGTGCTGGATTGGCTACCACGGCGCATATTGCATTTTTTCGCTCATGGGCTGTGATATGGATGATCTTGTTTTGCAGGCTTTGAAGCGGTGGCCTGATGTTCCGGCCTGCACAGGCTGGCTCGCACTGGACGCACGCGGTGACTGGTGGATACGCGACGCCGAAGTCCATCCATGGCCGCGCCAGGCACACGGGCTTCTTGACAAGACGGGCGCGAGCCGGGTGCAGAATTCGAAGCTCATTGGGTTCATTCAACGCAACTATGCCGCAGACGCACAAGGCTATTGGTTTTTCCAAAACGGGCCACAGCGCGTCTACGTGGACCTTGAGGCGGCGCCTCTCGTGCTGCGTTTACAGGTCAGCGCGGGCTTGCTGGGTAACCCGATCTGGACCACGCACACCGGGCAGGCCTGCGCGCCACACGCTGGCTACGTTGACAAGCAG
>JAKBCY010000121.1 GCA_021807445.1 Pseudomonadota bacterium
GGTGGCGCAAGCACAGGGGGACACCTCGCGCTTCGATCTCATCCTCAGTCAGTATGAAAAGGCGCCGCAGGTCACCCGCGAGCGCATGTACCTGGAAACCATGCAGCAAATTCTTTCGAGTGTGAGCAAGGTGATGGTGGAGTCGCACGGGTCGAACAATCTGCTGTACCTGCCACTGGACAAATTGCTGAAGCAAAGCGCACTGCCGCCATCGGCGCCATCGGTGCGCCCAGGCGCTGCGACCTTGCCGGTGCCTAGCATGCCTGTCGCCTCGGCGCCCGTGCCGGCCGACAGTATCGCCGGGGTTGCCAGCTCGGCGCCCCTCGCCAATGCCTCCGGCAGCAGCCCGCGCGACAGTCTGCGCGAGCGCGATTCCCGCTGAGGTCACGCCATGAATCGAATCATTCTTGCTGTTGTGGCCCTGGCCATCGTCCTTGGCGTTCTCACCTCCAGCCTGTTCGTGGTCGACCAGCGCCAGTATGCGGCGGTGTTCTCCCTGGGTGAGATCAAGCGCGTGATCAAATCACCAGGCCTGTATCTGAAGTTGCCGGCGCCGTTCGAAAATGTCGTGGTCCTGGACAAGCGCCTGCTCACGCTGCAAAGCCCCAACACCGATCGCTTCACCACGGCCGAGAAGAAGAACGTGGTGGTGGATTGGTATCTGAAGTGGCGCATCGTCGACCCGACCGCATTCATTCGCAGCTACGGCGGCAGCGATCAGCGTGCCAGCGACCGGCTGTATGCGATTGTGAAGGCCGCTCTGAATGCGCAGATCACGCAGCGCACGGTGGCGCAGCTGCTGTCCGCAGACCGCCACAAGATGATGGCCGACGTGCAAAAGGCCATTACCCAATCCGCGGCCGGAACCGGCTTGCAAATCGTGGACATGCGTCTGACGCGGGTCGATTTCGGGGCCGACCTCACGCAATCGATCTACAGCCGCATGTCGGCCGAGCGCAAGCGCGTGGCCAATGAACTGCGCTCGACCGGGCAGGCCGAAGCCGAAAAAATCCGCGCTGAAGCCGACAAGCAGCGCGAGATCATCGTGGCCGATGCATACAGCCGCTCGCAGACGATCAAGGGCGAGGGCGACGCGAAGGCCGATGCGATCTATGCCAAGGCATTCGGCAAGAATCCACAGTTTGCGTCCTTCTACCGCAGTCTGGAAGCCTACCGCGCCAGCTTCAACAGCCGCAGCGACGTGTTGGTGCTGGATCCGTCCAACAGTTTCTTCCGATTCTTCCGCAACCCCGACGGCAGCTCCTCGCCCAAATCCAGACCGTCCAAGCGCTGATTGCGCGGCGCGCGCGGCTGTCCCGGGCGGGGTCACGCGCCGGACCGCTGGCGCGCGCTCCGGCACCGGGCACCGACCTGCAGCCTCAGGCGCGTGCCGCACCTAGAATGGCGTTTCCATCTGCCTTTAGCCCGTCTTCCTTTTCCGCATGACTGCCTGGCTCCTTCCCGAGCAATTTTCCGACGCGCTTCCGAGTGAATCGCGGGCCATTGAGCACCTGCGCCGCACGCTTTTGGATACCGCAAGCGGCTATGGTTACGAACTGGTGATTCCGCCCCTGCTGGAATACGTCGACTCCCTGCTCTCCGGCACCGGGCAGGATCTGGACTTGCAGACCTTCAAGCTCGTGGACCAGATCTCCGGGCGCACCCTGGGCTTGCGCGCGGACATGACACCGCAGGCCACGCGTATTGACGCCCACCTGCTCAACCGCAATGGCATCGTGCGCCTTTGCTACAGCGGCAGCGTCGTGCACACGCGCGCGCAAGGCGTGTACGCCACGCGCGAGCCCTTGCAGTTCGGCGCCGAGATCTATGGGCACGCCGGGTTGGAAGCCGATATCGAGGTGCAGCAGCTCGCCGTGCGCAGCCTGCAACGCGGTGGCGTGCAGCGCATGACGCTGGCGATGTCGGACGTGCGCATCGTGCGCGGCGTCCTGGCCGGCATGGTGGCAGGACCCGAGCAGCTCGATGCGATCCTGCAGGCGCTCTCGCGCAAGGACCGGGCCGTGCTGGAGGATCTCACGCGAAGCACCGATCGCGAGCACCGTGAGGCCATCCTGGGGCTTCCGGAGCTCTTCGGCGATGCCTCGATTCTGGCCGATGCCGCGCGCGTGCTGCCCGATCGCCCGATCATCCGCGAAGCCCTGGCCGACCTGGCTCGGCTGGCCGGCATGCAGACCCAGGCGGGGGTGGACGTGCAGATCGATCTGGCCGATCTGCGGGGCTACCATTACCACAGCGGCGTGATTTTCGGCCTGTATGCCCAAGGCCAGCCTGACGCGCTGGCGCGCGGCGGCCGCTACGACGAAATCGGCGCCACCTTCGGGCGCCCGCGTGCGGCAACGGGCTTTTCGCTGGATTTGCGGGAGTTGGTTCGCTACATGCAGGCGCCGGCGGCGCGTAGCGCCATCCGCGCCGAGTGGTCGCAGCGCGAGGGCTACGCCCAAGCCGTGCAGCGCCTGCGCGACGACGGGCAGGCCGTCATCGAGGTGCCGGCCGGGGCGGCGCTCGAAGGCGAACAATTTCATTTTGACCGTGAACTGACCATGACCGACGGCCAGTGGCACGTGCGTGAATATTCTCCCAGTCCCAGTTGATGCAAGCCTGACTGGTTTCTTTTTCCTTGAGTGGTAGAGGTGTCGTGAGCACAGGACGTAACGTGGTCGTCGTGGGTAACCAATGGGGCGACGAAGGCAAGGGCAAGGTGGTCGACTGGCTGACCGACCAGGCCCAGGGTGTGGTGCGTTTCCAGGGTGGACACAACGCGGGGCACACGCTGGTCATCAACGGCCACAAGACAGCCCTGCAACTCATCCCCTCCGGGGTGATGCGCCCGGGCGTGGCCTGCTACATCGGCAACGGCGTGGTGGTCGATCCCACCCACTTGGTGCTGGAAATCTCCCGTCTGGAAGCCGCCGGTGTGGAGGTGCGTTCACGCCTGAGCATCAGCGAGTCCTGCCCTCTCGTATTGCCGTCGCACGTCGAGCTGGACGTGGCGCGTGAAGCCAGCCGCGAGTCGCGCGGTATTGGCAAGATCGGCACCACGGGCAAGGGGATCGGCCCGGCCTATGAAGACAAGGTGGCGCGTCGCGCCATTCGGGTGCAGGACCTCAAGCATCCGAAGCGGCTGGGCGAGAAACTGCGTGAGACGCTGGAGCTGCACAATTTCATCCTGCGCGAATTCCTGCATGTGGAGCCGGTGGCGTTCGACCCCACCTACGAGCGTCTGTTGGAGCTCGCCGAGGTGATGCGCCCGATGATGGCCGATGTGGGCTACCTTATCCACCAAAGCCGTGAACGCGGAGACCGCCTTCTGTTCGAAGGCGCCCAAGGGACGCTGCTGGACGTCGACCACGGAACCTATCCGTTTGTCACTTCGAGCAACTGCGTGGCGGGCAACGCGGCCGCAGGCTCGGGCGTGGGACCGGGCTACCTGGACTACGTTCTGGGCATCACCAAGGCTTACACCACCCGGGTGGGCAGCGGCCCCTTTCCGACGGAGTTGCCGATCGACAAGGCGGGGACGGTGGGTCATCACCTTCACACCGTCGGGCAGGAGCGCGGTACCGTCACCGGGCGGCCACGCCGCTGTGGCTGGCTCGATGCGGCTGCGCTCAAGCGCGCCAACATCATCAACTCCACCACCGGTCAGTGCATCACCAAGCTCGATGTGCTCGATGGCCTGCCCGAGATTCTGGTCTGCATCGGTTATCGGCTCGACGGCCGCGACCTCGACATCCTGCCGCTCGACGCGGACGACATCACGCGCTGCGAGCCCCGGTATGAGCGTTTCAAAGGCTGGAGCGAGACGACCGCCGGGCTGACGCGCTGGGAGCAGCTGCCGCGCAACGCGCAGCGCTATCTTGAGCGCGTGGCCGAGCTCAGTGGAACGCCCATTGCCATGGTGTCAACCGGGCCCGATCGCGATCACACCATCGTGCTGCAGCACCCCTTTCAGGGCTAAGCGACCCAGTCGCCAGCGGCTTCCTTCACGTCAACCTCACCACAATCATGCTCAGCGAAGACGGCAAGCACATGTACGTATCCTGGGACGAATACCACGCCCTGATCGAAAAGCTCGCGCTCAAGATTTACAAGTCTGATTGGGAGTTCGACCAGATCCTGTGTCTGGCGCGCGGTGGGACCCGGCCGGGTGACATCCTGTCCCGGGTGTTCGACAAGCCGCTGGCGATCATGTCGACCAGCTCCTACCGTGAAAGCGCCGGCACCGAGCAGGGGCACCTCGACCTGGCCAACTACATCACCATGCCGCGCGGTGAACTTGAAGGCCGGGTGTTGCTGGTGGACGACTTGGCCGATTCGGGTGAAACCCTCAAGGCGGTGGCCAATCGCCTCGTCGGAACGTCGCCGAAAATCACCGAAATGCGAAGTGCGGTGATCTGGGTCAAGGGCATCTCCACGGTCCTGCCTGACTATTACGTCGAAATGCTGCCCTCGAGCCCCTGGATCCACCAGCCGTTCGAGGAGTACGACACCTTGCGCCCGCCGCGACTTGCCGATCGCTGGAAGATCTGAGCGAGCCGGCCCGGTTTCCGAATCGGCT
Organism: Pseudomonadota bacterium; assembly: GCA_021807445.1. GTDB lineage: Bacteria > Pseudomonadota > Gammaproteobacteria > Burkholderiales > Burkholderiaceae_C > Thiomonas_A. The sequence goes on from JAKBCY010000121.1 coordinate 4,580, forward strand.
GCAGTGGCGCACCCGGAGATTTGCCATGGCCGTGCGAGATATTCTGAAAATGGGCGATGCGCGACTGCTGCGCGTGGCCAAGCCCGTGCAGGCGTTCGGCACACCTGCGCTGAGCGCACTGGTCGACGATCTGATCGACACGATGCGGGCGGCCGATGGCGCCGGGTTGGCGGCGCCGCAGATCGGCGTGGATCTGGCCGTCGTGATCTTTGGATTCGGCCACAACGCCCGCTACCCGCACGCGCCTGAGGTTCCGTTCACGGTCCTGTGCAACCCGAGCATCGAGCCCGTGTCGGATGCCATGGAGGAGGGCTGGGAGGGCTGCCTGTCGGTGCCAGGACTGCGTGGGGTCGTGCCGCGCTTTGCCGGCATCCGCTATACGGGCTTCGATGCGCACGGACAACCCATCGACCGCACGGTGGATGGATTCCACGCGCGGGTGGTGCAACACGAGTGCGATCATCTCATCGGCAAGCTCTACCCCATGCGCATGCGCGACTTCACGCGCTTTGGTTTCCTCGACGCCCTGGACGCGCCTGACCTGCCCGCGGAGTAAAGGCCGCGCACGATGCGCGCGCCGTGCCGCGGCTGCCTGGATGCGGTCTCCAAGCGCGCTCTCTCATGTGACGCCGATGCGGGAGTGCAACGCATCGATGCCACGCAATGCCAGGCGCGCAGCGCCAAACGCGGATTCCGTTTGCGCGGCCTCGTGCACGGGCAGGCCTAGGGCGCGCTCACGCAAACGGGTCCACGTCGGGTTGCGCGCGCCGCCGCCGGTGGTGAGGACCTCGACGGGGGGTGTGGCGCCGAGCGCGGCAAGCAGCCGATAGCCAGCGGCCTCGATGCGCGCCAGCGCCTGCAACAGGCCATGCAGATATGCGGCATCGTCGCGCGGGCGCGGCATCAGGCGCGGTGCCATGGCCGGATCGTGCAGCGGAAAGCGCTCACCGGCGGCGGGCAGCGGGTACAGATCGAGCTCGCTGTCAGTTTCCGGGTCGATGCGCGCGCTCAAAGCCTGCAGTTCAAGGTCGCTGAAGATCGGGCGCAGAGCGGCGCCGCCGGCGTTGCTCGCGCCGCTGGCCAGCCACAGCTGACCCCAACGGTGGCTGTACACGCCGTACGGCGCTGCATCCACGCGGGAGGTGCTGAGCAGCTTGAGCGTGAGTGTGCTGCCCAGGGTGGTGACAGCCTGGCCCGGTCGGTTCGCGCCCGTGGCGAGAAACGCGGCGTTGCTGTCGGTGGTGCCTGCGCGCACCACCACCCCGTGGGGAAGACCATGGCGATGCGCGGCCTGCGCCGAAATGGGCCCGAGCTCGCTGCCCGGGGCCGTAAGTGCGGGAAGCAGCGGGCCGAAGGGCAGGGCGCGCACAGCGTCGGGCCATCGCCCATGCAGCACATCGGCGCCAGTTTTCAGGGCATTGTGCCAATCCGTGGCCGGCGCATGGCCCAGCAGCTGGGCTGCGATCCAGTCCGCCTGGTGCAAGGCGTGCGCCACCTGAGCGCTGCCTGCCTCGCGCCACAGCCAGCGCAGTCGCGCGAGCGCGTCCACCTGCGCTGGAGCATGCAGCGTGTGGCGCAGCGCACGCGCCAGCGCTTCGGCCCGGTGATCGAAGTAGGCCAGTGCGGGTCCCATGGGGCGGAGCGCGGCATCAGTCAGAAGCACGGTGCCCGAGGTGGCGCAGATCGCCAAGCGGGCAAGCCGCGCGCGCAGCGTCAGGGGCAGTGCAGCCAGCAGGTTGGCGAGTGCGTCGGCCCAATCCTGCGGGGTCTGCTCACGGGGTCTCGCAAAGCTGCAGCCGGATGCGAACAGCACGTGCTCGCGCGCATCGATCACGCAGCCGCGTGCCCCACTCGTGCCAAAGTCCAGGCCCAGCGCCAGATCCCCGCTCATGGCGCAACCCCGAGCGTGAGCAGCGATGGCGCCAGGCAAGCCTTGTCGCCGTGGGCCTGCCCGTGCATGGCGTGGGCGGCATGCATGCGCGAATACGGGCTTGCGCTTGCGCCCCCGTGCGGCCTCGCTGCCAGGCGTACATGCACGGGCGTGTTTGCCGTGGGACTCGGCACCTGTGGCGGCGCTGGCGCGCAGGCCACCGTTGTCAGAGGAAACAGGATGGGCACGCGCCGGGACCCGATGGATTGCATGGCGCGATTATGACCCGGTGCGCGACAAGCCCCGCCGTTCAGGGAGGGGAAGCCAAGCGCGGATGCCACAGGCATCCATCGTCTCTTGAAGTGGCGCCTGATTGGCTGTATATTAAACCAGTCATGAAGCGACTCCAGGCGTTCAAGTTCGAGATGCGGCCAAACGGCCAGCAGCAGCGCCAGATGCGCCGCTTCGCGGGCGCGTGCCGGGTCGTGTTCAATGAGGCGCTGGCGTTGCAAAAGGCCCGCCACGAGCGGGGTGAGAAAAAGCTCGGCTATGCGGCGCTGTGCAAGGAACTCACGGCATGGCGTAGCGGCGCAGCCCTTCCATCGGGGCGCGTCGCGCCCTGGCTGGCCGAGGCGCCCGTGCATCCGCAGCAACAGGCGCTCAAGGATCTGGAACGCGCCTACACCAACTTCTTCGCCAAACGCGCCGATTTCCCGCGCTTCAGGAAGAAGGGTAACGGCGAGAGTTTCCGCTACCCCGATCCCAAACAGATCAGGCTCGATCAGGGCAATGGCCGCATCTTCCTGCCGAAGCTGGGGTGGCTGCGCTATCGCAACAGCCGGGATGCGCTCGGCGCGGTGCGCAATGTCACCGTGTCCAGCAGCGGCGGCAAGTGGTTCGTCTCGATCCAGACCGAGCGTGAGGTTGCGCAGCCGATCCCGAGCTCCATCAGCGCCATCGGGATCGACGTGGGCATCGCCCGCTTTGCCACGTTCAGCGACGGCACGTTCCTGGCACCGCTGAACAGCTTCAGGAAGCGCGAGGTGCGTCTGGCGCGGTACCAGCGGGCGATGAGCCGCAAGGTGAAGTTCAGCAAGAACTGGCACAAGGCCAAACGGAGGGTTCAAACCATTCACACCCGTATTGCCAATGCCCGGCGCGACAATCTGCACAAGGCCACGACCACGATCAGCCAAAACCACGCGATGGTGTGTATCGAGGACTTGAAGGTGAGAAACATGTCCAAGTCGAGCAGAGGCAGTGCCGAGACGCCGGGGACGAATGTCCGGGCCAAGAGCGGCTTGAACACGTCGATCCTGGACCAGGGATGGGCCGAGTTTCGCAGGCAACTGGACTACAAGCTCCAGTGGAGCGGCGGATGGCTCGTGGCGGTGCCGCCGCACAACACGA
>JAKBCY010000007.1 GCA_021807445.1 Pseudomonadota bacterium
GTCAATGCCGAGGTCGCCGAACTCGAGGCGGCACTCGCGCAGGTGATGGACAGGCTGGCTGATGGAGGGCGGCTCGTGGTCATCAGCTTTCACTCCCTCGAAGACCGCGTCGTCAAGCAGTTCATGGCCCGCCACGCTCGCGCGCCCGAGTTGACGCGCGAGCAACGCCGACTCCCCGTGAAGCAGGCGGTATTTCAGCCCAGTTTGAAAGTTCTAACCAGGTTGCGCGCCGGAGCCGACGAAGTCGCGGCCAACCCTCGGTCCCGCTCGGCCGTGTTGCGCGCCGCCGAACGTCTCCCGCAGGGGACGGCCGAATGACACGCCTCAACATCCTGCTCCTTGTGATCGCAATGGCCAGCGCGATGAGCGTGGTGCGAGCCCAGTATGAGGCTCGCCGCACCTTCGCGGCGCTCGATGCAGCTCAACAGCGTGCTATGCAGTTGCAGCTTGACCATGATCGCCTGCAGGTGGAGGTGCGTGCATTGTCGGTGCCGGGGCGGATCGAGAAGTTGGCGCGCAAAACCCTGGGGTTTGTGGCCGCCACGCCAGCCCGCACAGATTACATCAGCGCTGTGCAGTTGCCGAGTCTGCCGGCGTCTATTCCCACGCGATGAGCAAGCGGTCATGAAACTTGCCTCTCGTCCCTTCGGTGCGTACACGCCTTCCCACCGCAAAGATGGTCATCTCCTGCGCCTGCGGCTGCCGCCCGGGCGCGCCTGGCTTGTCAAGGGGCTGTTGTATCTGGCCTTTTTCGCGCTGGCTGGTCGTGCGCTTTGGGTGCAGGTCATCACCACCAACTTCTATCAACAGCAGGGCGACCTGCGCTTTATTCGAACCATTGAGCTGCCAGCGATGCGCGGTCGCATTCTTGACCGGCATGGCAACATTCTGGCGTCAAGCATTCCGGTCAAGACGATCTGGGCCGATCCAGAAACTCTCGAGGCGGATCCTCAGAAGGTCGCCGATCTGGCGAAGATTCTGGGCCTGAACGCTGCCGAGCTGCAGCGTCGTCTGAGCCTGGACCGGCAGTTCGTCTACGTGAAGCGTCAGGTTGACATTGATGCGGCGCGCAAGGTGCAAGCGTTAGGCATCAAGGGCATCTACTTTTCGCCGAGCTACAAGCGCTACTACCCGGAAGGTGCAGCCGCTGCGCAATTGGTCGGGTTCACCGATATTGAGAACCGGGGCCAAACCGGCATTGAGCTTACCTTTCAGAAAGAGCTCGCCGGGCACCCTGGCACGCGCAAGGTGATGCGCGATCGATTGGGAAATGTGATCGAAGACGTCGACGGTGGGGTGCCACCCGTCAATGGCCAGGATGTGCAGTTGTCAATCGACAGCAAGATCCAATATCTGACTTACCAAGCACTGAAGGATGCCGTAGTAAACAACAAGGCCAAAAACGGCAGCGCTGTCATGCTCGATGCCACGAATGGCCAAGTCTTGGCCATGGCCAATTATCCGAGCTTCAATCCAAACAGCAGGCGTGGGATGACGCAGGCGGACATGCGCAATTACGCGCTGACGGACAGCTTTGAGCCCGGCTCGGTGATGAAACCCATTACGATCAGTGCAGCGCTGCAAGCGGGTCTTATCACGCCGAACACGGTGTTTCACACGGCGCCTGGCTGCTTGCTTGTCTATGGCAACAACATTTGCGATGACTCGGATAACGGCACCATTGCACTGCCCCAAGTCATCCAGTATTCGAGCAACGTGGCCACGAGCAAGATTGTCATGCGCATGAACCCGCATATGCAGTGGGACATGTACACCGCCGTGGGTCTCGGTCAGCGTCCGCAGGTGCCATTCCCAGGGGCAGCCAGTGGAATATTGCGACCATGGGCAAAGTGGCGCCCGATTGACGCCGTAACGCAAGGCTTCGGCTACGGTATCTCAACATCGACCTTCCAACTTGCCCACGCGTATCTCATCTTCGCCAATCACGGCGAAATCATCCCTTCGAGCCTGCTCAAGAGTGATGCACCCGTGCATGGCGTGCCGGTGGTATCGCCCAAAGTGGCGCGCGAGATGCGGAACATGCTTGCGCTTGTCACTGGAAAGGGCGGGACAGCGCCGTCGGCTGCCATTCCCGGCTATTCGACTGGCGGGAAAACAGGTACGGCCTATCTTTGGAGGGGCAAAGGCTACGACAAGCACCTGTTTCGCGCCCAGTTCGTCGGATTGGCGCCGATCGGCCATCCGAAAATCGTGATGGCCATCTCGGTGGATCAGCCGAGCGGCGGCAAGCACTTCGGCGGCGACGTGTCGGCGCCTGTATTTGCGGAGGTGGTGCCACAGGCGCTGCGCATCCTGGGCGTGCCACCCGACCTGCCGGTTCAGCCCGAGGTGCCCCCGGTCATCATGACGCAGTCGCAGCACGTGGCCAACGTTGGAGGCGGCGCATGAGCCCACAGGGTCATCCTGATCAGGATCCCTTGGACGCACGATCCGAGGCCGGGCTGGACTCCGTGGGAGCCGTGCTGCATGCGCTGCGCGCAGAAGGGGTGGCGGCTGCAGCGCCGTGGACCAGTGACTCGCGCGATGTTCGGCCGGGCGATGTGTTCGTTGCCTGGCCGGGGGCAGCCACCGACGGCCGGCGTTTCGTCGCCGACGCCTATTCGCGTGGCGCCGCATGTGCGTTGGTGGAGGAAGCCGGCGCTGATGCATTTGCATTGCCGGCGCGGGTTGTGCGCGTGCGCGGTCTCAAGGCCTTGGCAGGCCCGCTGGCCGACGCTTGGTATGGCCATCCCTCGCGCCACATGACCGTGCTGGCTGTCACCGGTACAAACGGGAAGACGTCATGCGCATTGTGGGCGGCCCAGGCCTTGGCAGCGGCAGGGCGGCGCTGTGGCGTGATCGGAACGCTTGGCGTCGGGTTGCCGGAGCAGCTGACACCCACGGGTCTGACCACGCCAGATCCTGTGAGGCTGCACCGCGAGTTGGCTGCAATGCGCGAGCAAGCCCTGAACCACTGTGTCATCGAGGCCTCGTCGATCGGCATCGCGGAGGCGCGTCTAGCGGGTTTGCGAATCTTTGCGGCTGCGTTCACCAACCTGACGCAGGATCATCTGGATTATCACGCGAGCATGGCTGCCTATGCGGCTGCCAAGCGCCGATTGTTTGATTGGCCGCAACTAGCCGCCGCAGTGCTGAACGTCGACGATGCACTGGGCGCTGAGCTGGTGAGGCACTGCCGTCAACGCGAACTGCACGTCGCAACGGTGTCGCTGGAAGCAGAAGCGGACTGGCATACGACGAGTATCGCTTACCACGAGAGCGGCATGGATCTGAGGATCGGCCACGCAAAGCAGCAAGCTGACGTGGTCCTCCCGCTGGTTGGACGGTTCAATGCGTCTAACGTCTTGGTGGTGTGTGGCTTGCTGCAGGCCTGCGGCCTGGACTTCGACGCCACGATCTTGGCGCTTGGTGCGATCAGCCCGCCGCCTGGACGCATGCAGACCCTGGGTGGAAACCAGGCGCCGCTTGCCGTGGTGGACTACGCACACACTCCCGATGCCATCGCCCAAGCCTTGCACGCGCTGCGCCCCATCGCCCAGCGCCGCGGTGGCAAACTCTGGTGTGTCTTTGGCGCTGGCGGCGACCGGGACCGCAGCAAGCGCGCACCGATGGCCGCCGCGGCCGAGGGCCTGGCCGATCGCGTCGTGCTGACGAGCGACAACCCGCGCAGCGAGGCGCCACAATCCATCATCGACGATCTCCTGCAAGGCATCGTCGCGCCAGCGCAGACCCTTGTAGTGGCCGACCGCGCGCAGGCTATCACGCAGACCATCGCGCACGCGGGTGTGGCAGACGTGGTGCTGCTCGCAGGCAAGGGCCACGAGGCCACCCAAGAGCAGGAAGGGCGCAAAGACCCGTTTTCCGATGTTTTCCACGCGCGTATCGCGCTCGTCGCGCGCGCTGGCGGCCTGTTTGCGCTGCGCGAACTGCGAGCATGGGTTGGCGGTCAACTGCATGGCGATGGCGCAACCCCGATCGCTCGCGTTTGCACGGATACGCGGCAGTTGCTTCCGGGGGACCTGTTCGTTGCACTCAAGGGGGAGCACTTTGACGCGCATTCCTTCCTGCCGCAGGCGAAGGCCGTTGGCGCAGCAGCTGTGCTCGTCGAGCGCGGGAGCGCGGCATGCGGCCTGCCCACGCTCGAGGTTGACGATAGCTTGCGCGCGCTTGGACTGCTCGCGCGCGCCTGGCGCCGCCAGCAGCCAGCCATGCCGCTTGCGGCTATCACGGGCAGTAACGGGAAGACGACGGTTACGCAAATGGTCGCGAGCATTCTCGCGGCCTGGCTCGGTGAAGATCGCAGACTTGCAACCCGTGGCAACTTCAACAACGCGGTCGGATTGCCGCTGACCTTGCTGCAATTGCGCCCGCAGCATTTGGCCGGTGTGGTGGAGCTGGGAATGAACCATCCCGGGGAGGTCGCGCAACTGGCGGCAATTGCGGAGCCCACCATTGCGTTGGTCAATAACGCGCAGCGGGAACACCAGGAGTTCATGCACACGGTCGCCGCGGTGGCACGCGAAAACGGCAGCGTGATTACAGCCTTGCCGCCCGGCGGCGTGGCTGTATTCCCGGCCGGTGATCCGTTCACCTCGGTGTGGGCCGATCTTGCGGGCACGCGACGCTGCATGCGGTTTGTGTTGGTGGAGCCGGGGCAAGCCCAGACGCAGGGCGAGGTCATTGGCTGGATTGCCGAGCAGGGCGCGAGACCGGGCATGAATTTGCACATGCGGACTCCTGCAGGCGAGGTGCAGCTGCGTCTGCACGTCATGGGCGCGCACAACGCTCACAATGCGTTGGCGGCGACCGCCACAGCGTTGGCCTGTGGGGCTTCTTTGGACGCGGTGGTGGCAGGACTTGAAGCATTCGAGCCCGTCGCGGGCCGCATGCAGCGCAGCGAAATCGTCCTCAGCGATGGGCATCGCATCGCCCTGATCGATGACACCTACAACGCCAACCCAGACTCGGTGCGCGCGGCAATCGATGCGCTTGCGGCGATGCCGGGGCGCCGCCTGCTCATTCTGGGAGATATGGGCGAGGTGGGAATCGAGGGTCCTGCGTTCCACACTGAGGCAGGCAATCACGCCGCTGCCCGTGGTATCGACGCCCTGTGGGCCGTGGGTGATCTGGCGCAGCATGCGGCACAGGCGGCGGGCCGCGGCGCCGTGGCGGTGCGCCATGCGCAAACCATTGAGGCCTTGCCGGTTGTGCAGCAGGACCTCAGGTATTTCGACGCCGTGCTCGTCAAGGGTTCGCGATTCATGCGCATGGAGCGCATGGCGCAGTCCCTGCGAACGTTTGGGCAGCAGTCGCAGCCCAAGAGCCTCAAGGAGGATGCCCATGCTGCATAGCCTGGCCATGTGGCTGATGACCGCCTCACCTGAGCTGCGTTTCTTTCGGGTGTTCAACTACATCACGTTTCGCGCGGTGATGAGCACGCTGACGGCACTGTTCATTGGCCTGGCTGCTGGCCCAGGGGTCATCCGAAAGCTCACCGCAATGAAGGTCGGCCAAGCCGTGCGGCAGGATGGCCCGCAAACCCATTTGATCAAGACCGGCACGCCCACGATGGGCGGTGTGCTGATTCTCATCGCCATCACGGCGTCGACCCTGTTGTGGATGGATCTTTCCAATCGCTTTGTCTGGCTCGTGCTGTTGGTCACACTTGGATTTGGCGCCATCGGCTGGGTCGACGACTATCGCAAGGTTGTGCATCGTGACCCCAACGGTATGCGGTCGCGCGAAAAGTATTTCTGGCAGTCACTGATCGGTATTTTGGCGGCGTTCTACCTGGCATTTGCCGTATCGGGCAAGGGCAATGCCGAAGTCTGGCACCTGTTTGTCGAGTGGCTGCGCAGCGGGCTTTCGATGCCGCTGCCGCCGGCCGCGGACTTGATCGTTCCATTTTTCAAAACGGTGAGCTACCCCCTGGGAATCGTGGGCTTCATCGTGTTGACTTATTTTGTCATTGTCGGTGCCAGCAATGCAGTAAATCTGACCGACGGTGCCGACGGGCTGGCGATCATGCCAACGGTCATGGTCGGTTCGTCGCTCGGCATCTTTGCATACGTCACTGGCAATGCGGTGTTCTCAAAATATCTCCTTTTTCCCTACATTCCAGGCACCGGCGAGCTGCTCATCTTTATCGGCGCCATGGTCGGCGCGGGCCTTGCGTTTCTTTGGTTCAATGCCTACCCCGCCCAAGTTTTCATGGGCGATGTCGGGGCACTGGCGTTGGGGGCGGCGCTGGGAACAATCGCTGTGATTGTGCGTCAGGAAATCGTGCTTTTCATCATGGGAGGGGTCTTCGTGGTCGAGACCTTGTCCGTGATGATCCAGGTTGGCTATTTCAAGTACTCCAAGCGCAAATACGGACAGGGTCGCCGGATTTTCAAGATGGCGCCGCTGCACCATCACTTCGAGCAGCTCGGTGTCAAGGAATCGCAAGTGGTGATCCGGTTCTGGATCGTCACCATGATGTTGTGTCTTGCTGGTCTAGCCAGCCTAAAGCTGCGGTGACGCGCCGATGAGCCTGAGCGACCATAGCGTTCTGATTCTGGGATTGGGCATCTCCGGTTTGTCCATGGCGCGGTGGTGCGCGAGCCAGGGCGCCACAGTGTGCGTCGCTGACAGTCGGGCCGAGCCGCCCCAACTTGATACTTTGCGCGCCGATTTGCCGCAAGTTGCGATCCGCACAGGCAGCGCTGGGGCAAGTCTGCCGGATGGCGTGGATTGCGTCTGCGTGAGCCCCGGCATCGCGCCCGCTGATCCAGCATTTGCCGCGTTGATCGACAAAGCACGTGCATCGGGCATGAGGGTGACCACTGAACTCGGATTGTTTACTGCTGCCCTGCGCGAGCTGCATCGGACCCAAGGCTACGCACCCGCGTTGTTAGCCATCACCGGCACCAATGGCAAAACCACCGTGACGGCGCTGACCGGGCACCTCTTGCGAGGCGCGGGGATTGACACGGCCATCGCCGGGAACATTGGTCCCGCGCTGCTCGACACGCTGGGCGAGCGTATGCGCGCAGGGAATCTGCCGCAGGCCTGGGTATTGGAGCTCTCAAGCTTTCAGTTGCATGGCGTGGATGATCTCGCCGCCACGGCCGCCACGGTGCTTAACCTCACGCAAGACCATTTGGACTGGCACGGAAGCATGGAGGCATACGGTGTGGACAAGGCGCGCATCTTCGGTCCCCAGCCCTGGCCTGCGCGGCCCAGTTCCGACGCACGCGCGGAGCGTCACTCCGCCCGCACGACTGGTGCAGGCGAATGGGTTGGCGATTGGCAGGCGCCGGGTCTGATGCTGTTGAACCGGGACGATCCGCAGGTTTTGGCCATGCGGCGCGAAGGCCGGCAAGAGCAGACTTTCGGGCTGGACGCGCCCAGGCGCGCCGGTGACTGGGGAATCGTGGCCGAGCATGGCATGGCTTGGCTTGCACGCGGGCAGTTGGAGCACGGCGAGGACCATTCGCGGCGACGCGCCAAGGGCGCTGTTGCCGAGCCCTCACGGCCGCTGATTCAGCAGCTGCTGATGCCCGCCGATGCATTGCGCATCCATGGACGTCACAATTGGGCCAATGCACTGGCAGCGCTAGGGTTAGCGACCAGCACAGGCGCACCCCTTGCCCCCATGCTGCATGCCCTGCGCAGTTACGCCGGCGAACCCCACCGCATGCAGTCGCTCGGCGTGATCGCCGGCGTGGAGTGGATTGAAGACAGCAAGGGCACCAACGTAGGGGCCACCGTGGCGGCTCTGGCTGGGCTGGATCGCACCGTCGTGTTGATCGCGGGCGGCGATGGCAAGGGCCAGGATTTTTCCCCGCTGCTGAGCGCTTCAACAGGACGTCTGCGTGCAGCGGTTTTAATTGGGCGCGATGCGCCGCGTTTGGCGCTGACATTGGACGGCGTGTGCCCCATTGAGCAAGTGTCGAGCCTTGAGCAGGCCGTGCGCCGCGCAGCCGACTTGGCCCGCGAGGGCGACATCGTGCTCCTGTCTCCGGCGTGTGCCAGCTTGGATATGTTCCGGAACTACGCGCACCGAGCCGAGGTTTTCGTCGGCGCGGTGACCGAATTGGCGCTCGAGCACGGCGTGGTGCTGGAGGGCGCGCGATGAAGTTGGCTTTTTCGATGTGGCGCCACAAGGGAAGAACCGACAAACCATCGCCGATGCCGGTTCGCATCGGCTATGTGGGACCGGCAGCTTCTCGCATGTTGGATTTTGACCAAAACTTGCTTTGGGTCATCGTGTTGCTCCTGGCCTTCGGGTTGGTCATGGTGTACTCAGCCACGGTGGCGATTCCAGAGGACCCGCACTTCGCACACTGGACGCAGTTTCACTTCTTCTGGCGCGATCTTGCAGCGATCGTCCTCGGCTTAATCGGCGGATGGGTGGTATTCCAGTTTCCGATGAAATTTTGGGAGCGATGGGCCCCCTACCTTTTTGTGGGCTCGTTGGTCATGCTTGTGGCGGTGCTCGTTCCCTTCGTCGGCAAGGGCGTCAACGGCTCGCGGCGCTGGATTCCACTGGGCGTGTTCAATTTTCAGCCCTCAGAGCTCGTCAAGCTCACCGTGATTCTCTACTCGGCCGATTTCATCGTGCGCAAGCAAGATGTCAAACAGAAATTCGGCAAGGCCTTCCTGCCCATGGCTGCCGCGCTTGCCGTGATCGGCATGCTCCTCCTGGCCGAACCCGATATGGGCGCGTTCCTCGTCATCGCATCGGCAGCCATGGTCATCCTGTACCTCGGCGGCGTGAATGGCAAGATGTTTGCCGCACTGACCGTGGTGATGATCGGAGCATTCGTGCTGATGATTGTGCTGTCGCCGTGGCGGCGTGACCGCATCTTCGCGTATCTCAACCCTTGGGCTGCAGGTCAGGCTCTGGGAAGCGCCTACCAGTTGGCGCATGCCCTCATTGCCATGGGTCGGGGTCATTGGCTGGGCGTGGGGCTGGGCGGGAGCGTGGAAAAATTGCACTATCTTCCGGAGCCCCAGACAGACTTTCTTCTTGCCATCATCGGCGAGGAACTGGGCTTTGCAGGCGTGCTGACCGTGACCCTGGTATTCGCCTGGATTACAAAGCGCGCGTTTGACATCGGGCGCCAGGCGCTGGCCTCCGACCGCATGTTCTCATCGCTCGTGGCGCAGGGCGTGGGCGTGCTCATCGGCGGCCAGGCGTTCATCAATATTGGTGTAAATCTCGGTCTTCTGCCGACCAAGGGTCTGACCCTGCCGTTGCTGAGCTATGGCGGCTCAGCGACATTGGTCTCGTTGCTGTCCCTGGCCATATTGCTTCGGGTGGATTTCGAGAATCGTGTCCTCATGCGTGGAGGTCACGTATGAGCCCAGCGAAGCACAGCCGGCGGCTTATCGTGCAACGCACGCCTCGTCCGGGTCCGAACAAGCCGAAGGGTGCATGGCGATGAACGCACCGAGGACAGCAGTCATCATGGCCGGCGGTACCGGAGGCCATATTTTTCCCGGCCTCGCGGTGGGCGAAGGCCTGCGCGCGGCCGGCTGGACAGTGCACTGGATGGGCGCGCCAGGCAGCATGGAAGCGCGGCTCGTGCCAGCTCAGGGCTATCCCATGCTTTGGGTGAATTTTGGCGGTGTGCGCGGCAAAGGTGTGATAACCAAGTTGCTGCTGCCGGTCAGACTTTTGCGTGCCTTCGGGCAGGCTCTGCGCGCCCTGCGCCGCGTGCGTCCCGGCGTGGTTCTGGGCATGGGAGGCTACATCACGGTGCCGGGTGGGCTGATGAGCGAATGGTCTGGCGCCCGGTTGGTGTTGCATGAACAGAACGCAGTGGCCGGGATGAGCAATCGGCTGCTGGCGCGCTTGGCTGATCGCGTGCTCACCGCATTTCCCCACACGCTTCCCACCGGCGATTGGGTCGGCAATCCAGTGCGCCGAAGTATTCGAGAGCTTTCGCCACCCGCGCAGCGCTATGCCATGCGCAGCGGTCCGTTGCGCGTACTGGTGGTGGGTGGCAGTCTGGGCGCAGCGGCGCTCAATGAGCGCGTGCCGCAGGCGCTAGCGCTGCTGCCTGAGCCGCTGCGCCCCCAGGTTTTGCACCAAAGCGGCCGTGGACATCTGCAACCCTTGCAAGATCGCTACGCGCGGCTTGGCGTGCAGGCCGAGTGCCGTGAGTTTATCGATGACATGGCAGCAGCCTATGCAGAGGCCGATCTCGTGATCTGCCGTGCGGGAGCATCCACCGTCAGCGAGATCGCTTGTGCCGGGGTCGCGGCCCTGTTCATTCCCTTTCCTCATGCGGTGGACGACCACCAGACGGCTAACGCTCGATTCCTGGCGGAGCCAGGCGCCGCCTTGCTTGTACAACAAACTGACTTCACACCTGAGTTCCTCGCCGCACAACTGCGTTCGTTGGATCGTTCGCCCCTGCTTGCAATGGCACAACAGGCGCACCGGTTGGCCAGGCGCGATGCGGTCGAGCGCATCGTGGCCGCTTGCGAGGCACTGGAGAACCCGCTATGAAACATGCGATTCGACAGATCCACTTCGTGGGCATCGGCGGTGCCGGGATGAGCGGTATCGCCGAGGTGTTGCTTAATCTCGGCTACGAAATCACGGGCAGCGATATCGCGGAAGGTGCAGCCGTGCAGCGCCTGCGTGCATTGGGCGCCCAGGTGGCCATTGGACACGATGCGGCGCATATCGCCGGCGCTGATGCCGTGGTGGTGTCCACGGCTGTCGGGGCCGGGAACCCGGAGGTTCGCGCAGCGCGCACGCGACACATACCTGTGGTTCCCCGTGCGGTCATGTTGGCCGAATTGATGCGCCTCAAGCGTGGAATCGCCATCGCTGGGACGCACGGCAAGACCACGACAACCAGCTTGGTGGCCAGCGTCCTGGCAGAAGGCGGGCTCGATCCGACATTCGTCATTGGTGGCAAGCTGACAAGCGCTGGGGCCAATGCCAAGCTTGGACAGGGCGACTACATCGTCGTCGAGGCGGATGAGTCCGACGGCTCCTTCCTCAACCTGCTGCCAGTGATGGCGGTGGTAACAAATATCGACGCCGACCACATGGACACCTATGGCCACGACATGGCCCGGCTGCGCCACGCCTTCGTCGAGTTCATTGGCCGGTTGCCTTTTTATGGCGCGGCCATCCTGTGTGTGGATGACCCCGGCGTACGGGCCATCCTGCCCTTTGTCTCCAAGCCCATCACGCCTTATGGTCTGAGCGAAGACGCGCAAGTTCGCGCTGTGGACGTGCGCGCCGAGGGCCAGTGCATGCACTTCACGGCGCTGCGGCGCAACGGCGTGGTGCTTCCGCCGCTTGGGGTTACCTTGAACTTGCCGGGTTTGCACAACGTGCGCAACGCATTGGCGGCCATCGCGGTGGCTGCGGAGTTGGGCGTAGACGACGCCGCCGTGCTCAAGGCGCTCGCTGACTTTCATGGCGTGGGTCGCCGCTTTCAATCCTTTGGGGCGATCACGCTGAAGTCGGGCGGCAGCTTCCTGTTGATCGATGATTATGGCCATCACCCAGTGGAGATGGCCGCCACGCTGGAAGCAGCGCGTGGCGCATACCCGGGGAGGCGCATTGTGCTGGCGTTCCAGCCGCACCGCTACACGCGGACCCGTGATCTTTTCGAGGATTTTGTGTCCGTGCTCGGCCGCGCCGATGCCGTGCTACTGGCAGAGATATATGCGGCGGGCGAGCCGCCGCTGGTTGCGGCCGACGGGCGCAGCCTGGCGCGGGCCCTACGTGTGGTGGGCAAAGCCGAGCCGGTCTTTGTCGACGACATCCGCGCGATGCCGCAGGCGATCCTCGATGCCGCACGCGATGGCGACGTCGTGTTGTGCATGGGCGCAGGTTCGATCGGCGCTGTGCCTCACAAGGTAGTGGAACTGGCGCGCGAAGCGGAGATTGCATCATGACGCAACTACAGCCGCCAAACGTGAGCCCGCAGGCACTAGGCCGCGTGGCTGTGCTCATGGGGGGCAACTCCAGCGAGCGCCAAGTCTCGCTGATGTCAGGTCAGGGCGTACTGGCCGCGCTTCAATCGCGCGGCGTGGACGCGGTCGCCTTCGATCCGGCGGAAAAACCTCTGTGCGCGCTGCGCGAGCTCGGTGTGACGCGCGTGTTCATCGCGCTGCATGGGCGCCATGGCGAGGATGGCACGGTTCAAGGTGCGCTGGAGCTTCTGGGCCTTCCCTATACAGGCCCGGGCGTGATGGCCTCAGCGCTTGCGATCGACAAGCACATGACCAAGCGACTGTGGCAGTGTGAAGGCTTGAGCACTCCGGGGTGGCGCATGGTGGAAAGTGTCGAACAGGCCCAGGTCGCTGCGCGTGAGCTGGGTTTGCCACTCATGTTCAAGGCGGCGCACGAAGGGTCCACGCTTGGGCTTGCGCGCGCGGATGACGTGCGTGCAGTGGACGATGCGTACCGGGAAGCGGCACGCTTTGATTGTGCAGTCCTGGCCGAGCAGTTCATTGCAGGCGACGAGGTGACTTGTGGAGTTTTGGGCGCGGGGGACGAGGCCGTGGCGCTGCCGCTGATCCACATCGTCGCACCGGGGGGCAATTACGACTTCGAGCACAAGTACTACAGCAATGAGACGCGCTACATCTGCCCGGCAGGCCTGCCGACGGGTGAGGAAGAGGCGATTGCCCAACTCGTGCTCGCCAGCTATCGCAGCCTGGGATGCCGTGGTTGGGGTCGCGCAGACATCATGATCCGTGCGGTCGATCGCAAACCGTTCCTGCTCGAAATGAATACAAGCCCAGGCATGACGGGTCACTCGCTGGTGCCGATGGCAGCGCGTGTGGCAGGGTTGAGCTATGAAGACCTGTGCCTTCACATCTTGGCCGAGGCGCGACTGGATACGCCGGCCGGCTCGGCATCTGGGGGGCGCACGTGAGCACACGCCAGGATCTGCCGCTCGACATCCGGCTAATGAATTTCACCAGCGGCGCATTGGTGTTGGTGTTTTTGCTCGGCGCGTTGCTCGTGTCGGGCAATTGGTTCCTGCGGCAGCCGTGGTGGGCCATACGCAGCGTTCGGGTTGAAGGCAACTTGCAGCATGTCAGTGCGACGGCCCTGCGGGGCGAGGCGTTGTCACGCCTGCAAGGCAACTGGTTCACCGTGAACCTGGCCACAGCTCAGAATGTCTTCGACCAGGTCCCCTGGGTGCGCCGGGCCATGGTGCAGCGGGTGTGGCCGCTTTCCCTGCTCGTCACACTGGAGTCGCAGAAGCCGTTGGCCTTCTGGAGCGACGGCACGACCACTGCAGGCTTGGTGAACACGGATGGCGATCTCTTTGAGGTGAATCTGGGTGAGGTGCAGGACATGCACCTGCCTCGCTTTGAAGGTCCCGCTGGCAGTGAGCAGCGCGTGTCGCGGATGTATGCCGCGCTTGTGCAGGATTTCGTCCCAATGCGATGGAAGATTCTCGCGCTGAACTTGGGCACTGAAGGCAACTGGCGGGTGCAGATCGATGGCGGGCCCAGTCTGGATTTGGGCAGCGACGCCGATGCGCAGGCCTTCCGGCAACGCCTGCAACGGTTTTTGGCGCTGGCACGGGGCGTGCAGACGCATTACGGCCGCACCATTGAGAGCGCTGATTTGCGTTACAGCAACGGTTTTGCGGTGCGTCTGCAAGGGGTAGATGCGCCGGGCGTCCAGCCCGGCACCACGATGAAGAAACAACAAGGCAGGGCGACGGGAGTTCGGTAATGGCCAAGGACTATAAAGATTTGGTGGTGGGGCTGGACATCGGCACATCCAAGGTGCTTGCAATGGTGGCAGAAATCCTGCCGCAACAGGACAGCCCGGCGGCCACGCTCAAAGTCGTGGGCATGGGCCAGGCCGCCACGGCAGGGATGCGCCGTGGCGTGGTGGTGGACATCGAGGCGACCGTGCAGTCGATCCAGGCGGCGCTGAAAGAAGCGGAGTTAATGGCGGATTGCCGGATTACCCGCGTGATCACAGGCATAACCGGAAGCCATATCCGGGGGCAGAACTCTGAAGGAATGGTGGCGATCAAGGATCGCGAGGTCACGCAAAACGATGTGTCGCGTGTGATCGAAACGGCCAAAGCGGTGAATATTCCCACGGATCAGCGACTCCTTCTAGTGGAGCCGCAAGAGTTCATCATCGACGGGCAGGAAGTCAAAGAGCCCGTGGGCATGAGCGGCATTCGCCTGGAAACCAAGGTGCACATTGTTACCGGCGCGCAAACCGCAGCCGAAAACGTCATCAAATGCGTGCGCCGCTGCGGGCTCGAGGTCGATGCCGTGGTTTTGCATCCGCTGGCATCGAGCCACGCGGTGCTTACCGAGGATGAGAAAGAGCTTGGCGTGGTGTTGGTGGATATTGGTGCCGGGGTGACGGACGTGGCGATCTACACCGGGGGTTCAATTCGCCACACCGCCATCATCCCCATTGCCGGAGAACTCATCACGAGCGATATCGCGATGGCACTGCGGACGCCCACCAAAGATGCCGAAGACATCAAGATCGAACACGGCGTCGCAAAGCAGTTGCTGGCCGGTGTGGACGAAAGGCTCGAGGTGCCGGGCCTGGGCGACCGGGGGCCGCGCATGCTTTCGCGCCAGGCGCTCGCCGGCGTGATCGAGCCACGTGTGGAGGAGATCTTCTCCCTGGTGCAGCAGGTTGTGCGTGACTCGGGCTACGAGGAAGTGTTGTCCTCTGGAGTTGTGCTCACCGGAGGTGCGGCATTGATGCCGGGGATGGTGGAACTGGGTGAGGACATTTTCCTAAAGCCAGTCCGCATGGGTCTGCCGCAGTACAGCGGTTCCCTTTCCGACATGGTACGCAACCCTCGCAACGCCACGGCCATGGGGTTGCTCGTGGAGGCGCAGACGCAGCGTCAGCGTGGCGCACGCATTGCTCAGAAGAGCGGTAGCGCCCGCACATTGATGGCGCGCGTGCGGGATTGGTTCGCGGGAAATTTTTAGCGGATTTACGGGGTCTGCGGTCTCGGGGCTGCAGGCATGTGTTTGGCAGGGCAGGGCTTTTCAACTTTATCGACGGAGGTGCATCATGGCTTTTGAAATGATTGAGGATATCGGCGACGGCGCGTTCGACAGCGGGACGAACATCAAGGTGATCGGCATGGGCGGTGGTGGTGGAAACGCCGTTGAGCACATGATCGTCAGTGGCGTGAAAGGCGTGGAATTCATCTGCGCCAACACGGACGCGCAGGCCCTGCAACGTCCAAGCGCACATCGCTTCATCCAGTTGGGCAAAACGGGGCTTGGCGCCGGTGGCAAACCACAGGTGGGGCGCGACGCGGCTGAGCAAGCGCAGGCCCAGATTCGCGAGGCTCTGACTGGGGCGCACATGTTGTTCATCACTGCTGGGATGGGCGGCGGCACCGGCACCGGGGCGGCGCCCGTGGTTGCGCGCATCGCCCGGGAAATGGGCATCCTTACCGTGGCCGTGGTGACCAAGCCCTTCGAGTTTGAAGGAACCAAGCGACTGTCTAACGCCGAGATGGGCTTGGAGGAGCTGGAGAAGAATGTCGATTCGCTCATCGTTGTGCTGAACGAGAAGCTCCTCGAGGTGTACGGAGATGACATCTCGCAGAAGGAAGCCTTCGCCAAAGCCAATGACGTGCTGAGGAACGCCACGGGCGGCATTGCCGAGATCATCAACGTGCCAGGGATGATCAACGCCGACTTCGAGGACGTGAAAACGGTGATGGGCGAGCCTGGCAAGGCCATGATGGGTACCGCGGTGGCCAGTGGCGCCGATCGAGCACGATTGGCGGCCGAGCAGGCTGTCGTTTGCCCGCTTCTGGACGGGGTTGATCTGTCCGGTGCGAAGGGTGTGCTGGTCAACATTACCGCCGACGATTCGCTCAAACTGAGTGAAACGCGCGAGGCAATGAATGCGATCCGCGCCTACGCGGCACCCGATGCCCACATCATTTTCGGCACGGTGAACGATCCGAGCATGGGTGACTCGCTGCGTGTGACTGTCCTCGCCACCGGACTGTCGCGTGCCAAGGCAGCCGTGAAGGCGGCGCCGAGTCTGACCATCTTGCGCAATGGCACCGACGCCGGGACGGTAAGTATGGGCCATGGTGTCGGCATTGATTCCACCCAGATTCCCGCAATCTGGCGCAACCCGCGCGGCAACGCGCCCTCCGCCCACGTCAGCGCGCTGATGCAAAGCGGCATGGACGAGATGGAGATCCCTGCTTTCCTGCGCAAGCAGGCTGACTGACCAAGACTGTTTCACCGTCGAGATGTGGCGTAGCACCGGTGGATGACCCCGTTCCACTGGTGTGTGCCGCGGCTTGCCCAGCCCGTGGCACGCCACACGCCACTGCGCGCCTTACCTCCGGCGCGCGGTGGCGTGCAGGGTTATCGAGGCCTCCTTAAAATGGCTTCGTCGCATTCAAAAGATGCAGGTTTGATCGGAAAATCGGTAATCATGTTGTCCCAGCGCACCATTCGCTCGACCAACCGCGCTGTCGGTGTGGGTTTGCACAGCAGTGAGCGCGTCGAGCTCACGCTGCACCCAGCTGACGTCGATTCGGGCATCGTGTTTCGTCGTGTAGACCTGCACAAGCCGGTGAGCATCGCGTTGCAGCCGGATGCGGTCGTTGACACGCGCATGGCCACGACGCTGGGCGTGGGTGACGCAAAAATTCACACTGTCGAGCATCTGCTGTCGGCCTGTGCAGGTCTCGGCATTGACAATTTGCTGGTGGATGTTGACGCGGAGGAAATTCCGATTCTGGATGGATCGGCCTCAAGCTTCGTCTATCTGCTGCAATCCTCCGGCCTGCAGGATCAATCTGCGCCCAGGCGTTTCATTCGAATGCGCAAGGCGGTTGAAGTGCGCACGCACGACCGCGATGGCGACAAATGGGCCCGCCTGGAGCCTTACGATGGTTTTCGCCTGCACTTCGCCATCGAGTTCGACCATCCCGCCATTGATCAGACTGCGCAGGATTACGCGTTTGACTTCAGCATGACAGCGTACGTGCGCGAAATCGCGCGTGCCCGAACATTCGGTTTTATGCGCGATGTGGATGCACTGCGCGAGCGGGGCTTGGCGCAGGGTGGCAGCATGGAAAATGCCATCGTGATGGACGAGACGCGGATTTTGAACCAGGAGGGGCTGCGCTTTGACGCTGAATTTGTCAAGCACAAGATGCTGGATGCTATTGGAGACCTCTATGTTGTGGGGCATCCCATCATTGGCGCCTATAGCGCGTACCGCAGCGGTCATGCAGTCAACAACGCGCTGTTGCGCGCCGTTATGGCCGATCCGGATGCTTTCGAAGTGGTCAGTTTCGCGCGCGCGGAGGACGCCCCCATTGGTTACCAGCGCACACTCAAGGCGGCCGCCTGATTGAGACTTGGCGCGCCCCGCACCGCGCCCATCAATCAATGCCCTGCCTTCGCGTGGCGGGCGCGCAACTCTCGCAGGCGAGCTCGCACGTCGGCGGGGGCCGGTGAACCAGCCGGGATCCGGTTGGCTGGAGTCGTGTCTCCCAAATCTCTCGTTGGTTCCTTGACCCGCACGGCAATGCGGGCCAGCGGCCAACCGGCCTTTTGCAGCTGGCGCAGCAATAACGGCGCGTAGAGCTTGAGCTTGGCCGCGACGGCAGGCGAGGACGCGGTGAGTGCCCACACGCCATCGACCCATTTGCCGGGTTGCACGGCACTGGCAAGCTCAGCCGGTAACGAGGCCCCGATCATCGCCCACATCTGCTTCGATGTGAGTGCTTGCTCCTTGAGCGTAACCAGGATTTGCGTGCGCTGCATCCACAGGGGTAGCGCAGCCATGCTGGGACCGATTGGCGTTTGGAGGACGGATCTGCGGGGTTTGCGCAGGGGAGGGGTGTCGTTGGACATGATCGCGATTTGACTCCATTGTCCTGCAAGGCCTGATCACGTCGCCGACTGGGAGCGCTGGGTAGAATGTGAGTCTGATTTGCGCTGGCAGGCGGAGCGCGATGCGCGCCGTTTGCCCCACCGTCCAGGGTTTTGCCGCTTTGGCTTGCCCGGCGTGCCGCATCCAAAACGACCCATGCCCGCAACCTTCCTGACCCGTCTCTTTGGCAGCCGCAATGAGCGTCTGCTTCGCCAATACCGCCGCGTTGTGCAGCGCATTAATGCGCTGGAGCCGCAGTTCGAGAGGCTCTCCGACGCCGAGTTGCAAGCCAAGACGGCTGAGTTCAAGCAGCAGGTGGCGAACGGCAGAACGCTGGACGATGTGTTGCCGGAAGCCTTTGCCGTAGTACGCGAAGGCGGCAAGCGCGCGCTCAAAATGCGCCACTTCGATGTGCAACTTATCGGCGGCATGGCGTTGCACGACGGCAAGATTGCCGAAATGCGCACCGGTGAGGGCAAGACTCTAGTCGGTACCCTTCCGGTCTACCTCAACGCGCTGTCCGGCAAAGGTGTGCATGTGGTCACGGTGAATGACTACCTGGCCCAGCGCGATGCGGAGTGGATGAGCCGGCTTTACAACTTTCTGGGACTCAGCGTAGGCATCAATCTGCCCAATATGCCCCGGGAGGAAAAGCAGGCAGCGTATGCATCCGATGTGACCTACGGCACGAACAACGAGTACGGTTTTGACTATCTGCGCGACAACATGGTCTTCGAGCCCAATGAGCGCGTGCAGCGAAGGCTGAACTATGCATTGATTGACGAGGTCGACTCGATCCTGATCGACGAGGCGCGCACACCGCTCATCATCTCGGGCCAAGCTGAGGACAACACTGAGCTGTATATCAAGCTTGACAAGGTGGTTCCGCTTCTCGATCGTCAGATCGGCGAGGAAGATCCAATCACCGGCAAGGGCGTCGAAAAACCTGGTGACTTCACGGTTGACGAGAAGAGTCATCAGGTCTATCTCACCGAATCCGGCCACGAGAAGGCTGAGCGAATCCTGGGCCAGATGGGCCTGATTCCCGAAGGCAGTTCGCTGTATGACGCATCCAACATCGCGCTGATGCATCACCTGTATGCAGCACTTCGCGCGCACCACTTGTACTACCGCGACCAGCACTACGTGGTCCAGAACGACGAGGTGATCATCGTCGATGAGTTCACCGGTCGCATCATGGTCGGGCGCCGTTGGTCGGATGGGCTTCACCAAGCCGTTGAAGCCAAGGAAGGCGTCAGGATTCAGAACGAGAACCAGACGCTGGCGTCAATCACGTTCCAGAATTATTTCCGCATGTACGGCAAGCTCGCAGGCATGACTGGGACGGCCGACACAGAAGCCTACGAGTTCCAGGAAATTTACAAGCTGGAAACCGTGGTGATTCCCACGAATCGCCCAAGCCAGCGCAAAGACTATCAAGACAAGGTCTACAAGACAGCGCGTGAGCGTGATGTGTCGGTCGTGGCTGATATCAAGGAATGCTATGAGCGTGGTCAACCCGTGCTCGTGGGCACGGCCTCCATTGAGGCCAGCGAGCACCTCTCGCTGCTGTTGAACACGGAAACGCTGCCGCACCAGGTGCTCAACGCCAAGCAGCACGCGCGCGAGGCCGAGATCGTTGCGCAGGCCGGACGGCCGAAGATGATCACCATCGCCACCAACATGGCCGGTCGGGGTACGGATATCGTGCTCGGCGGCAACGTGGACAAACAGTGCGAGATCATCGAGGCCGATGCCAATCTTACGGATGATGACAAGCGTCAACGCGTCGAGCAACTGCGCGAGGAATGGCAGGCGCTGCACGACCATGTGATTGCGGAGGGCGGTCTGCACATCGTCGGCACCGAGCGAAGCGAGTCGCGTCGGGTGGACAACCAGTTGCGCGGCCGGTCGGGCCGCCAAGGCGATCCGGGATCGTCCCGGTTTTACCTGTCGCTGGACGACTCGCTCATGCGCATTTTCGCCGGTGACCGCGTGCGCGCAATCATGGATCGGCTGAAGATGCCCGAGGGCGAGGCGATCGAGGCCGGCATGGTCACGCGGTCAATCGAATCGGCCCAGCGCAAGGTCGAGGCCCGCAATTTCGACGTGCGCAAGCAGCTTCTCGAATATGACGACGTTGCCAACGAGCAACGCAAAATTCTTTATGAACAGCGCAACGCGATTCTTGATAACCAGGATGTGAGCGCGCAGATCGCCGACTTGCGCGAAGGCAGCATCACAGATCTGGTGCACATGTTTGTGCCGCCGCAGAGCATGGAGGAGCAGTGGGATGTGGCTGGCATGGAGCGCGCGTTGCGCGACGACATGCAGGTTGAGTTGAGCCTGAAGGACTGGATCGAGGCGGACCAGACCATTACGGATGAAGATGTGCTGAAGCGTGTGCTGGAAGCTGCCGACGCCCACTACAAGGCCAAAGTTGATACAGTGGGCGCGGCCAATTTTGCCGGCTTCGAGCGCATGGTTTTGCTGCAGTCGCTCGACCAGCACTGGCGCGAGCATCTCTCTGCGCTTGATTATTTGCGTCAGGGTATCCATCTGCGTGGCTATGCCCAAAAGCAACCCAAGCAAGAATACAAAAGAGAGGCTTTCGAACTGTTTGGGCAAATGCTCGACGCGGTGAAGAACGACGTCACCCGCACCCTGATGACGGTGGAAGTGCAAACTCAGGAACAGGCCGACGCCGCGGCAGAGCAGATCGAGCAGCGAGCGCAAAGCCTGATGAACATCGTTTACCAGCATCCCGAGGCGGGGAATGCGGTGCTAGCCGACGGGGGGCAAGAAGACGCGGATGCCGCGGTGGCCGCAGCTGCCGCAGGAACGGTCGTGATGCAGCCGATCGTCAACGCCGTGCCCAAAGTCGGTCGCAACGATCCTTGCCCCTGCGGTAGTGGGAAGAAATACAAGCATTGCCACGGTAAGCTGAACTAGGTGGCGAAGAGCGCACCCGGGCCTGTGCTCCTCGCCACCCGGAATGCGCTTGCGCACCCGTGCAAACCTGCCTCACCTGACGACCCGATGACCTAGGACCTGATGGAGTTCGCGCCATGGCTGTGAATCTTGTCCCTCCCGATCCCGCCGCCTTGCACGTCGTGCCGGGAGTTCGTATTGGCGTGTCGCAAGCCGGCATCCGCAAGGCGGGTCGCACCGATCTGACCCTTTTTTTGTTCGACGCGGGTACCCAGGTTGCAGGCGTATTCACACGCAACCGATTCTGCGCAGCGCCGGTACAGGTTTGTCGTGAACATCTTGGGCCGGCGCAATGCGGGCCGACGCGAGCACTGGTTGTCAATACGGGCTGTGCCAACGCGGGTACTGGTGCCCCCGGTCTGCTCGCCGCACGTCAATCCTGTACGGCTGTGGCGGCGCTTCTGGACGTGCAGGCGCACGAAGTTCTGCCGTTTTCCACAGGGGTCATCCTCGAGCCGCTTGCGGTGGACAGGCTCGTCGCCGGGCTGCCCGCAGCGCTGGCGGACGCTCGCGCAAACGCATGGGCCGATGCGGCGGCGGCCATTATGACGACCGACACGGTGCCCAAGGCGGCAAGCGCGCGTGTCGTGATTGATGGCGTACCCGTGACCGTCACGGGCATTGCAAAAGGTGCGGGGATGATCCGCCCGAACATGGCCACCATGCTGGGTTTTGTTGCAACCGATGCGCCAGTGGCTTCCGCAGTGTTGGCGCAACTCGCGCGCGAAGTTGCCGACGCGTCATTCAATTGCATTACGGTCGATGGCGACACGTCGACGAATGATTCGCTCATCGTCGCCGCGACGGGCCGTGCAGTCATTCCCCTGATCAGCGCAGTCGCCAGCCCTCAGGCGCAGGCGTTGCGCCAGGCGCTCACGGCGGTGGCGCTCGAATTGGCGCAGGCAATCGTGCGCGATGGCGAGGGCGCAACGAAGTTCATCACGGTCGCGGTGCAGGGTGCTAAGACGCGCGATGAGGCGCGCTTGGTGGCCTACGCAGTAGCACACTCGCCTTTGGTGAAGACGGCCTTCTTCGCGAGTGACCCGAACCTCGGTCGCATCTTGGCGGCGGTCGGTTACGCGGGAGTTGAGGACCTCGACGTGGACGGAGTTGACCTTTTTCTTGATGAGGTGCATGTCGCCACACGCGGTGGCCGCCACCCCCAGTACCAGGAGGCCGATGGCAAGCGGGTGATGGCAAAGCCGGAGATTGGCGTGCGTATTGTTCTTGGCCGCGGCCACGCGCAGGCCACTGTGTGGACCTGCGACCTGTCGCACGATTACGTCTCGATCAATGCCGATTACCGGAGCTGAAACGATGGCCAAGCGCGATGATGCCCGCGCGGCTCTGGGTCGAGAAGAACAAATATCTGCGCTGCTTGATCAGGCCGAGCGTGTTCTCAGACGCCTGGAGCAGGCGTTTGCGCCGGTTCCGACCACGCCTGATTGGGCCTCTGCAGCAGCTTTTCGCTGGCGCAAGCGTGGTAATACCACTTGGCTCCAAGCCGTGCGTCACGTCTCCCCGATTGCGCTCGACGACCTGCAGGGCATCGATGAGCAAAAGCGGCGCGTGGAGCGCAACACCGGCCAGTTCACAGCGGGCAAGCCTGCGAACAACGTCCTGTTAACGGGCGCTCGGGGTACCGGGAAGTCCTCGCTAGTCAAGGCCTGTTTGAACAAATACGCAGCCAAGGGGTTGCGCTTGATCGAAATGGACAAGGTGGATCTCGTCGATCTGCCAGACCTGATGGATGTGCTGATGGACCGGCCCGAGCGCTTTATCGTGTTCGCGGACGATCTCTCGTTTGACGAGGGGGAGGTCGGGTACAAGGCGCTGAAGTCCGTGCTCGATGGTTCCATCGCAGAGCAGGCCGATAACGTGTTGATCTATGCCACATCCAATCGACGCCACCTTCTGCCCGAGTACATGCACGAGAACCTCACTTACCAACATACGGAAAGTGGCGAGGTGCATCCAGGCGAGGTGGTGGAGGAAAAGATCAGCCTTTCCGACCGCTTTGGCCTGTGGGTGAGCTTTTATCCCTTTGACCAGGAGCACTACCTGCGAATCGTCGAGCACTGGCTGCAGGCTTTCGGGGCCACACCCAAACAAGCCACCAGTGCGCACGCCGAGGCGTTGGTGTGGGCACTCGAGCGGGGTTCTCGCTCGGGGCGGATCGCGTGGCAGTTCGCACGCGATTATGCCGGTCGCAAGGCGCGCTGATGCTTGCACCTTCTGGTGACCAGCGCCCGCTCGTGCCTGTCGCGGTCGGCGTGCTGGTGCGGGCAGACGGCAATTTCCTGCTGGCAAGCAGGCCTGCTGGAAAACCCTATGCAGGGTATTGGGAATTTCCCGGCGGAAAGATCGAACAAGGCGAGACGCTTCTGCAGGCACTGGCACGTGAGCTTCGCGAGGAACTCGGCATCAGCCACATCCAGGCGTCTTACTGGCGATCCTGCGTGATGGATTACCCCCACGCCCGGGTCGATCTCCAGTTCTGCAAGGTCACGCAGTGGGACGGTGATCTGAAGCCTTGTGAAGGCCAAGCCCTGTCTTGGCAACGCCTGCCGGTACGCGTGTCGCCAATCTTGCCTGGAACCCTTCCAGTTCTGCAATGGTTGGCCGAAGAGCATGGCCAGACAGGGGCTCGGCATTCCGATTGAAGCGGGCGCGCGCGAAGCGCCGCGTCAGTGCTTGGCAGGCTGCTGTGAGTCCGATGCCAGCACCGACGGTTCATCGCTTTCGTCGCCAGCGGTGGGCGGGGTTGCGACACGGTACTGCTCGCTGGACCACGCGCCGAAATCCATGTTTTTGCAGCGCTCGCTGCAAAAGGGGCGCCAGGGGTTGTCCACCGCATAACGGCTGGCCCCCCCGCAGGCCGGGCAGCGCACGGTGCGAATCGTGGGGGATCTGTCAGAAGCACTCATGGACACAGGGCGATTTCAAAGGCAATGTCTGTGGTTACCGGCTTCAGTTTCCAATCAGCGTCCGGCCGCATGTAGCGTACCGACACCATGAGGCGATGCCCCGTCGTTTCGGGCACGACACCCAGCGACCCGTCCACTCGCAAGCGCATGAGCTGGTAGGTACGCCCTGCCAGATTCTGTTGGTACGTGCCGCCCGCTGCCAGGGTCTTGTGGGGCGTTCCGGAGTCGCGCAGAAGACGCAGAAGCAACTCTACGGTCATCGCGAGCGGGCTGAAGACCTCCATCCACCGATCCATATCCAGCCGTCGTTGATCTTCTGGAAGATGCTGCCATGCGTAGTACGCCGGCAAGTCGAACTCGCAGGTTCCCCCCGGGATGCTGGCGCGGCTGCGGATGGCCATCAGCCATTCGTTCTCGAGCAGCGGTTGACCGGGCTTGCCGAGCTGCTGGCTCAAGCCTTGGAAGGCCGCATCGATCTCCGCCAGTACCTCGTCCAAGGCCTGCTCCGACACGGCCGAATTGCCGCGAAAGGCCAGGAATTGCTGCCGCTGACGCTCCAGGTCCTTCAACAGATCGGATTTGAGGTCCTGACGCGTGGCGACATCCATGATCTCGAACATCGAGAGCAGCGCGTAATGATGATCAAACGGGTGGGCACGTTGCAGCAGAAAATTCACCCGGCGAAACAGGTATTCGAGTCGCAAAAGGGTGCGAACGCGTTCGCTCAGGGGATATTCGTAAAGGATCACGGGCCAGTTGAGGTTGGATGCGCAGCGATCGGTTGAAACGCCCATGCCGCCACGTGCCCTTCAGAGTCGAAACAAAAAAGGCACGGCTTAAGCACATTCTCTCGCATTGTCACGCATGTAGCACGGGAATTCAAATTGCGCGGGCCATCTGCAGATACTGCGTATGCAGCGCGCGCGTGCGCGATTGCAGCGCGTCGAAACTCGTGCTGTTTTCGATCAGGTCATCAGCTGCACCGCAGCGTGCTTCGCGTGTGGCCTGAGTTGCCATGATGGCGCGCACATCTTCGGCGCTCAGCCCCGAACGGCGCATCACACGCTCGATCTGAATGGACTCAGGGCAGTCCACCACGGCAATGCGGTCAAGGGAGTGGCGCCAGCGGGCAAGGCCCTCGACCAGGAGCGGGATGACGAGAACGAGGTAACTGCCCTTGGCCATCGCGGCCCGTTCGCGCAGCACTTCGCCGACCCGCGGGTGGAGGATGGACTCGAGTTGGAGGCGCAATGCCGGATCCGCAAATACGGCGGCGCGCATGCGAGCACGGTCAAGCGCACCCTGCGCAGTAATCATGGCGTCGCCAAAAGCTGCACGCAGGGGCTCGATGGCGGCGCCCCCAGGCGCTGTGAGTTCATGCGAGATGCGGTCAGCATCCAACACGGCCGCTCCCATCTCAGCAAGAAGATCGGCCACAGCGGACTTGCCCGACCCGATGCCTCCTGTGAGACCGACGGTGAAACGATGCGCGCTCAGTTCCGGGGACAACACCACGATGCTTGCATCCGGTCAGGCGCCACCGGGCAGAACCCAGGCGATGAGACGAGAAGGGCCGAGCAATAGCATGATCAGGCCGGCCGTTGCCAGAAACGGGCCAAAGGGGATGGGCTTGCCGCGCTCGGTCAGCCCGCTGAACTGCAACGCAATGCCGATGACGGCTCCGGCGACCGCCGACAGCAAAATGATCGGCAGTAAGGCGACCACGCCGAACCACGCGCCAAGCGCTGCGAAGAGCTTGAAGTCACCGTAGCCCATGCCTTCTTTGCCGGTGAGCAGCTTGAACGCTTGATAGACGGTCCAAAGGCTGGCGTAGCCGACGGCAGCACCCCACACGGCTTGCGGCAAAAAGCCGGGATCGAGCATTGCATGCAGCAGCAGTCCCAGCCACAGCAACGGGAGCGTGATCCCGTCTGGCAGGAGCGTCGTGTCGTAATCGATGAAGGCTAGGGCCATCAGGCCCCACAGCAGCATCACCAGTCCCAGAGACCAAGGTGACAATCCATGCAGCGCAATGACCGAGGCGCTCAGGACACCGCAGAGCAGTTCCACCAATGGATAGCGCGCGGCAATGCGCGTGCCACAGCTGGAGCAGCGGGCACGTAGCAGGATCCAGCTCAGGACAGGAACGTTCTCCCACCAGCGGATCGCGTGCCCGCAGTGGCCGCAGCGTGAACGCGGATGTAATAGGTTAAAGGGTTCGGCCGCAGCTGGTACAAGCTCCGGGTGCAGGGTGGCCTGCGCGTCACGCTGCCAGGCGTTCTCCAGCATCACCGGAAGGCGGTAGATCACCACGTTCAGAAAGCTGCCCATGATGAGCCCGGCAACCCCTGCGGCAGACACCCAGAAGCCGGGCGGAAGCCCGGTGAACACATCCCCCATGGCTAGCCAACGACCTTGCCGAGGTTGAAGATCGGAAGATACATGGCGATGACCAAGCCACCAATCAGTATGCCGAGGACGACGATGATGATCGGCTCCAGCAGACTGGAAAGGGCTTTCACGAGTTCGTCGACCTCGGCTTCGTAGATGTCGGCCGCCTTGGCCAACATCTGGTCAAGCGAACCAGATTCCTCGCCAATCGACGCCATCTGCAGCACCAGCGGCGGGAATACGCCCGTGGTCTGCATCGAAAGTGTCAGGCTGGCGCCGCTGGACACGTCGTGCTGAATTTTCTCCGTTGCATGCTGGTAGACGATGTTGCCCGAGGCCCCGCCCACCGAGTCAAGGGCTTCCACCAGCGGCACGCCAGCGCCGAACATGGTGGATAGGGTACGGGTCCAGCGTGCGAGCGTTCCTTTGAGCACCAAATCGCCAAATACCGGCAGCCGCAACATGGTGCGGTCGACAAATTCCTTGACCTTGTCCGAGCGCTTCCATGATTGCAGAAGGAAATAGCCGCCAATGAACAGCGTGCCAAAGACCACCCACCAGTAATGCACGAAGAAGTTCGAGATCGCGATCACCACAAGGGTTGGCGCTGGCAGATTCGCACCGAACTGCGCAAATACATCCTGGAAAGTTGGTACGACAAACAGCATGATGATGGTCACCACGATCATGGCGACGATCATGACTGCAATGGGATAGGTGAGGGCTGACTTGATCTTGCCCCGGATGGCTAGCGTCTTTTCCTGGTACGTGGCGAGGCGGTCGAGGATGAGCTCAAGCATGCCTGCCTCCTCGCCGGCCTCCACGAGGTTGCAGTACAGGTGGTCAAAATACTTTGGGTATTTGCGAAAGGCAGCGGAGAGACTGGTTCCCGTCTCCACGTCATTGCGAATATCCGTGATCAGTCGCGCCATCGAGGGATTGGGGTGGCTGCGTCCGACGATGTCAAACGATTGCAGCAGCGGAACGCCGGCGCGCAGCATGGTGGCCATCTGGCGCGTAAAAGTCGTGAGATCCTTGGCCTTGATGGACCTGCCTCTGCCTAACTTGCGCTTTTTGACCTTGGTAACCAAGATGCCTTGGCGCCGCAGCGACGCGTTGACGATGTTTTGGCTGCCGGCGCGCATCTCGCCGCGCTGCAGCTTGCCCAGGCGATCTTTCCCCTCCCAGGTAAACAAAAAGTCTTTGGGTGTTCGCATTGCGGCTGTTGCCATGAGTCCTCCGGTTGCAGCCTATGGTCTATTCGTTGGTCACGGCCAGCACCTCTTCGAGCGAGGTGAGCCCCTGCTTGACTTTGATCAGCCCCGATTCACGCAGGGTGCGGACGCCTTCGCGTTTGGCTTGCTCGGCAATGTCCAAGGCAGTTCCGTGGTTGAGGATGATGCGCTGGATTTCCTCGCTAATCGGCATCGCCTGGTAGATGCCCAGGCGGCCCTTATATCCGCTGCCGTTACACGCGTTGCATTTGCCGGGCTTGTAGGGTGTCCAGGATCCATCAAGGTCGCTTTCCTTGAATCCAGCCTCGAGGAGCGCCGTACTCGGGATGTCGATGTGGGTCTTGCATTGGGGACAAAGCTTGCGCGCCAAGCGCTGGGCGGTGATCAGAATGACGCTGGAGGCAATGTTGAACGCCGGTACGCCCATGTTCATAAGGCGAGTGAGCGTGGTGGGCGCATCATTGGTGTGCACGGTGGAGAACACCATGTGGCCCGTCTGAGCTGCCTTGATCGAAATATCGGCGGTTTCCAGATCGCGGATCTCCCCCACCATAATGATGTCTGGATCCTGCCGCAGGAACGCGCGCAGCGCGGTTGCGAAATTTAGCCCCGCTTTTTCGTTGACATTGACCTGATTGACCCCGGGCAGGTTGATTTCAGCCGGATCCTCGGCGGTCGAGATGTTGACCCCCGGTTGGTTGAGCAGGTTCAGGTACGAATACAGCGAAACAGTCTTGCCACTACCAGTCGGTCCGGTGACCAAAACCATTCCGTAAGGTCGCTTAATCGCGCGCAGGACGCGCTCCTTCTCTTCCGGTTCGTAGCCCAGCGATTCGACTCCCATCTTCGCCAGCGTGGAGTCCAGGATCCGGATGACGATTTTCTCGCCATGGATGGTGGGCAGCGTGCTGACACGAAAATCGATGGCGCGGTCGGGGCCGAAGCGCAGCTTCATGCGCCCGTCCTGTGGCACACGCCGCTCCGCAATGTCCAGACGGGAAATCACCTTGATGCGCGATGCAAGCTTTTCTTTGATCGCGATTGGCGGCTGCGCAATTTCCCGCAACTCACCGTCGACGCGGAAGCGGATACGGTAAAAGCTCTCGAAAGGTTCAAAATGAAGGTCAGATGCGCGCATATTGATCGCATCGACAAGCATTTTCTGCAAAAAGCGGACGACAGGTGCATCGTCGACCTCTGCGCCGAGATCCTTCTCCGCAGCAGCGTCAGGGACTCCTTCGTCCAAATCGGCAAGATCGAAGTCGTCGCCGATTAGCGCGCTGATCTGATTGGTGGCGGATTGGGTGCTCTGGTCGATCCAGCGTGCCAGCTTGTCGTACTCGACCACCACCAGATCCACAGCTGACTGCGATTGGAACTTGATCTTGTCCTCGGCCTCATGATCAGCGGGGTCGGCGGTCGCTACCACCAGTTTGTTCCCGCGTTTGATCAAGGGTAGAACCTTGTAGGCTTTGACGATCTTCGCATCGATCGCGCCCGTTGGAACCCGGGACGCATCAAAGGCGTCCAGATCCAACATGGGCAGCGCGAACGTTTTGCTGACCCAATGGGCAAGATCCGAGGCACTCATCAACCCGCTGCCCAGCAACGTTGCAATAAAGCTCGCCCGCGATTCGAGCGCCCGCTTTTGAAGTTGCTCGGCTACGGCGCGCTGCAACTGATCCGACTGCACCAGCGCATGCGCAAGCCCGGCGAGCTGCGAAGGCCCGCGAATCTGCGTTGGTGAGGGTGCAATGACAGTAGACATGGGTTGGGAAGACAGATCTTTACTCTTTAATGATGCGGGTTGAGAACCACTTTGTAAATCAGGCGACCAGCCCACAATGGCTCAAAAGTCAAAATGTGTCGTAGTTTCGCATTTTTCGGGTTATGGTCGTCAAGATCCGCAACATTCCACCCTCGTGAAGCGTACTCCCCCTCTCATCCGAAGCGCCGCGAGTTGACGTTCGTCTCGCCCGGAAGAATGCATACGAACACGTCTCGCGAAGAGGCTCGTGCCCGCCAGCTCCTTGCTGGCAAGCCTGATGTCGCGTCCTGATGTGCCTGCCCCAGTGCGCGCCAAGCCCCATCGTCAGAGACTGTCGCGAATCGTTGCGTCGGCGTCAGCAGCTGGAGGCCAGGGTGGAAGTCAAAGGCGTGGTTGTCCGCGCGCCCGCAGCACGCTGCTCGTGCAATTGCACAAGTCCCGCCGCCAGGATGTTGCATAGCGGTATGGATGTCGCATCCATGCTCAGCTCTGCAGGCCGGGCACGACCGGCTCCGCCATGCACTTGTCGCACGAATCCTAGCTGCTGACCGGCCTGATGCAGCCTGCAGCCTGCTTCGCGCGCGCGCGGGCCTGTTCCACGTCTGCGGCTGCCGCGAGTGCAACGCCCATGCGCCGCTTGACGAAACTTTCGGGTTTCCCAAAGAGACGCAGATCCGTGCGTGGCACGGCCAGAGCCTCGGCCACGCCCTCAAAGGCGATGGCCCGACCCTCCAGGCCGCCATAAATCACAGCCGAAGCCCCGGGCTCGCGAAGCGCGGTGTCCACAGGCAGGCCAAGGATCGCGCGTGCATGCAGTTCAAACTCCGATTGGCGCTGCGAGCACAACGTCACCAGGCCGGTATCGTGAGGACGGGGGCTAACTTCGGAGAACCACACCGAATCGCCCCGTACGAACAGTTCGACGCCGAAAATGCCGCGCCCACCCAGCGCCGTCGTCACGCGACGGGCAATGTCCCGCGCACGCTCGAGCGCCAGCGTGGACATGGGCTGCGGTTGCCAGGACTCGACGTAGTCGCCATGCACCTGCACATGACCAATGGGCTCGCAAAAGAATGTCGCGACGTCGCCTGTGTTCGGGTCTACGGCGCGCACGGTAAGAAGGGTGATCTCATAATCAAAGCGGATGAACCCTTCGACGATGACGCGACCGTAGTTGATGCGGCTACCCGTCATCGCATGGGTCCAAGCGGCCGCCACGTCGCTCGCGCCGTGAACAACGGATTGCCCCTTGCCTGACGACGACATCACCGGTTTGACGACACAGGGATAACCGATCCCGTGATCGATCGCGGATTGCAAGGCGTCCAGCGAATCCGCGAAGGCATACGCAGATGTGGCAAGACCGAGTTCTTCCGCAGCCAAGCGCCGTATTCCTTCACGGTTCAGGGTCAGTTGCGCGGCGCGCGCTGTGGGGATGACTTCCGCCAGGCCCTCAGCTTCAATCGCCGCCAGCGCGTCAGTGGCGATCGCTTCAATTTCAGGCACGATCAAATGGGGTCGCTCCGCCTCGATCAACGAGCGCAAGGCCTGTGGGTCGGCCATGTTGATGACATGTGCGCGGTGCGCGACTTGATGCCCCGGGGCGTTTGGATAGCGGTCCACCGCGATGACCTCGACGCCCAGACGCTGCAAGGCAATGATTACCTCCTTCCCCAATTCACCCGCGCCGAGCAGCATGACGCGCAGGGCGGAAGCGGTGAGCGGAGTGCCGATGCGGTAAGTCGGGGTCATGCGTTGGCTCCTGAGCAGAGGTGATGGTCCAAGCAGGAAGCATATCGGACGTCAGGCACGCCAGAGGTCAGGCCTGCAACCCGCCATGCGGAAACTCCACGGCGCGCACCGCGCAGACTCATAGCACCAGCATGGCTCGAAAATCGTTCACATTGGTATAGGTCGGCCCCGTAAGGAGCAAGTCCCCACAAGCCTCGAAGAAACTGTAAGCGTCGTGGGTTTCAAGCATGGTGCGCGGATTGACGCCGGCGATTGCGGCGCGTTGCAGCGTATCTGGCGTGATCCATGCGCCGGCGTTGTCCTCGCTGCCATCAATGCCGTCTGTGTCGCCAGCCAGTCCCCACACCCCGGCTTGGCCTTTGAGTCCCAGTGCGAGTGCTAGCAAAAATTCACTGCCACGCCCGCCTCGGCCGGGAGTGGTGCCCTTCTGTACCGTCACGGTGGTCTCCCCGCCAGAGAGGATCACGCATGGTTTGGCAAAGGGTTGGCCTGTGCGCGCCACGTGCCGGGCTACCGCCGCATGCACGAGTGCAACGTCGCGGGATTCTCCCTCGACATCATCCGCCAGGATGTGCGCGTCAAGGCCTGCTTCACGGCAGGCCGCGGCCGCGGCCTGCAGCATCTGCTCAGGAGTGGCGATGACCTCCACCCGGTTATGGGCGAACACCGCGTGGTTCGGCTTGGGCGTC
>JAKBCY010000122.1 GCA_021807445.1 Pseudomonadota bacterium
GCGGCGAGACCCAAACCTCTGCCACGGCAACGTGGCAAGTCCAAGTCTGTGACCCGCGAAACCCCCGCTACAACGCCATGCGTTGAGCGGCGGGAGAGTTCATACAGTTGGCCTTGTAAGTTACTGGTATGACGGGATTTTTTGGATTCCTGAAAACAGCATGCGCCACGAAATCGGCGGACCATCTCTCCGCAACTGACCCGGTGCGCGACAAGCATTGGCAAAGCGACGAAAAGCGTTGGCTGCGCGGGCTTATATCGCCACGCATCTATGAATATGAAAACACTGTACTTCGGTTTTGCGCAGTTCGTACCTAGCATGTTGCGAACATTCAGGCGATTCCAATCATGCACATTCCGGCCACGATCAGCGGTTTTACCCAGGCGCCCAGCGCGGGCCCATGGCTCCGTGATGGCACTGACGTGCGGCTCCTTTCGAGCTCTCTGACGCCGCAGCCCCGGCGAAGCCACCGAGGCGCTCCTTTGGCGCATCTGCCTGTGCTTGCCCTGCGGCATTCAACGGCGTCCATCAGCGATGTGCGGACCCCGCACGGGACCGAGATCTGATCTATGTACGGCTATACGGACTTCGACAGGCGATTCATCCGGGCACGCGCGGCGCAGTATCGCGACCAGCTTGAGCGGTATCTCGCGGGATCCCTGGGCGAGGACGAATTCAAACCCCTGCGTCTGCAGAACGGCTGGTATGTTCAGCGCCACGCACCCATGCTGCGCGTGGCCATCCCGTACGGTGCGCTGGGAAGTGCGCAACTGGGGGCCCTGGCGGATATTGCTGAGGAATTCGACCGCGGGTATGCGCACTTCACAACCCGCCAGAATGTTCAGTTCAACTGGATTCCTTTGGTTCGGAGCGCTGACGTGATGGAGCGCCTGGCCGCGGTCGACATGCATGGGATCCAGACCAGCGGAAACTGCATTCGCAATATTACGAGCGATGCCTTCGCTGGCATTGCGCCTGATGAAATCATCGATCCACGCCCCTTTTGCGAGATCCTTCGTCAATGGAGCACGTTGCATCCAGAGTTTGCGTATTTGCCACGCAAATTCAAAATTGCTATTGCCGGTGCGCAGGAAGACCGGGTCGCCGCCGGGTGGTATGACGTCGGCTTGCAGGCGGTAACCGATGCCACGGGCCAACTGGGTTTCCGCGTGCAGGTTGGCGGAGGCATGGGCCGTACACCCATAATTGGCGCCGTCATTCGCGAGTTTTTGCCCTGGACGCAACTTCTTCTGTACGTCGAGGCGATCCTGCGTGTGTACAACGCCTATGGGCGACGCGACAACATCTGGAAGGCGCGCATCAAGATATTGGTCAAGGCCGAGGGAGCGCGGTTTGCCGAGGCGGTGGAGCGTGAGTTCGCGGACATCACGCAACGTGATTCGGGCAGTGCAGCGCACATCATCACCTTGCAGGATTTTAATCGCCTCGCGGCGCTTTTCGCACCGCCTCAGGGAGTCGATCTGCGTGCGGATCACGCCGCACCCATTGAGGTCAATGAGTCAGACCTCCAGCCCGCATTTCAACGTTGGACGCAACGAAATGTGCATCCGCATCGCTTCAGCGGCTACCGCGCCATAACCCTGTCGCTCAAGCGCATCGGACAGGCACCGGGCGATGTCACAGCAGCTCAGATGCGCGCGGCGGCCGACTTGGCAGACCATTACAGCCAGGGCGAGTTGCGAGTGAGCCATGAGCAAAATCTTGTCTTGCCCTGGGTGCGCACGGCCGATCTCCAGGCAGTGTGGCGGGCTGCGCGCGAAAGCGGCTTCGGCACGCCCAATATCGGGTTGTTGACGGACATGATTTCTTGCCCCGGCGGAGACTTCTGCGCCCTTGCGAACGCACGCTCCATACCCATTGCGGCGGCCATCGCGGAACGCTACACCGATCTCGATGAGCTCTTCGACATCGGCGAGATCGACCTGAATATCAGCGGCTGCATCAACTCCTGTGGGCATCATCACAGCGGGCACATCGGGATCCTTGGTGTCGACAAGGATGGCGCCGAGTGGTACCAGATCACGATTGGCGGATCCGATGGTTCAGACGTTGGCGGAGCGGCCTTGCCCGGAAAAATCATTGGGCCATCATTTGCCGCCGAAGAGGTGCCCGACGTGATTGAGGCTCTGGTCGCGGTCTATTTGCGCCAGCGCAGTCACGGGGAGCGTTTCGTCGAGTTCGCTCGCCGCATCGGCGTAGCCCCATTCAAGGAAGCGGCCGACGCAGCGCGGCGCGCGACCGCCGTAGCTCAGGAGCTCCAGGCATGAAATTCGTTGCTTCCAATTCCGATCGATGGACCCGTGTCGATGATCGCCTCGTGGATCGCGCGCCCTATCGCCTTCTGACCCTCGAGCAGTGGCAAGACGTACACCTGTCCTGGCCCACGGATATGCCTGTTGGGCTCGTTCTTTCAAACAGTGACGACGTGCGGGCGCTGGAAGGTTCGTTGTCACGCTTCGCTGCGATCGCGCTGCATTTCCCCAAGTGGACGGACGGCCGCGCCTACAGCCAGGCCAGGCTTTTGCGCGTGCGACTGCATTACACGGGGGACATCCGCGCCATGGGCGACGTCTTGGTCGACATGGCGCTACCGCTGGCGCGCACAGGGTTTGACACCGCCGTGCTGCGCGCAGATCAGGATCTCGAAGTGGCACAGCAGGCGTTGCGATTCTTTGAAGGGCTTTTATCGTCTCCTGGACAGCCAGCCATTGCTGACCGATCGGCGTATTACCAGGGCGACGCTCTTGACCCAGACCCCGTCTTTCGCAAGGTTGCCGCATGAAGCGCACGATTCCCATTGATTCGCCGGCAGGCGCAGCCGTTGCAGCGCACGCAAAACCCAGTCCGGGCTTCGACCAGCAAGTGATTGCCGCGCTGGCTACCCTGCGTGCGGCCGCAGCCGAGTTCCCCGACGGCATCGTGCAAGCCACGAGCCTGGGCGCGGAGGACATGGTCATCACGGATCTGATCGCTCGGCACGAGCTTCCGATCGCCATTGGGATGCTCGACACCGGCCAACTGCACGATGAGACGGTCGCCTTGGTCGAACGCACGCAGCGTCACTATGGGCTTCGCATCGAGATCTGGCGTCCAGACGCCGCCGCAGCACGCAACTTCGTTGCCACCCACGGGGCTGATGCCATGCGTCAGAGCGTCGAACTGCGCCACGCCTGCTGCGCATTGCGCAAACTTGAGCCGCTCGCGCGCATGCTTGAAGGTCGCCAAGGCTGGGTTACAGGGGTGCGCCGCGAGCAGTCTCAGCAGCGAAAACAGGCTTCGCTACACGAGCGTGATCTGCAGGGACGCGCGAAGTGGAACCCCTTAATTGACTGGACATTAGGCAATGTCTGGCACTACATCAGGTTGCATGGCGTGCCCTACAACCCGTTGCACGACCGCCATTTTCCAAGCATTGGTTGCTCTCCGTGTACGCGCGCCGTGGCCGTTGGCGAGGATTTTCGGGCTGGACGCTGGTGGTGGGAGAACGACGGCGTCAAGGAATGTGGTCTGCACGTCGAAAGGCTCGCGCGAAGCCCCGAAGCAAAGGAATTTCAGCAACGAGATATTGGAAAACAACCATGAATGCGCCGCTTGAATTGGAATGGCTACGACCACAGGTCGACCATCGCCACCTCGATGCCCTGGAAGAGGAGGCAATCTACATCCTTCGGGAGGTGGCGGGCAGCTTCGAGCGCGCGGCGCTGCTGTTTTCAGGGGGCAAGGATTCCTGCGTCCTACTGCGTCTGGCCGAAAAGGCATTCAAGCGTCGGCAGGCCGATGGCGTCTACGCGGGCAGGTTGCCATTCGCGCTCATGCACGTGGATACCGGGCACAACTTTCCCGAGGTCATTGCCTTTCGCGACGCCCTGGCGGCGGGCTCGCCGGATAGGTTCATCATTGCCCATCTTGACGACTCGATCCGACGCGGATCGGTACGCCTGGCGCATGAGCTGGAGTCGCGCAATCCCCATCAGAGCGTTGCATTGCTCGAGGCCATTGAGGAGTATCGCTTTGATTGCCTGATTGGTGGGGCCCGACGCGATGAGGAGAAGGCGCGCGCGAAGGAGCGAATCTTCAGTCATCGCGATCAATTTGGGCAATGGCAGCCCAAGGAGCAACGGCCTGAGCTTTGGTCGTTGTTCAACACCCGCGTGCGCCCGGGCGAGCATTTTCGGGCGTTTCCCATCAGCAACTGGACGGAGCTTGACGTCTGGTTGTATATCGCCCGCGAAGCTATAGCCCTGCCCGAGTTGTACTACAGCCATGCGCGTCCGGTCGTCCGTCGAAAGGGGCTATTGGTGCCCATCAGCCATTTGACGCCAGCACAGGCCGACGAGACTGTGGAGACGGTTCGCGTGCGTTTTCGAACCGTCGGTGACATGACGTGTACCTGCCCAGTGGAGAGCGAGGCGGCCACTGCCGTGGCTGTCATCGCCGAAACGCTGACGGCCACGCTCAGCGAGCGCGGCGCCACGCGCATGGATGACCGGACATCCGACGCTTCCATGGAACGTCGAAAAAAAGAGGGCTATTTCTAATGGATACGTACGACCACACAGAAGCCGAATTTCGGCACAAGGCGCTGCGCTTTCTGACGGCTGGCAGCGTCGACGATGGCAAGAGTACGCTGATCGGCCGGCTGCTGCTCGACAGTCAGGCCATTCTTGCGGATCAACTTGACGCGCTCAACAGGGGATCATCCGGCTCGCCCGTCGATCTGTCGCAGCTGACCGATGGCTTGGAGGCCGAGCGCGAGCAAGGCATCACAATTGACGTCGCCTACCGCTACTTCACAACGCCACGCCGAAAATTCATCATTGCCGATGCGCCTGGGCATGAGCAGTACACACGCAACATGGTTACGGCTGCTGCAGGCAGCGATGCGGCTGTCGTTCTTGTCGACATCACGAAGCTGGACTTGACACAGAGCCCGCTTCGCTTGCTGCCGCAGACCCGGCGCCACAGTCTGCTGGCACAGCTCCTTCGGGTTCCGTCGATCGTGTTTGCCGTCAATAAGCTCGATGCCCAGCACGATCCTCAGCACGCGTTCGAGCGTGTACGCGATGCGCTTGTGCACTTCTCGCAAGAGGCGGGCATTGTCCCTGCTGGCATCGTGCCCGTTTCGGCATTGCGCGGCGATAACGTCGCTGTGGCCTCGCCCTTTTGGGACTGGTATGCGGGACCGACGCTGCTGCAATTGCTGGAGTCCTTGCCGGCGACCGAGACCCCATCTTCCGGCCCCCTG
Organism: Pseudomonadota bacterium; assembly: GCA_021807445.1. Taxonomy (GTDB): domain Bacteria; phylum Pseudomonadota; class Gammaproteobacteria; order Burkholderiales; family Burkholderiaceae_C; genus Thiomonas_A. The sequence continues at coordinate 5,267 of JAKBCY010000122.1, forward strand.
ATGCTGCCCGTGCAATATGTGGCGCGTGAGGGAGATGGCGTGGGAAACCAGTTCCGTACGTTCTGGGGACGCTTGGCAAGAGGCCGGGTGCACATTGGTGATCTGGTGAGCATTCAGCCCAGCGGCGAAGTGGCGCAGGTCGTGGCCATTCATCACGCCGGGTCCGCCGTGGGTTCCTGCGTGGCGGGCCAGTCGGCGGGTCTCGTGCTCGACCGCCATGTGGACGTATCGCGCGGCGACTGGATCGTGCACGCCGAAAAGAGCGCAATACACGCGCCGCTGGGATTGGCCGCGGGTGCGGTGACGGGCCGGCAGGTCTTCGAAGCGACGCTTGCGTGGTTTGATGTGGAACCCGCTGCAGTCGGCCGCAAGTACTGGCTACGCCATGGGCATCGCTGGGTTCCCGGGTGCATCACGGAAATCGTCAGCCGCCTGGACATCCACACCTTGGTTGGCACCGATGCCCATGCGCTGGCCGTGAACGACATCGGCCGTGTGCGTATTCAGGCGCAATCGCCATTGCCTCTGACGGACTATGCGGCGAACCGGGTCGCCGGGGCAATGATCGTCGTCGATCCGGCGAGCCATCGCACCAGCGGCGCGCTGCTCGTCGAGGCCGTAAGCTGATGGGCCGCGTCGTCTTCATTGGGGCAGGACCCGGAGCCGCAGACCTGATTACGGTGCGTGGCGCCAGACTGCTGGGCCAGGCTGACCTGGTTCTCAGCGATGCTCTCGTTGATGGCTCACTGCGTGAGCTCGCGCCGCAGGCACGGTGGATCGAAGTTGGCAAGCGCGGGTTTCGAGGCGGCGTTACGCAGGAGACGATCAACGCGCTGCTACGCCGCTATGGTTGCGCGCATACCTTGGTTGTTCGCCTCAAAGGCGGCGATTCGAGCATCTTCGGCCGGCTCGAGGAGGAGCTTCGGGCCGTGGCTGCTGCCGGGCTGTGCGCCGAGGTTGTGCCAGGAGTCACTGCAGCGTCAGCGGCAGCCGCCGACACGCGACGGCCCTTGACACGTCGCGGAAGCGGGCGCAGCGTGAGCCTGACCACGGCCATGACGCGCGAAGGCGCTCTTCACGCGGGGCGCAGTGCAGATACCGAGGTGTTCTACATGGCCGGGCGACAACTCGCCTCCCTTTCGCGCAAGCTCATCGCAAGCGGTTGGCCGTCCATTGCCCCGGTGAGCGTCGTGTCGCGCGCGGGGTGCGCTGACAGTCTGCAAAGTGAGCACCTTCTGGCAGATCTCGGGCAGGCGGCGATGTTGCACATGAATCGCCCCACAGTGGTCATCGTTGGCGCTGGCGCGACAAACGTGGGTTGCACCCATGCCGTGGCTCGACAAAGCGCAGTCAGCGAGGGCGCTAAACATCATGAATCTTTACTAGAAAGCGACTAACCCATGGATATGCATCTCAACGCGGCGATCACGGAAGCCGTCCACTGGCACGGCGAGCCGATCGAGTGCGACGCGGTCATCATCGGGGCCGGTCCGGTGGGTCTGTTCCAGGTTTTCGAGCTGGGGCTGCTGGATATCAAGGCCCACGTCATCGACGCGCTGCCGCATCTGGGCGGGCAGTGCGTGGAGCTGTACCCGGACAAGCCCATTTATGACATCCCGGCCGTGCCGGTGTGCACGGGGCAGGAGCTCACGGACAACCTGCTCAAGCAGATCGAGCCCTTCAAGCCGGCGTTCCACCTGGGGCAGGACGTCACGGAACTGCGGCATCAGGACGACGGGCGGCTGTTCGTGCGCACCTCCAAGGACCGCACATTCCTGGCCAAGACGGTGTTCATCGCCGCCGGCGTGGGGGCGTTCCAGCCGCGCATGCTGAAGGTGGACGGGCTGGAGGCGTTCGAAGGCACGCAGCTGTTTTACCGGGTGAAGAACCCCGCGGTGTTTGCCGGCAAGAACCTGGTGGTGGTGGGCGGAGGCGACTCGGCCCTGGACTGGGCCCTGCACCTCGCCCAGGGTGCCGAGCACCGGGCCGAGAGCGTGGTGCTGTTGCACCGGCGCGACGGCTTTCGGGCCGCACCGGCGTCGGTGGCGAAGATGCACGCGCTGTGCGAGCAGCACGCCATGCAGCTCGTGATCGGCCAGATCACCGGCTTTGAGCAGCGCGACAACCGCCTGGTGGAGGTGAAGGTCACGGGCAATGACGGCATCACCCGGCGGCTGCCGCTGGACATGCTGCTGGTGTTCTTCGGCCTGAGCCCCAAGCTGGGGCCCATCGCGCACTGGGGACTGGAGCTGGAGCGCAAACAGATCAAGGTGGATACGGAGAAGTTCGAGACCAGCGTGCCGCGCATCTTCGCCGTGGGGGACATCAACACCTATCCGGGCAAGAAGAAGCTCATTCTTTCGGGCTTTCACGAGGCCGCGCTGGCGGCGTTTGGCGCTGCCCACTACATCTTCCCGGACAAGAAGGTCCACCTGCAGTACACCACCACCAGCCCCAAACTGCACAAGGTGCTCGGCGTGGATACGCCGGTCTTCGACTGAACGACCGGCCGATGCCACGGCGCTGAATGACTCGGCGCCGGT
>JAKBCY010000123.1 GCA_021807445.1 Pseudomonadota bacterium
GATCTCGGGGCATGGTCAACCGTATGACGCAGCTCGGGCAGGCGGAGAGCCGGCCCCGCCTGCCGGATTATCCGGTGGCCTACGACGCCGCCAAGGCTCTGCACGCAGCGGCGAAGGCCCATGGCGAATTCGGCTTCGGCGCGCAGTGGGCTGGCCAGGCCGCGCCATTGGCGCGCTCGCTCGCCGCCGCAGACCTGGTGGCCCAGCTCGATCGTGAACTGCACGAAGCGGACGCAACATAGCTGCGTCCGGGCGGCACCGGGCGGAGTCCGTCAGTCGTGGATATGCCGATGCGTCACCTGGTCGGCTAGGCAGCGGCCATTAGACACCCGGGCTTCGAACGGCGGCTTGTCGATGCTGTGTGAAAACTCTCTTCCCGCCTGATGCGCACGTCGGTAGAACCTCGCCGTCTCGGTCGTAGGAGTCGGTAAAGCTCGATAGGTTGAAGGGTCGGATCGGCAGCAGCTAACCGTGATGTCCGAGCGCCTGGACGACTTTATCGTCGACGACAAGCCGGTACGAATGGTCGATGTATTTGTCGGCGGACTTGATCTGCTTGGGCTTGGGCTTGACTCGAGCGCGCAGCGCCTACCGCCACAGGTCGCCCGTCTTGCCCTGAGGATGGAACCTTTCTTTTTCCGGGCTGGCCATGCTCCAAGCCACCGAAATACAGCGCAGAATTATATGCATAACATACTGATTTTATTTATGTTATTCGTATTCCACCTCTAGGGGAACTCAGCCCCTGTTTGCGGGCCGCCAAGCGCCTCGCACGTGGCGGCAGATTTGGGGACGGGTTCGGACACGCTCCCCTGGCGCGCGCGTCGATCCTTGTTCTTGGTTCCAGACCGGTGACCCTTGTACAAAAATTCGATTTTTCCCATGGCACCTCGGTCCATGCGCAAATCTCGCATGTACGGAGCGTTATGCATGGAACGGGCTGTCGAGCGCGAAAAGGCCTCTGGGCAATGAGGGGCGAAGCGCGCGAGGCTGCATTTACAGCGGGCCGCGACATCCTTCAGCCGGAGGCGCCAGTCACCTCACGAAACGTCCAGTCGCCCCACGCCATCACGATGCCGCCTTCCCAGGAATGGGCTGCATCGTCAGATTGACATCGCCACATTGCGCGCGGTGGCGTAGCGCGTGATCCATCAGCACAATGGCCAACAAAGCCTCGATGATTGGGACGGCACGAATCCCCACGCAGGGATCGTGGCGACCGAAGGTTTCCACCAAAGTTGGGTGACCCGCGCGGTCGATCGAGCGACGAGGTTGGCGGATGCTCGACGTCGGCTTGATTGCGATCGAGACTGTGATTGGTTGGCCGCTGCTGATTCCCCCCAACACACCACCGGCGTTATTGCTGACAAAGCCCTGCGGAGTGAGTTCGTCGCCGTGCACACTGCCCTTTTGCGCGACGCTGGCAAAGCCGGCTCCGATTTCAACGCCCTTGACAGCGTTGAGCCCCATCATGGCGTGAGCAATGTCCGCGTCGAGCTTGTCATAGAGAGGCTCGCCCCACCCAGGGGGCACGCCAGTTGCCTCCACATACAACCGCGCGCCGCAGGAATCGCCGGCTTTGCGCAGCCCATCGAGATAAACCTCAAGATCAGAGACGGCCGCAGCGTTCGGGGCGTAAAAGGCATTGCTCGGGACATCCTCCCAACTCGCAAAGGGAATAACCACCTCCCCAATTTGCTGCATACAGCCACGGATGCCAATGCCATGATGGCGATGCAACCATTTCTTTGCAATGGCTCCTGCACCCACGATCGGCGCCGTCAAACGCGCCGATGACCGGCCGCCACCTCGGGGGTCACGCAGGCCATACTTGCGCCAATAGGTGTAGTCCGCATGCCCAGGGCGAAAGGTGTCGAGAATGTTGCCATAGTCCTTGCTGCGCTGGTCGGTATTGCGGATGAGCAGCGCAATGGGCGTACCGGTCGTTTTGCCCTCAAACACGCCCGAGAGGATTTCCACATGGTCAGCCTCTTGGCGCTGCGTCACATGACGCGATGTACCGGGGCGCCGACGGTCGAGATCGGGCTGGATATCCGTTTCTGAAAGTTCCATGCCAGGTGGGCAGCCGTCGACCACACAGCCGATGGCTGAGCCGTGGGATTCACCAAACGTGGTGACGGCGAAGAGCAAACCAAGCGTATTTCCTGACATTGCTTAATTGTAGGCGGCGCCCGTGTCTCAGAAGGCTTAAGCCAAACCGAGCAGCCGCGCCGTTTGATTCAACGCAAGTGAGACGATCCAAGCACATTCCAGAGTCTCGACAAGACTCAGCATGCCGTAGGCTCGACGCTCCGACTTGATGCGTAACGTGGCCACCGTGCACAAACAAGGGGTGTCAACCAAAGTAGAGAGCTAGAGAACATGACGTGGCGCCCCCGACAAGAAATGCCCCTCGCACGACACACCGGGTTCTGCCCTCACGCGGCCCCAGCGCAGTGAAATCGGATCTTGCGCAACACGGCCGGGTGCACATGCGCCTGCGCGACAACCGCATAGTGTCTTGGGTACGTCAAGTTGACGTGAATGCAGAGTGTTGACCTTAATGAGCCTGGCACGCCTCGCACCAAAAATTCGATCGTTTTCAAATCGCGACTCGGATCCAGCGGATGGATCCGGCGGGATCACTTGCAAATCATCTTTACTTTATTCGCCAACGGATGTCTCCGCGTTGGCGCGGATACACGCCAATTCGCGACAACATCGGATCCGCGCTTCGCGTCCCGACGGCATCAGGATACGGTCGCTGAGCTATCGCGCTGCTGAAGCGCAAACAGCAACTTGGTGTGGATGCCACCAAAACTCCCGTTACTCATCACCAGCACGTGATCGCCACTGCGCGATTGGGCGACCACGTCTGCCACGAGATCATCCAGGTCAGCATGCATGTGTGCGCGCTCGCCCAATGGTCCCAACGTTTCGGCGAGGTTCCACTCCAGCCCGCCACAGTAGCCAAAGCTGATATCCGCTTCATGCAAGGCCTCGGGCAGGCGATTCTTGATCGCACCCAACTTCATGGTATTCGAACGTGGCTCGAACACGGCAAGGATGCGTCCATGCCCCCCTGTGGCACGGCGCAACCCCGCAATGGTCGTTGCAATAGCCGTCGGATGGTGGGCAAAGTCGTCATAAACCGTCACGCCCGCCACAGCTCCTCGCCATTCCATGCGTCGCCTGACTCCACGGAAAGCCGACAGCGCGTCGCAAGCATCGGCAGCGGGCACGCCAGCATGCCTTGCTGCCGCGATCGCAGCTAACGCGTTAGCCCGATTGTGCGCGCCCATCATGCGCCAAGCCACAGCACCTTGGCGCTTGCCCTTCCAGAACACTTCAAATTGCTGGTCGCCGCCCTGCGCCATCCATCCCTCGGATGTCCCGAAAAACTCCGTCTCACTCCAGCACCCACGCGCCAAGACCCGCTGCAGCGCTGCGTTCTCAGCCTGGACCACCAACCGCCCGCTGCCGGGTACCGTGCGCACCAAGTGATGAAACTGTAATTCGATCGCTGCAAGGTCAGGAAAGATATCCGCGTGGTCGTACTCGAGGTTGTTGAGTACGGCCGTGCGCGGGCGGTAATGGACGAACTTCGAGCGCTTGTCGAAAAATGCGGTATCGTATTCGTCGGCTTCGATAATGAAAAACGGCGCCTCGCCAAGCCGCGCAGATTTGTCAAAGTCTGCCGGCACGCCACCCACAAGGAAACCAGGTTGCAGGCCAGCGCACTCCAGGATCCAAGCCAACATGGATGTCGTCGTTGTCTTGCCGTGGGTGCCCGCCACCGCCAGTGTCCAGCGTTCACGCAGGACATGTTCCGCAAGCCATTGAGGGCCGCTCGTATAGGGCAGGCCTGCATCCAGAATGGCCTCCACCAGCGGATTGCCACGGGAGATTGCGTTTCCGATCACCCAGAGATCGGCCTGCAACGCCAATTGATCTGCGCCATACCCTTCAATAAGCCGGATCCCCAGCCCCTCGAGTTGGCCGCTCATGGGCGGATACACATGGCTATCGCAGCCCGTCACCTGGTGTCCACCCGCTTGGGCCAGCGCGGCGATGCCTCCCATGAAGGTGCCGCAAATGCCGAGTATGTGAATATGCATGAGTGCCCATTGTAGAAAGCCTGCGGCGAGCCCCGACCAGAGTTCCATCCTGCTATTGCTGCCTGGCAGCGGGCCGCATACCCAAGGATCCCGTGCTCGCAGAGTTGACGCGTACACTGTCCTCTATGGATGCTTTACGGGACGAACTCGCCGCAGTGGCAGCCCGACTCATCGTGGAAGACGGGCTGGACTACGCGAGCGCCAAGCGCAAGGCCGCGCGCCAAGTTCTCGGGCCCGGTGCCCACGTGGAGGTCCAGCCCGACAATGCAGACATCCAAGACCAGGTCAAGCTTTACCTCGCACTGTTTCATGGCGACGATCACCCCCACGTACTGTGGAATCTGCGCCGAGCGGCGTTGAGCCTCATGGAAGAGTTTGCCGAATTTAGGCCGTATCTCGCAGGCGCTGTATGGAATGGAACTGCGACCGCTCATTCTGGCTTGCACGTACTGCTGTTCACCGATGACAGCAAGGCGGTGGAGATCCACTGCATCAATCGGGACATCGTGTACAGAGCTGGCGAGGCCGCGCATTATGCGGGCAGACAACGCGTCGAGCGCCTCGAGTTCGAGTGGCCCCTGCAAAGCACCAACGCTCAGGGCCGGCCACGAACGGCGCCTGCTGCGCTCAGCCTGTATCCGTTAAAAGATGAGCGAGGCGTGCTTCTGCGCAGTCCCCGCGCCGCCGGAAAGCAAGCCGAGCGGGGAAATCTGCAGGCGGTGCGCGCGTTGGTGCAAGCGGGTCCACCGCACTCTGGTCAACCTGACCTGGACCGATGAAATCTTCAACATCCTGGGCGGTTGCGCTCATTGCTGCCGCAATTGGCGCCGCGGGTGGTTACTGGTATGGCCAGCGTACACAGTCCGACGCCAACGCCGAAAGGGCACTGGCTAAAGCTACGCTGGCGCCCACGAACGGCCCTGCTGTTACAGCCACACCGGGCAACACGAATGCGCTGTTCAGTGCCACCCTCGATGATCTTCAAGGACAGTCGATCAATCTGGCAAAGTACAAAGGCAAGACCTTGATTGTCAACTTCTGGGCCAGCTGGTGCCCGCCGTGCATCGCGGAAATGCCTGGTCTTTCCCGCTTTTATACTGATCACGCAAGCAATCGCGTCCAATTGCTCGGCATTGCGATCGATAATCCAAGCTCGGTGCGCAGCTTCCTCAAAGCTCATCCCGTCAGCTATCCTGTACTTTTCGGCGGCATGGATGGCACGGATCTCAGCACGGAACTGGGCGACGGCCAAGGCGGCTTGCCCTTCACTGTGGTCATTGACCAGCACGGGCGCATCGTGTACCAGCACCTCGGCCAGACGTCATACGAGGCACTGCAGGCGATACTGGCTGGCAATCCCTGAATTCGTGTCCTGCGTTATTCGCGACCATTTATGCATCTATCGGGAGTTCTGATTCTCCACGGCCCCACCCTGCACCTACTTGGCACGCGGGAGCCCGCGAATTACGGCAGGACGACACTGACCGAAGCGGCGATCACACGAGGGGCGGAGCCGCTGGCGATGGATTTGCACTGCGCTTCGCGGCAGAAGGATTGCCTGCAAAAGCTTGACTTTGGTAGTATTTCAACCCCAATTCGCCACAGATCACATCCATATCATGGACTTGCGCAAACTCAAAACGCTCGTTGACCTGGTCTCGGAATCAAATATTTCCGAGCTTGAGATTACCGAAGCGGAAGGCAAAGTCCGCATCGTCAAGACACCGCCTGCACCGCCTCAGTCCGCCCAGGTGCAATACGTTGGGGCCCCGATGTCTGCGCCGCAATTGGCGCCTTCTGGATTCGGCGCAGAACCGGCTGCGCCGCCAGCCGCTGCCCCGAACGCGAAAGTCATCAAGTCTCCGATGGTTGGCACGTTCTACCGCGCGTCGTCTCCGGGAGCGCAGCCGTTCGTTCAGGTTGGGGATTCCGTCAAGCAGGGCCAGCCGGTGTGCATCGTCGAGGCCATGAAGATCCTCAACGAAATCGAATCGGACATTGACGGCGTGGTGAAGGAAATACTGGCCGAGAACGGGCAGCCTGTCGAGTACGGGCAGCCACTCTTTGTCCTGGAATGACAGCGGCGTTTCGTCCTGCACGCTGCCCCTTCTGCATGGCCGTAACCCCCTACCCCATCACCCATGTTCAAAAAAATCCTGATCGCCAATCGCGGTGAAATAGCGCTGCGCATTCAGCGTGCCTGCCGCGAGTTGGGCATCAAGACCGTGATGGTCTACTCAGAAGCCGACCGCGATGCGAAATACGTCAAACTCGCGGACGAGGCGGTTTGCATCGGGCCACCGCCTTCGGCGCAAAGCTATCTGAATATGCCGGCGATCATCTCGGCTGCCGAGGTCACCGATGCCGAGGCGATCCATCCGGGATACGGCTTCTTGTCGGAAAACGCTGATTTCGCGGAGCGCGTCGAGCAGTCGGGCTTCACGTTCATTGGGCCGCGTCCGGACTCCATTCGCCTGATGGGTGACAAGGTATCCGCCAAGCAGACCATGATCAAGGCGGGCGTACCCTGTGTACCCGGCTCAGATGGCGAACTACCGGACGATCCACGGGAAATCACCCGGATGGGCCGCGCCACCGGCTATCCCGTCATCATCAAGGCGGCTGGAGGCGGTGGCGGGCGCGGCATGCGGGTCGTGCACACAGAAGCCGCATTGCTTAATGCTGTGGCCACGACCAAGGCCGAGGCACACGCTGCATTCGGCAATAGCGCCGTGTACATGGAGAAATTTCTCACCAATCCACGCCACATCGAGATCCAGGTACTTGCCGACGAACACGGCAACGCAGTGTGGCTAGGCGAGCGCGACTGCTCCATGCAGAGACGCCACCAGAAGATTTTGGAAGAAGCCCCTGCGCCCGGCATCCCCCGAAGGCTGATCGAGCGCATCGGAGCGCGCTGCGCCGATGCCTGCCGCAAGATTGGTTACCGGGGTGCCGGCACCTTCGAGTTTCTCTATGAGAACGGAGAGTTTTATTTCATCGAAATGAACACGCGTGTGCAAGTGGAACATCCGGTGACGGAACTCACGGCAGGCGTGGACATTGTCGTTCAGCAGATTCTTGTGGCAGCGGGCGAAAAACTTGTGCTGCGACAACGCTCCATTGCGTGCAATGGGCATGCCATCGAATGCCGCATCAACGCCGAAGATCCGGTGAAATTTGTCCCCAGCCCCGGGCGCATCACCACCTGGCACGTGCCGGGTGGACCGGGCGTGCGGGTTGATTCTCACGTTTACACCGGCTATTTTGTGCCGCCCAACTACGATTCGATGATTGCCAAAATCATCGTCCACGGCGCCACGCGCGAGCAAGCGTTGGCGCGCATGCGCACAGCCCTGTCTGAAATGGTCGTGGACGGCATTGCGACCAACATCCCCCTCCATCGCGAGTTGCTGGTGGATGCGCGTTTCATGGAGGGCGGCACCAATATTCACTACCTGGAAGAGTACATGGCGGCTCGCCAGGGCTGAGCGCTCGGCCTATCGCGCCTACAGCCCGCACTCAAGCCCGCAGCCTGATCTCTTGCGCCCTCATGGCCTACCGTGAAGTCACCATTCCCGCAGACGATGAACTCGCCGAATCCCTCTCGGACGCTTTGCTCGAACAGGATGCACTAAGCGTCGCGGTCGAGGACCGGGAATCCGGCACAGCCGTTGAGCAGG
>JAKBCY010000124.1 GCA_021807445.1 Pseudomonadota bacterium
CGCCGCGCGTCCCTACGGACAGTGGATCGAGAACCTGCGCATCCGCATCGACGATCTCGAGCACCTCGGCCACCCCGAGCCCTCCCTGCTGCCGCTGCTGGACCGCCAGCAGGCCTTCGGCTACACCCAGGAGGATCTCAAATTCCTGATGGCGCCGATGGCGGAGAAGGCCGACGAGGCCGTGGGCTCGATGGGCAATGACGCCGCCTTGGCCGTGCTGTCCAACCGCGCCAAGCCGCTTTACAACTACTTCAAACAGTTGTTTGCCCAAGTGACCAACCCTCCCATCGACTCCATTCGCGAGAACATGGTGATGTCGCTGGTGTCCTTTATCGGGCCACGCCCCAATCTGCTGGACATCAACCAGGTCAACCCTCCCATGCGCTTGGAGGTCAGCCAGCCGGTGCTGGATTACGACGACATGGCGCGCCTGCGCTCGATCGCGCAGCACACGGGCGGCAAGTTCCGCAGCTACGAAATCGACATCTGCTACCCCGTGGCCTGGGGTCACGAGGGTATCGAGGCACGGCTGGCTTCGATTTGTGCCGAAGCCGTCGACGCGATCAAGAGTGGGCACAACATTCTGATCGTCACCGACCGCTTCCTGAGCGCCGATCGGGTGGCCATTCCCGCCCTGTTGGCGATGAGCGCCGTGCACCAGCACCTCATCACACTGGGACTGCGCACGCAGACCGGCCTTGTGGTGGAGACTGGCAGCGCGCGCGAGACACACCACTTCGCCGTCCTTGCCGGGTACGGGGCTGAAGCGGTGCATCCTTACCTGGCCCTCGACACCATTGCGCAGATGGCGCACGGGCTGCCGGGTGAGTTGGGTGCCGACAAGGCCATTCAAAACTATATCAAGGCCATCGGCAAGGGCATGCAGAAGGTCATGTCCAAGATGGGGATTTCCACGTACATGAGTTATTGTGGCGCGCAGATCTTCGAAGCCGTGGGCCTGTCGCGCGATCTGGTGGACAAGTACTTCACCGGCACGGTGAGTCAGGTTGGCGGCATCGGCGTGTTTGAAGTGGCGCAGGAGACCTTGCGCATGCACCGTGACGCGTTTGGCGACAACCCCGTGCTGGCCACGATGCTTGACGCCGGCGGCGAGTACGCATGGCGCACGCGCGGCGAGGAGCACATGTGGACGCCCGACGCCATTGCCAAGCTGCAGCACTCAACGCGTGCGAACAACTTCAACACCTATAAGGAGTACGCCCAGATTATCAATGACCAGTCGCGTCGCCACATGACACTGCGCGGGCTGTTCGAGTTCAAGCTCGACCCGAGCAAGGCCATTGCCATTGACGAGGTTGAGTCGGCCGCTGAGATCGTCAAGCGGTTTGCCACCGGGGCCATGTCGCTGGGCTCCATTTCCACCGAGGCCCATGCCACACTGGCTGTGGCGATGAACCGCATCGGGGGCAAGAGCAACACGGGCGAGGGCGGCGAGGATCCGTTGCGCTATCGCCCCGAGATGCGTACGGGTTCTGCGGGAATCAAGGATGGGGACACGCTCGGCAGTGTCCTTGGCGCCGAGCGTGTGGTTAGCGACATTGCGCTCAAGGCGGGTGACTCGCTGCGTTCGAAGATCAAGCAGGTGGCCTCGGGCCGTTTCGGCGTCACCGCCGAATACCTGGCCTCGGCCGACCAGATCCAGATCAAGATGGCGCAAGGGGCAAAGCCCGGAGAAGGCGGACAGTTGCCCGGCGGCAAGGTGTCCGAATACATCGGGATGCTGCGCTACTCGGTGCCCGGTGTGGGTTTGATCTCCCCGCCGCCGCATCACGACATCTATTCGATTGAAGATCTCGCGCAGCTCATTCACGATCTGAAGAATGCGAATGCGCACGCCTCGATCAGTGTCAAGCTCGTGTCCGAATCGGGCGTGGGCACTGTGGCGGCGGGCGTGGCCAAGGCCAAGGCCGACCACGTGGTGATCGCCGGGCACGACGGCGGCACCGGCGCCTCGCCCCTGTCATCCATCAAGCACGCGGGTTCCCCCTGGGAAATCGGTCTGGCTGAGACCCAGCAGACGCTCGTGCTCAACCGCTTGCGCAGCCGCATCCGGGTGCAGGTGGATGGCCAGATCAAGACCGGGCGCGATGTGGTGGTTGGCGCGCTGCTGGGGGCGGACGAATTTGGCTTCGCCACGGCGCCCCTCGTGGTCGAGGGCTGCATCATGATGCGCAAGTGCCATCTCAACACGTGTCCGGTGGGCGTGGCCACACAGGATCCCGCGCTGCGCAAGAAGTTCTCCGGCAAACCCGAGCATGTGGTGAATTACTTCTTCTTCGTGGCTGAGGAGGTGCGTTCAATCATGGCCCAATTGGGCGTGCGCAAGTTCGAAGACCTGATCGGGCGCGCGGATCTGCTCGATACGCGGCCCGGCATCACCCACTGGAAGGCGCGCGGGCTCGATTTCTCGCGTGTGTTCCACCTGCCCGAGGCGCCGGCAGACGTGCCGCGTCGGCAGGTCGAGGAGCAGGACCATGGTCTGGCCAAGGCGCTGGATCATGTGCTCATCGAACGCGCCCGCCTGGCCCTGGAGCGTGGCGAGAAGGTGCAGTTCATCCAGAACGCGCGCAACGTCAACCGCACGGTGGGGGCGATGCTTTCGGGCGAAGTGGCGCGGCGCTACGGTCATGAGGGCCTGCCCGACGATACGGTGCACATCCAGATGGAAGGCACGGGTGGGCAGAGTTTCGGTGCCTTCCTCGCGCATGGCATTACCCTGTATCTCATCGGGGATGCCAATGATTACACGGGCAAGGGCCTGTCCGGAGGGCGTATCGTGGTGCGTCCCACCATCGAGTTCCGCGGCGAATCGCAGTCCAACATCATCGTTGGCAACACGGTGCTGTACGGGGCCATCGCCGGCGAGGCCTTCTTCCGCGGCGTGGCTGGCGAGCGTTTCGCCGTGCGCAATTCGGGCGCCACGGCCGTGGTGGAAGGTACGGGTGACCACGGATGCGAGTACATGACCGGCGGCACCGTGGTTGTGCTTGGCGAGACCGGACGCAACTTCGCTGCGGGTATGAGCGGCGGCATGGCGTACGTGTATGACGTCGACGGCCAGTTTGCGCGTCGCTGCAACACGGCGATGGTGGCGCTCGAGAAGGTGCAGCCGGCCGCCGAGCAGAAGGTGCAGATGGCGCAGGGCCTATGGCACCGGGACCAGACCGATGAAGAGCAGTTGCGCAAGATGCTGCAAGACCACCATCGCTGGACGGGAAGCCTGCGTGCGCGCGAATTGCTGGATACCTGGGAGCTTGCGCGAGGGCGTTTCGTCAAGGTGTTTCCGCATGAGTACAAGCGGGCGTTGGGCGAGATGGCGGCCAGGCGCGAGGCACAAGAGGCAACCACCAAGGCCAAGGCTCCTGCCGCCAATGCCAGCGTGCCGGCCAAATGATGAACGAAGCCATGCACACCCGAAAGCTGGACCGCGCTTGCGCGGCATCAGGCGTTTGGCGTGCGCAGCGCAATGACCGCCAATCAGGATTGAGACGATAAACCCGCACAGGCGGGGTATCGCAGACCAAGGAAGAACCATGGGAAAAGTCACCGGATTCATGGAATTCGAACGCCAGGATGAAAGCTACGAGCCACCTGTCGCACGCCTCAAGCACTGGAGGGAGTTTGTTCACGAACTGCCGGACGACAAGGCGAAGGTGCAGGCCGCGCGCTGCATGGACTGCGGTATCCCGTTTTGCAACAACGGGTGCCCAGTCAATAACATCATCCCCGACTTCAATGACCTGGTGTGGCAGGGCGACTGGAAGCATGCACTGGATGTGCTCCACTCCACCAATAATTTCCCCGAATTCACCGGGCGCATTTGTCCCGCGCCATGCGAGGCGGCCTGCACCTTGGGAATCAACGAGGCGCCCGTGGGGATCAAGTCCATTGAGCACGCCATCATCGACAAAGGCTGGGAGATGGGCTGGGTAGCGCCGCAGCCGCCTGCGCACAAGACCGGCAAGCACGTTGCCGTCGTCGGCTCGGGGCCGGCCGGTCTGGCGGCCGCGCAGCAGCTTGCGCGTGCCGGGCATGACGTGACGGTGTTCGAGAAGAATGACCGCATCGGCGGCTTGCTGCGCTACGGCATTCCCGACTTCAAGATGGAAAAGCACCATATCGACCGCCGCATCGAGCAGATGCAGGCCGAAGGTGTGCGCTTCGCACCCGGCGTGCTGGTGGGCGAGATGCCCAAAGACGGCCCCGGTGCGACGGTAGCCAACTGGGCCCGCGAGCACCGCACGGCGGAGGCGCTGTTGGCCGAGTTTGACGCCGTACTGCTCGCGGGTGGGTCGGAGCATCCGCGGGACCTGCCGGTGCCGGGGCGCGAACTCGAAGGCATCCATTTCGCCATGGAGTTCCTGCCGCAGCAGAACAAGGTCAACGCCGGCGACAAGCTCAAGGGGCAGATCTTGGCAGCGGGCAAGCGGGTCGTGGTGATCGGCGGAGGTGATACGGGGTCCGATTGCGTGGGCACGAGCAACCGCCACGGTGCAACGAGTGTTGCGCAGTTTGAACTGTTGCCCCAGCCGCCAGAGGCCGAAAACAAGCCCCTGGTGTGGCCCTACTGGCCAATCAAGCTGCGCACCTCCAGCAGCCACGAAGAAGGCTGCGGGCGCGACTGGGCGGTGGCGACGAAGGCGTTTTTACCTGGGACCGGCAAAGACAAGAACAAGGTCAAAGCGATTCAAGCCTGCCGCGTTGAGTGGCATGACGGTCGCATGCAGGAAGTTCCGGGCAGCGAGTTCACGATGCAGGCTGACCTGGTGTTGCTGGCCATGGGTTTCGTGCATCCCCTGGCCTCCGTGCTCGATGCTTTTGGCATCGAGCGTGATGCACGTGGGAACGCCAAGGCCATCACCGAAGAGGACGGTGGCTACGCCACCAGCGTGCCCAAGGTGTTTGCTGCGGGCGATATGCGGCGCGGTCAGAGCCTTGTGGTCTGGGCGATCCGCGAGGGTCGCCAAGCTGCGCGCGCGATCGATCAGTTCTTGATCGGGCACTCGGATCTGCCTCGGTGAGATGTGCCAAACCAAGTCGTACGTGAGGTTGTCGGGGTGACTCGAGGTGGGATCTGACGCGTGTCCGTTCGCATCCATTGGGCGATCCCGCTGGTCGCGGCAGCCCCTTGTCGGGCCGACTCTGGGTGACTTGATGGTATCCGGATGTCTTCGATGAGCGAGTGCGACGCATCCACAGCTGCTGAACACCCGGGGTTGCCTCAAATCCCCGGTCGTGATCCGCAGGTCATGCTCGAGGCCCTTCTGGCGAGCATGCCGGCTGGTGATCTCTGGGTGTTTGGCTACGGCTCGCTGCTGTGGAACCCCGAGATTGCCCACAGCGAGATCCTGCCTGCCCGCGTGTGGGGCCACAAGCGCTGCCTGTGCATGTGGTCGCGCATCAACAGGGGTACGGAACATGAACCAGGCCTGGTTTTCGCGCTGATGGGCGGGGGATCGTGCCAAGGCATCGTGCTGCGGGTGCCGCGCGCGCAGGCTGAGCATGAACTGCGGCTGCTGTGGAAGCGCGAAATGCCACGCGCCGTCTACGAGCCGCGCTGGCTGCGCTGCCACACGCCACACGGCGTGGTGCAGGCCTTGGCATTCACGCTGCCGCGCACCAGCCCGAGTTACACAGGCGCGCTGGACGACACCCAACTGCTGCACATTCTTCGCCACCGTCGGGGGCGTTTCGGCACGACGCTCGAATATGTGGTGCGCACCGCCCATGCGTTGCGCCAGGCCGGGATTCGTGATCGCGCGCTCGAGCGTATCGTGGCGCTGGCCAAGCGCCACGGGCTTTGACTCGGATGGCTTGATGAATCTGGGCCTACGAGGTGGCGAGGCAACGCGCGTGTCACCTGGGCCGGCTCCGGTGTCGTGAGAGTTTCTATACTCATCCCATGCACACATTGGCCCACTTACGCAAGGACTACAGTCGCGCCGAGCTGGATGAAACACACGCCCAGGCCGACCCGATGACGCTGTTTGAACGCTGGATGCACGAAGCCGTGCAGGCCCAGGTGCCGGAGCCGAACGCGATGACGGTGGCCACCGTGGGGGATGGCGGGCGGCCATCCACGCGCGTGGTGCTGATCAAAGGCTTTGATGCACGCGGCATCGTCTGGTACAGCAATTACCACAGCCGCAAGGGACGCGAGCTCGCTGTCCATCCCTTGGCCGCCCTGCAATTCCATTGGGTGGAACTCGAGCGCGTCGTGCGCATTGAGGGCCGCGTGGAGCGCGTCAGTGCCGAGGAGTCGGATGCCTATTTTGCGAGCCGGCCACTGGCCTCGCGCATTGGCGCCTGGGCGTCCGAGCAGAGCCAACCCATCGAAGGCCGCAGCGTGCTCCTCATGCGCGCCGCCGAGTTTGGCTTGAAATTCGGTCTCAATCCGCCGCGCCCGCCCCACTGGGGCGGCTATCGCCTGACGCCGGATGCCTGGGAATTTTGGCAAGGTCGCCCGTCGCGCCTGCACGACCGGCTGGTCTACAAGTTGGGGTCGGATGGCGCGTGGACGCTGCAGCGCCTGGCACCTTGAAGGTGCAAGCCAGCTCACATGCATAAGGAGACGTCGATGTCAATCAGCCGTAGTCCACGCTCCATGCGCAGGCGCATTCTGGGCGCCTTGGCAGTCCTGCCGCTCGTGGGGGTGCTGCCGCAGGCCCATGCGGCACAAGGCGCGGACCAGGCCGACGCCCTATGGTCACAAATTCACCAGGCCACATGGATTGGCGAAGGTCAGGGCAAGCGCGCGATTTACATCTTCTTCGATCCCAACTGTCCCTATTGCCACCGGCTGTATGGAATGCTTCGACCCTTTGTCGGGAAAGCTGACGTGCAGTTGCGGTGGATTGTGCTCGGCATCCTCACGCCGAGTAGCCTGCCTAAGGCCGCAGCCATTTTGCAGGCGGCCAATCCGCGGCGAGCATTCCACACGAATGAAGCCGACTACGACTTTGCCGCGAATGGGCAACCGGGGGGCGGCATCACGCCTGCGACCACGATCACATCCAAAGTACGCCAGGAGTTAGCGCGAAACCTGGCCATTTACAGAGCCAACAAGCTGCCCGGGGTCCCGGCTCTGTTATGGCAAACGGCAAGCGCACACGCCTCATTGCTGGTCGGGGTGCCATCGGAGGCGGAGTTGAAGGACATCATCAGCTCGTGCCGTTGAGGCGATGCACACGGGAGGCCATTCCCGCGACCCCACAGACGGCCAGCGAGGCCGCGTCGCGAGCCGTCCGCGCCGCAGCCTGCAGACTCAGGCTCGCAGCTTTTCAGCGAAGCCTTGCCGCAACTTGACCATTTTTGGCGCAATCACGGCCTGGCAGTAACCCTGATCGGGGTGGCGCTCGAAATAGCGCTGGTGATACCCCTCGGCTGGCCAGAACACCCGAAGCGGCTCGACCTCGGTGGTGATGGGTGCCCCGCCATAGGTGCCGCTTTCGGCCTGGCGCGCCATGTAGGCTCGAATTGTGGTCTCATGCCCAGGGGTTTCGAAGTAGATGCCCGAACGGTATTGGGGGCCGACGTCAGCACCTTGGCGATTCAGCGTGGTGGGATCGTGGATGGTGAAGAACATGGCAAGCACAGCGTCCAGGCTCAGCCGAGAAGGGTCGAAGCGAATGCGCA
>JAKBCY010000125.1 GCA_021807445.1 Pseudomonadota bacterium
CGGTCAAGACGGCTTCAGCGCCGGCGCGGCGCGGCGCACGAAAAGCAGGTCCCAAACGCCGTGGCCCAGACGCAGGCCACGCTGCTCGAATTTGCTGGGCGGCCTCCACGCTGGGCGCGGCGCGAAACCGTTTGCGGTGTTCATGAGGTTTGGATTTGCGGACAATACTTCCAGCATGTGCTGGGCATACGGTTCCCAATCGGTGGCGCAATGCAGGTAGCCACCTGGCTCGAGCCGACTGCACAGTAGGTCCACGAAGCCCAGCTGGATCAGTCTGCGCTTGTGGTGGCGCTTTTTGTGCCAAGGGTCGGGAAAATACACGTGCACGCCGCCAAGCGAGCTTGGTGCCACCATGTGGCGCAGGACATCCACGGCATCGTGCTGGACGATGCGCTGATTGCTGAGGCCCAGAGTCTCAATACGCAGCAGCATTGCGCCGACGCCGGGCGTATGAACTTCCACCCCAATGAAATCGCGATCGGGGTGGGCCTGGGCAATCTGCGCCGTTGCTTCGCCCATCCCGAAGCCCACCTCCAGAATCCTGGGAGCCTGGCGGCCGAAAACCGCATCCCAGTCCGGTTCATGGATGCTGTAGGGCACGATAAAACGGGGCCCGAGTTCGACCAGAGCGCGCTCTTGCCCTTTAGTCGTTCGCCCGGCGCGCAGTACGAAGCTGCGCACGTGCCGCGCGCGCAGCGCGCTGGCAGGCGACAATTCGGCCGCGGCCGTGCTCAACTTGAAAATGGGTGCATCAGGCATGGGCGTCTGGCTGGAGGCGGCCGCCGTAAAAACCGGGCGATCCGGCGAGGCCTGCTCTGCAAAGTGCATGGAGCGGGTGAAGGGAATCGAACCCTCGTATGCAGCTTGGGAAGCTGCCGTTCTACCATTGAACTACACCCGCAAAACATTCAATTATAAACGGCTGGTCCGATGCCTGTTTCCACCTCATCCTCGCCACGCCTTCTGGGCTTGCCCCCCGCGGTTGGACCGCAGACGCGGCTGTTAATCCTGGGCAGCTTTCCAGGCCGCGCATCGCTGCAGGCTCAACAGTATTACGCCCATCCGCGCAACCAATTCTGGCCCTTGCTGGGAGCCTTGCTTCATGAAGATCTGACCAAGCTGCCGTACTCCGTGCGGCTGCAGGCGGTTCTCAGGCATGGCTTGGGCATCTGGGACGTGTATGCGGCCTGTGAGCGACAGGGCAGCTTGGATGCATCCATCACGAAAGCGCAACCCAACGATCTGCGCGCCCTCGTGGCGAAGTTGCCGCAATTAAGGGCGATCGCCCACAACGGCGGTGAGTCCGCTCGGCTGATGCGGCTGACTGGAACTTTGGTGCCGGTGTGCCACCGTTTGCCCTCAACAAGCCCAGCCAATGCCAGTTGGAGCTTCGCGCGTAAGCTCGAGGCATGGCGTGAAGTGTTCATCAGCCTTGGACTGATTGCTGCTGACAGCTGAGCCGCATCTCGCAATCTTGCAGCATCTACACTGAGCCAATGCAAGCATCACGACCGACCCATCTCAAGGATCCAGTTCGCCGGGAGGACACCATGGCCTCCGCGCCCGCGCATGGTCCGCTCGAATGGCGCGACTTGCTTCGCTGGTTGCACGAGGACGGCTTAATTGACGATGCCGGGTTACGCCAGGGGATGGATCGCAGTGCCCACGCCAGTGCGCGCCAGCATGCATTGCAAAAGGTGGCAAATGCAGGATTGGTGCGCGTATCGGATGCCAAAGCCCTGGATTTGGACCTGCTCACAAGCTGGTTGGCGACCCGAGCAGCCTTGCCCTATTTGAGGATTGACCCGCTGCGGGTTGAGATCGGGAAGATCGGCGACTTGATTTCGATGAACTACGCCGAGCGCCATCGCATCCTGCCAGTGGCGGCCGACGCCGATGGCGTGACGGTTGCCACGGCCGAGCCCTTTGACCTCGCGTGGAAGCCCGAGCTTGAGCGCATGTTGCGGCGGGCGATTCATCTGGTGGTGGCCAATCCCATTGACATTGCGCGCTACACCAACGAATTCTTCAGTCTTGCGCGCTCGGTGCGCCTGGCGCAGAAAAATGGCTCGCCCTTCGGCATGAGCGGGGTGAACCAGTTTGAGCAGCTTGTTGAGTTAGGCAAGAGTGGCCGCGCGTTGGACGCCAATGACGCCGGTGTTGTGCAGGTAGTGGACTGGCTGTGGCAATATGCCTTCGAGCAGCGTGCATCGGATATTCACCTGGAGCCGCGACGCGAGCTTGGAGTGATTCGCTTTCGTATCGATGGCGTGCTGCAGACGGTCTACCAGGTGCCGCCGTCGGTGATGAATGCCATGACCAGCCGCGTCAAGTTGCTGGGCCGCATGGATGTGGTGGAAAAACGCCGCCCACAGGACGGGCGCATCAAGACCCGCAGGCCGGCTGGCGACGAGGTCGAACTGCGACTGTCCACGCTGCCCACCGCGTTCGGCGAGAAGCTGGTGATGCGCATCTTCGACCCGGACGTTGTCTTGCGTGATATGGCCGCCTTGGGATTCCCCGCGCCGGAGGCGCAGCGCTGGCACAGTCTGACGAGCCGGCCGCACGGCATCGTGCTCGTGACAGGGCCAACCGGAAGCGGTAAGACCACCACCTTATATTCAACGCTCAAGCGCCTGGCGACTGACGAGGTCAATGTGTGCACGGTGGAGGACCCGATCGAGATGGTCGAGCCCAGCTTTAACCAGATGCAGGTCCAGCCCGGCCTTGACATGGGCTTCGCCGAGGGGTTGCGCGCCCTGATGCGACAAGACCCGGACATTATCATGGTGGGTGAAATTCGTGACCGCGAGACGGCCGATATGTCTGTCCAGGCAGCACTGACCGGTCACCTGGTGTTGTCCTCCCTACATACAAATGATGCGCCGGGGAGCATCACAAGGCTGCTGGAGTTGGGTGTGGCTCCTTACCTGGTGAATGCAACCGTACTCGGCGTCCTCGCCCAGCGGCTGGTCCGGACGCTTTGCCCACATTGCAAAAAGCCTGACGACGGTTTCGATCAAACAACGTTTCAGCAGGCCGTCGCGCCCTGGAGGCCGAGTTCGAGGATTTCGCCATACAAGCCTGTGGGCTGCCCAGCGTGCCGCAATACCGGCTATCTTGGCCGACTGGGGCTATACGAATTGCTGGTGGTCAGCCCTGCCTTGCGCGCGTTGGTGGCTGCCAAGGCCCCGCTTGAGGCGGTGCGCCAGCAAGCTGTCAGCGATGGCATGCGTCCGCTGCGGCTGGCTGGCGCGCTCAAGGTCGCCGAGGGTAGCACCACGCTCGACGAGGTCCTGCATGCGACGCCTGTCGCCCAGGGTTGAGGCGGGCTGGCGTTCCCCGAGGTACTCGCCGCTTTTCAAACCAAGGAGTTTCCGATGCTTCCGATGCTCATTCGCAGATCCCGTCAAGCAGTTGCTGCAGGCATGCTTCTGGCCAGTATCGCGCCTGCCTATGCGTTCAACCTCGGCGACCTGCAAAACCAACTCGGGGGCGTATTGCAACAGGCAAGCCCTGGGACATCGCAGCAGGCAGCTCCCTCGAATTCGGTGGGTGGGGCGTCCGGGAGCACTGCGGCGGTCGCGGCGCTGAGTTCGGGCGAGGTGGGGCAGGGGCTGAAGGCTGCGCTGTCTCGCGGCGTTGACACGGCAGTGAGCACGCTGGGCCGCGCGAATGGTTTTTACGGCAGTCCCAAATGGCGCATTCCCCTGCCGCCGGCGCTTCAGAAAACGACCAGTCTCATGCGCATGGCTGGCATGGGTTCGCAGGCCGATGCCTTGGATCTGGCCATCAACCGCGCTGCCGAGGCTGCTGTGCCGCAGGCCAAGGACATGCTGGTCAATGCGGTGAAAACCATGAGCATTGCCGATGCCAAAGGCATTCTCACCGGTGGCAACGAGGCGGCGACCGCCTATTTCCGGCGCAAGACCGAAGCTCCGCTTACGCAAAAATTTCTGCCCATCGTGCGCCAGGCGACGGCCCAAGTGGGGCTGGCGCAAACCTATGACCAGTATGCCGGAAAGGCTGCGCAGTTCGGGCTCGTCAGCGCCGACGAGGCCAATATCAATACCTACGTGACCCAGCAGGCCCTCGATCGGTTGTATCAAGCCATCGGGGAAGAGGAACAAGCGATTCGCACGGACCCCGTAGGAACAGGCAGTGCGCTGATCGGAAAGGTTTTCGGCGCCCTGAAGGGCGGGTAACAGCGCAGCCGGGCATCTGCTGCGAGTCGAAGGACAGCTAGGGGCGACATGCACGCCACGTCTGGGTCAGTGGACTGGCATCCGGCGCGCGCGCACTGGCGAGCGGGGCTAGAGGCCGGCCTATACATTCTCATGCTGGACGGCGCTTGGACCGTGCAAGGGTTGTCCCCGGCACCGGTTCTGGCGCTGCCCGAGGCCTGTGGCACGGTACACCTGCAAGCGGCGACCGATACGGATGTCGTACCGCTGCACATGGACACAGCGGGCGCCCTGGTCCTGGCGCGCAGGCTCCAGGCATGGGTTGATGCTGGCATCGTCGTCGACCGCAGTGCGATGAGCTCCACGCACCGCCAGCTGATGGACCTGGTGCTGTCGCATGGTGCGACGGAGCCGCCGCAGCAGCGTGCGACGCATGGGGGTCTGTTCGGGGACGTCGGCCGGGCAACGCTGGCGGCGCTTCATGAGGGACGCGAGTTTCTCGGGGCCATTGGAGAACTGGTGTGGGTTGGCATGCCGCTGCTCCTGATGTTTTGGCGAATCCGGTGGCGCGAGGTCGTGGCCGAGATCGATGCGGCGGGTTTGCGCGCGCTGGGCATCGTGGGCATGCTGTCATTCCTGATCGGGATGGTGATGGCCTATCAGGGCGGTGCGACCCTGGCGACTTACGGAGCCAATATCTTCATCGTCAACCTGGTGGCGGTCATCACGCTGCGCGAGCTCGGGCCGCTGCTGGCAGCCATCTTGGTGGCCGGGCGGACTGGCTCCTCGTACACGGCCCAGCTGGGGACCATGCGCATTACCGAGGAAGTTGACGCATTACGTGCGTTGGGTCTATCACCTTTCGAGATTTTGGTTCTTCCCAAGGTGATGGCACTGGTCGTGACCTTGCCGCTGCTGTCCTTATTCGCCGATGTCATGGGCCTCCTCGGAGGCGGTGTCGTGGCTTCCGTCGGTTACGGCGTGCCCTGGGCCCAATATCTCGCACGCGTCCCGCAGGTGGTGAGCGGACAGACGCTGATGCTGGGGTTGGTGAAAGCGCCGGTTTTCGCCGTGATCATCGCCTTGGTGGGTTGCATGCAGGGCCTGCGCGTGTCAGGCAGCGCTGCCGCTGTGGGGCGAGCGACCACGGTTGCGGTGGTGCAATCGATTTTCCTGGTGATCGTGATCGATGCCGCTTTCTCGATACTTTATAACCTGCTTGGTGTATGAAAAACGGCACCCCTGTCGTCGATGCGCGTGGCATTGTCAACCGATTTGGAACGAATGCCGTGCATGACGGGTTGGATCTGGCCGTTCCTCGCGGTTGCATCATGGCGCTTGTGGGGGGGTCGGGAGCTGGAAAAACCGTCTTGCTTCGTACCCTGATTTTGTTGCGTGAACCGCAGGCCGGAAGCCTGAAACTCTTCGGGCAGGACGTTCGCGGGGCAAGTTCGGATATGCGGCAGCGCCTGCGCCTACGCATTGGCGTGCTGTTCCAGGGAGGGGCGCTGTTCACGGGGCTGACAGTGCTCGAAAACGTCCTGCTGCCCATTCGTGAGCACGGCGCGGTCGACCGTCAGTTGCTGTCCGATATTGGCATGCTCAAGATCCGTCTGGCCGGACTACCTGCAGATGCGGCGCACAAATATCCATCGGAGCTTTCAGGAGGCATGGTCAAGCGCGCGGCATTGGCGCGCGCGCTGGCCCTCGACCCCGAATTGCTCGTGTTGGATGAGCCCACATCAGGATTGGATCCGATTGGTGCCGCGGATTTCGACAATCTC
This sequence comes from Pseudomonadota bacterium, assembly GCA_021807445.1. Taxonomy (GTDB): domain Bacteria; phylum Pseudomonadota; class Gammaproteobacteria; order Burkholderiales; family Burkholderiaceae_C; genus Thiomonas_A. Next base: position 5,969 of record JAKBCY010000125.1, read on the forward strand.
ATCCGTGGATTGCGCGACCTTCTTGGCTTGACCGTTCTGCAGGTGACGCACGACCTCGACTCGATCTGGCATGGCAGTGAGTTGGTAGCCTTTCTGGCGCGCAAGACCGTGCTCGCGGTGGGGTCTGCAGCGGAGTTGGCCCATCGCGACGAGCCCGAGCTTCGAGCCTATTTTCGTGAGGGCAGGTCCGTGGCCTTTTTGCATGATGCACAAGGAGCAAGTGCGCGCGAGGCGGGTTCGCCATGAAAGGGACATCTTTGCTGTATGGTTCGATGTGGATTGAGGCTGCGGCATGATGGAATCCAAGGTCAACTACACCGCTGTGGGCGTGTTCGTCGTCTTGTTGGGCTTGATGCTGGCCGGTGTGAGTTCGTGGCTGGCTGCAGGCAGCCGGCAGGGCAACACGGTGCCGTATCTCGTTTATGCGACTGACAACGTCAACGGCCTCAATGACGCAAGCAATGTGTTGTACCGTGGTGTGCAAGTCGGAAAAGTCGCCTCCATCGAGATCGATCCAGCCAACCCCGCGCTCATCCGCATCAAACTGCACATTGACAAGGGCGTTCCAGTTCGCGCCGACACTGTGGCGCAGCTGAGTCCGCAAGGCGTGACGGGGCTTTCGGTCATTAATCTCACGGGCGGCCATTCCAGCGCGTTGCTTCGAGCCAAGCCTGGCCAAGCTTATCCGGTCATTCCTTATGCGCCCTCGGTGTTCTCGCGCTTGGAAGGTGGGATCAGCGAAGCGACGGTGGTTCTGTCGAAAATTGCGAATCGACTCGACCAGCTGCTCAGCAACGCCAACCTGCGCGCCTTCAGTCAGACGTTGACGCACATTGCCCGGGTGACGCAGACGGTGGACGCGCATCGCCGGGATCTTGCGCAGACCTTGGTGAATCTGCGTCAATCGAGCCAGGAGCTGTCTGCGATGGTGGCGAATGGACAGCAGCTCACCGGCCAGAGCGCCAAGTTGCTTGGCCAACTCAGCGAAACGACACAGCGACTGCAAGTGACGCTAGGCGATATGGATGAGGCCGCTCGCACGTGGAACGAGGCAGGCAAGGGCGCAGTCAACCTTAGTGCAGTTGGAGCACGCGCAGTCAATCAGTTGCATGACAACACCCTCCCTGGAATTGACCGCCTGACCGGTAATCTGGAGCAGCTCAGCGGCCAGCTCACTGAATTGATCCGCAGCCTCAAGGGCAATCCGAGCCAGTTGCTCTATGGCCCCCCCAAGCCAGCAGCCGGTCCGGGAGAGCAATAATGACCCCTTCAATTCGCGCTTTGGCGCTCGCGCTCGCGTTGGCTGCATCCAGTCTGGGTGCGGGATGCACGCTGTCGGCGACAGGCGCGCGGGCGCCGGCGATGTACCGCTTGCTGCCTGTGCCCTTGGTCGTGCCTGTCGCCAATGTCCACCCGGTGGTGATTCGGTTGCTTACGGTGGGGGCAGGACCTGGCTTGGGTGGCACAGCCATGCTGTACAGCTCGCGGCCCGGCCGGATCGAGCCATACAGGGACAGCCGCTGGGTGGCGCCGCCTGCAGATCTCATCGGCGCGGCGATTGCGCAGACGCTATCGAGGCAATCCTGGGTCAGCGCGGTGGAGCAGGCTACGCCGCTTGCCCCT
>JAKBCY010000126.1 GCA_021807445.1 Pseudomonadota bacterium
TGCCCTTCAGCGCGGATCGCTGCCGTTGGAAACCCACGCGACAACCGCTCCTCAGTCTGCGTGGCGACGGGAGCGTTCATACGAAACCTCGGCCGAACGCCAACGGGGTTCCTGCCTGGTGTTGGCGATGGCCGCAGCCGATTAGCGGCGAATTGGCTTGCGCTTTGGCGCAGCAGGCTTGCCGTGCCCGGCACGTGTGCTCGCGCCCAGGGTCGGCCGCCCCGCCCTCCCGACGGGTTTTGCGCGTACGTCCTCGTCGATCGGCTGTGTCTTTGTCCCATCCCCCACAGCGCTGAGCTTTAACTGGTGGCCCAAAACCCAAGTTTTCTGCAAGGTCCGCATGACGTCCCGAGGCATGCCCGCAGGCAGATCAACGAGGCTGTACTGGTCGCGAATAGCGATATTGCCAATATGCTTGTTATCCAAACCGGCCTCGTTGGCGATGGCGCCCACCAAATTACGTACTTCCACGCCGTGCGCGCGACCCACTTCCACGCGATAGGTTTCGAAGGCCATCCCGCCGGGCGTCGGTCTGCCCCGGTGTGGGGCAGGATGTCCTGCCCTGACATCATCCGGTTCGTGCCCCACGCGCGCTTTCTCAAGGCGCGCCTCGAGCACTCGCTGTTCCAGTTCCCCGAGTGCCGCGTCGGCAATGTCGGTTAGACCCCGAGGCTTGGCGCGCGTCGGTTTGGGCTCACGCACTGGCAGCGTTGGTCGATCGGCTCCGCGCACCTCGCGCTCGAAGCTCTTCGTGGGTCGCGTACGCGCGGCAGGACCGGCAGAGCGCTCGCGGGCGCCTATGCCTTCGCTTCTCAGCCCCCCCGTGGATTCGGCGCCAGGCACTAGCAGAAGCGGCTTGCCGCCTTGCACCATGCTCGCCAGCGCCGCGGCAATCTCGATCGCCGGAATGTCGTGTTCCTGCTCATAGCGCTCAATCAGGCTCTGGAATTGCTCAAGCCCTTCTTGCTCACGCGCCTCGGTAATGCGATCCAGAAAACGGGTAATGCGCTTATTGTTGACGTCCTGTGTACTCGGCAATTGCATCGGAGTAATGGACTGGCGCGTTGCCCGCTCGATTGCGTTCAATAAATGCCGCTCGCGCGGCGTGACGAACAAGATGGCCTGCCCGCTGCGCCCGGCTCGTCCGGTGCGTCCAATGCGATGCACATAGCTCTCCGTGTCTGCGGGGATGTCGTAATTCACCACATGGCTGATGCGATCCACATCCAGCCCGCGCGCGGCCACATCGGTGGCCACAAGAATGTCGATTTGCCCGTCCTTGAGGCGTTGCACGGTGCGCTCGCGTTGGGCCTGAAGAATGTCGCCGTTGAGTGCAGCCGTGGAAAAACCGCGCGCCCCAAGCTTCTCCGCCAACTCCTCGGTCGCCAGCTTCGTCCGAGCGAAAACGATCATGCCGTCGAAGGATTCGACCTCCAGGATGCGCGTGAGCGCGTCAAGCTTGTGCAAGCCGCTGACCATCCAATAGCGCTGCTGAACCTGTGTGGCGGTACTGGTCTTTGCCTTGATCGTGATTTCCGCAGGCGTGCGCAAATGCGTGCTGGCAATGCGCCGGATCGCTTGCGGCATGGTGGCCGAGAACAAGGCCACCTGGCGCGCCGGTGGAGTCTGCTTCAGGATGGACTCGACATCGTCGATGAAGCCCATGCGCAGCATTTCGTCGGCTTCATCCAGTACCACATGCGCCAAACCATCGAGCTTGAGCGTGCCACGCTCCAAGTGATCGATGATGCGCCCGGGCGTGCCCACCACCACGTGTGCCCCCCGCTTGAGCGCGGCGAGTTGGGGCACGTAGCTCTGACCACCGTAGATCGGCAGAACATGAAACCCCGGCAGATGCGTGGCGTAGCTGGAAAACGCCTCGGCCACCTGAATAGCGAGCTCTCGCGTAGGCGCCAGCACCAGCGCCTGCGGGTACTTGCGCGCCACATCAATGCGAGCCAAGATGGGAAGCGCGAACGCAGCCGTCTTGCCCGTTCCGGTTTGGGCCTGGCCAACCAGATCGCGCCCCTCGAGGAGAATCGGTATGGTTGCAGCCTGGATAGGCGATGGTGTCTCATAACCCACGTCGCGAAGCGCCGCAAGGAGAGACTCGGGAAGGCCCAAGTCGGCGAAGGATGCTGGCTGGGCTTCGGGTTCAGGGCTGGACATGGCGATGATGGAATTGGATTGAATTTCTCGTTTGAAAACCCGCTGTTACGGACATTGGGCGGTGACCCCTGTTGCAATTGTGCGCCAGACCCAGCTGCCATAGCGCCAACTTGCCGGCGCGGCGCCCTGTGTGCCCCCCAACCATCCACTTTTTTCGCACAATAGCAGCTTATCGGCGCATTGCATTGCCCTGAACATGCGGGCCGCGTCGTCCACGTCTCGTATCCCTTTTTGAAAGCGAAGGCACCCCATGGACTCGCCATCTGTCTCCTCTACGCTGCCGCGCATTGTCATCGTTGGGGGCGGCGCAGGCGGGCTCGAACTCGCCACACGTTTGGGCGACACGCTTGGCCGGCGCGGTCGCGCTGAAATTACCCTCATCGAGCGAGGGCGCAGCCATCTTTGGAAACCCCTGCTGCACCAGGCGGCAGCCGGGACACTGGGTATCGACGACAACGAGCTGAACTACCTTGCGCAGTCCACTTGGCATCATTTCAAATACCGTCTGGGTGCCATGGAGGGATTGGACCGCGCCGGGCGGCGGGTCTTGGTTGCACCGACCCTGGACGAAGACGGACGCGAAATTGTGCCTCGGTCCAGCTTCGACTACGACGTTCTGGTCATTGCGGTGGGCAGCCAGAACAATGACTTTGGCACCCCTGGCGCCGCGGAATACGCGATCGCCCTCGACACTCCGGAAGACGCGCGACGCTTTCACAAGCGCCTCGTGAATGCCTGCATTGCGGCAAATACGCAGACCACTCCACTGCGCCCGGAGCAACTCAAAGTGGTTGCAATCGGCGCAGGCGCCACGGGGGTGGAGCTCGTGGCCGAGCTCCACAATTCAACTCGGGTGCTGGCCGCCTACGGGTTGGACCGCATCGACCCTGAGCGCGATGTCCGCCTGAGTTTGGTGGAGGCTGCGCCGCGCATCCTCCCGGCTCTGTCGGAGCGCCTGTCTGCGGCAGCGGCGACTGAGCTTGCCAAGCTCGGGGTGCAAATGCACACGGGCAAGCGCGTCACCGCGGTCACGGCCACCGGTGTGCAAACCGCCGATGGAGACTTTCTTCCTGCCGAGCTGGTGGTGTGGGCCGCGGGCGTAAAGGCGCCCGACTTCTTGCGTGACATCGACGGCTTGGAAACCAACCGCACCAACCAACTCATCGTATTACCCACCTTGCAGACCACGCGTGATGGCCGGATCTTCGCGATGGGCGACTGCGCCGCCTGCCCATGGGAAGGACATACCGGCAACGTGCCCCCAAGGGCGCAGGCGGCACACCAGCAGGCAAGCCTTCTCGTGAGCCAAGTGTCCCGCCAATTGGCCGGCAAACCGTTACAGGATTTTCGTTACCACGACTTTGGCTCGCTGGTGTCGCTGGGCGAGCACAGCACCGTTGGCAGCCTCATGGGTGGATTGTCCAAGGGCAGTATGTTCATTGAAGGCCACTTTGCCCGGTTCATCTACTGGTTGCTCTACCGCATGCATCTGCACGCTTTGCACGGTTTTTGGAAAACCGCGTTTCTGACACTTGCGCGCTTGATTTCGCGCACGACCGAGCCACGGATCAAATTGCATTGACTGGTGCGAATGCCATCGCGGTACGCATGAAGATCGCCAAGACGGCGGATTCGCTTTCGCTTCTGGCGCCAGGCACGCGCACAACGGGCAAAAAAATGCCAAGCAGAAGCTTGGCCAAGGGGGGAGGAGACAACAACCGGCACGTGACCGGCGAGATCGTTCTTAGTCTTTTTTCTCGCCTGCTTGTTTGATCTTTTCCTGCGCTTTAGCGGGGGCCGAGGCACTGCTCGGCGCTTGCTGCTGGGCAACGGTCGTGGCCTGTGCTGCAGTCTCAGCGGGCATCCCGGCGGCGTGCGCCTGATCCCACACCATGGCGGCTGCCAACAACAGCGCCACGCTCAATCCAAATGTGAATGTCCAGAGCTTTTTCACGAAAGAAGATTGCATGGGCGTGGCCTTTATCTTGGGCTATCGGATTCAGGATTGAAGGTAGGAATCGTCCTGCGACGCCTTTATCTAAGCACATTGCGTGCCAGATATTTTTCTGTCTTCAAATCAATAACTTATGCTCTTCTTTCCGGATTGGCTCACGTTCGGGCACTGCGACATGCGGGTTGAGCCCTCTATGCGTCGCCTGAAGCCGACGCTTTGCGCCGTCATTTCGCAACTGATTGTTTTTCCAAGGGAATTTTGTCGCCCATGAACGACAACGATCAAGTCCTATTCGCTCACCTTGAACAGCGCGGGTGAAAGCGCGTGCTTTTGCAGTAACCGATAGAACTCGGTACGGTTGCGCTGAGCTAGGCGGGCGGCCTCCGTGACTTGGCCACCGGTCAGCTTCATCAGATTGACCAGATATTCACGCTCGAAGCGGTCCTTCGCCTCGGCATAGCTCAAGATCTCCGTCGGCTTATTGCGCAGTGCGCGGGCCACGAGCGCGGGGGGAATACGCACGGTGGTGCACAGCGCACAGCACTGCTCGACCACGTTCATCAACTGCCGGATATTGCCTGGCCAATCGGCGCGCATCAGCAAATCCAACGCTTCGGGCGCGAAGCCGACGATGCGCCGGCCATGCTTTGGCCCCAGTTTTTCCACGAAGTGCTGCGCCAGCGGAGCGATATCCTCGCGGCGCTCGCGTAAGGGTGGGATATGCAGGTTGACGACATTGAGCCGGTAGTACAGGTCTTCGCGGAACTGCTGTTGCCGGATGGCCTCCTCCAGATCCCGGTGCGTGGCCGAGACGATGCGCACGTCTACCGCGACGGATTGCGCGGAGCCCACGGGGCGCACCTCGCGCTCCTGTAATACACGCAGGAGTTTGGCCTGCAGCGCTAGCGGCATATCTCCAATTTCGTCCAGAAAGACCGTACCGCCCTGTGCCGTCTGGAACAACCCCTTGCGCGCCGAGTCCGCTCCAGTGAAGGCTCCCTTGGCATGGCCGAAGAGCTCGGATTCAAGTAGCGCCTCGGGAATGGCTGCGCAATTGATGGCCACGAACGGCCCTCGCCGGCGCGGGCTCGCTTGGTGCACTGCGCTCGCCAGCATCTCCTTGCCCGTACCTGATTCGCCCTGAATCAGCACACTGGCTTCGCTTGCCGCCACCAGCGCTACCTCATCAAGCAGCGCGTTCATCAGCGGACTTGCGGTGACGATGTCTGGGAAGCGCTGCTTGGCCGTTTTGCCCGACTCGGGACTCCCGGTGCCGACTGCTCGCGCCAGCAAAGCGAGCAACTCCGGGGCTTCGAAGGGCTTGGTGAGGTAACCAAAGACGCCACTCTGGGCGGCGGCCACCGCGTCTGGAATGGTGCCGTGAGCCGTGAGAATGATCACCGGCAGCGATGGGTCCGTGGCATGAATGCGCTCGAATAGCGCCATCCCATCCATCCCCTGCATACGAAGGTCTGTGATGACGGCCCGCGGGCGCGCTACGGCCAGCCGCGCCAGCGCCTCCTCGGCGCTGGCCACAGGCACGGGTTTGTAGCCGGCCGACTGAAGCCGCATGCCCAGAAGGCGCAAGAGATCGGCATCATCATCGACCACAAGAACGCTCGGGGCTGTTGCACTCATGGGGTCTCGCGCTCCGGCTTTGGTGAAAGCTCCTGGCAGCGATTCGCTCCGGAGGGTGTTTGCCGGGCCTGCGGCTCACTCATTTGGTCTTTCCTGGCCTGCTTTGCGTTCGATCCTGCAATTCCACCTCCAAATTTTTGATCTGACCGATCTTGTCTTGAAGATCAGCCACCTGCTTATTGGCATGCGCCAGTTCTGTGCGTAACTGTGCCAACTCCAGGGTCTGCCGGCTCAGGCGCTGGATCACGCGAATAAACTGGATCGAGGCCGGGTCCCCAGTCTGCGTATCCAGTCGACGAAGCAAATCCTGTGCCTGAGTGGCCTCCTCGGTGGTGGGCGCAGCACGGGCAATCAGCAAATACGCCAGTTTGAGCTTGTCGGCGGGAGTTCGATGAGCCCCTAGCGCCTGCAGTCGCTGCATTTCGATATTGGCTGCGGACTGCGATTCGACAGCGATCGCGCGCAAAGTGTCGCCGATCCAAGGCATGCTTAACGGCTCTGGCTTGAAGACCGACTGTAACGCCGCGATGGGGGATGGAGAAAGCTGTGCTTTGGGGGGTGCAATGGGTACCGCCGCGCTTGCGTGCGGCTCATACCCGAGGCGGGGTTTGCTTGGCTGCTGCAATGGCGCGCAGCCGGCCAGCGCGCAAAGCACGCCGACAAGCACACACCGCTTAAGCAGGAATTCGGTGGGATGTCTCATGGCACCTCGACTAATAACATGTGCATTGGCCCCTCAACGTTCGTCGTCGGCCGGCTGAGTGGAGACCCAGTCAGAATTGGACTCGGGACCAGCCTCGGACGCTGCGGGCGCTGCGGGCGCTTGAGCTCGGTCAGCATTCGCGGCAACGGGAACCGCATTCGCCTTGCTGTGAGCGGCGGCTAGATCGGGGGAAAGTGGCAGATGCACGCGGAAACACGCGCCGCTGTCCCCCGCAATTCGACAAAGCTCAATATCGCCGCCATGCAATTGTGCATATTCCCTCGCAATGGCCAGACCAAGCCCACTGCCCGGTGCAGCCGCCGGCGGTTGTCGGCTGCCTTGGAAAAATGGCTTGAACAGGTGCGCCCAGTCCTCTTCGGCAACACCTGGGCCTTGGTCGCAGACAATCACCTCCACGACTTCCTTCGCGACGCGCACTGTGATGGCGATGACGCCATTCACGGGACTGAACCGCATGGCGTTGATCAGGAGATTTTCGAACAGCGTATCGAGCTTGCCACGATCGGCTTGGAGTAGGGGCGCGCTGCCCTCACGCTGCACCCGAAGCCGCTTGGCTCGGAGTGCCAGGTCATTGCGCCGCACGAGGGCGTCGAGAAGCGCCGCCAAATCCACACCACCTGAAACCAGCGGATCCAGCTGACGTTGTGCACGGCTGTAGCCGATGAGGTTCTCGATCTGCTGCTGCAGGTCCCTCGCATTACCACGCATGATTTGCGTAATCTCGCGCTGCTGTGCAGTGAGGTTTCCACCCACTCCGTCGGCCAGCAGTTCCACGCCCTCACGCAAAGACGCCAGCGGCGTCTTGAGTTCGTGCGAAACATGGCGCAGAAAGCGGAGTTTCTGCTCATCGAGCTCACGCAGGCGCAGGCGCAGCCAGTCGAGCTGCTGGCCGAGGAAGACTAGATCAACCGGACCCTGCACCCTTGGCTGGGGCTGCAGGTCACCAGCGCCGAGCCGCCGAATTGCCTGGTCGATCTGCCGCACCGGACGCGATAGCAACCAGGAGAAGAGCGCTGCGATCAAGACCGACAAGAATACGGAGGCCGCCGCCTGACTCAGTAAAACCGTGCGCAAGG